>CANODU010000008.1 GCA_947565185.1 uncultured Eggerthellaceae bacterium | reverse complement strand
GGCATCGCAGCACTTCTCCATGCGCTCATAGATACGAGACCATACGAGCACATGCATGACCTCTTGGTTCTCTTTGGTATGCAGGTAATGCATAGCCTCGGTGTAGAGCTGGTCGGCCTGCTCTTCGAAGGAGTTGATGTCCACCAGAAGCTGCCGGAACCTCTTGTTCTTCTTGAAGTTGTGGAACTCGCTGATCATCTTGTCCAGCGCTTGTGCTGAATCGCGGATGAGCTTAGCCATCTTCATGGCATTGTCCGGAATGCCCTGGATGGAATACATGTACATGTGCCCGATGACATCATCGATGTAATCCAGCACATTGTCCAACGCTGCAGCCAGCTCTACGATATCCTCGCGGTCGATGGGAGGCATGAAGTCAACAGCGGCATTCTCGAAGATGCCATGGTTGATGTCATCGCCTTGATTCTCGAACTCATGCATGGATGCCATGGCCCCTATGAGCTCTTCGGGATCCTTGAAGCTCTTCATGGTCTCTATCATGAGGTCTGATTCCTGGACTGCCAGCTTCGTCAGCTTCTCGTACGCCTTGAAGTAGTTGAATTTGTTCTTCTTGGCCATGACCAGATCCTCTCCTCACAGAATGATCAAGAACAGCTTCGCGCAGATGAATCCCAAGAGGCCGCACCCAGGGAACGTGAGCACCCAGGTCTTCACCATATCTATGGCGATGGACCATTTGACGCCTTTTGGATTCTTCGCAGCTCCTACACCCATGATGGCTGTGGTGTTGGTGTGCGTGGTAGAGACCGGAAGGCCACCAAAGGTGGCCACCGCCAGGCTCACGCATGTGGACAGGCTTGCCGCGAAACCTTGGAACGCCTCCAGCTTCACCATGTCAACGCCCACGCTCTTGATGATGCGCTCGCCGCCAACAGCCGTGCCCACTCCCATGGTGAGCGCGCAGAGCAGCATCAACCAGATGGGAAGAGAACTCAGTGCATCCGTGCTCATGCCCAAGCCCGCTGCCATCATGATGGCCAAGATGAAGATGCCCATGAACTTCTGCCCGTCCTGGGCGCCATGCATGAAGGCCACACCAGCCCCTGCGATGATCTGAGCCCACCGGAAGAAGACGTTCGCATTCTGGCGGTTCGCATTGGCGAAGAGACGCCGGATCACCTTGAAGTTGATCCACCCTAACGCAAATCCCATGAGCGTGGACAGCACGATCCCATAGATGACCTTCACCCATTCGCTCCAGTTGATGGCATCCACGCCATTCATGAGAGCGATGGCAGCACCCGTGAGGCCAGCGATCAGCGAATGGGACTGGGAGGTGGGGATGCCGAACCACCACGCCGTAGCCCCCCAGACGATGATGGCCACCATGGCCGCCATGAGCGCCACGAGCGCTTGATGCGAGTTGCCGCCGAAATCCACCATGCCGAAGATGGTCTGCGCCACAGCAGGAGAGACGAACGAGATGACCAGAAGCCCGATGAAATTGCAGATGGCCGCCATGATGATGGCGTGACGCGGCCTCATGGCGCGCGTGGACACCGCCGTAGCGATGGCATTCGGAGCATCCGTAGCGCCATTCACGATGATCACCCCGATGTTCAGGATGGCCACCACCAAGAGAAGCGGATTGCTCAGAAGCTGAGCGAAGAAGAACGACCAGCTGAGATCCAAGAACCCCTCCATCGTAGAGTCAAGCCCCATAGCTCCGATCCCAAGCGACGGAGCCGGTTCCCTATTGTAAGGGTCTAGTCCTCTGGTTCATCCCCGAAGATGGCGAACGTGCTCCGTTCGTTGCCAATGGTCGTGGGCCCGTTGTGCCCGGGAAGCACCGCCACGTCGTCCGGGAGCGCTGCCAGCTTCTTCATGGACGCAGCCATCTCCTTCACCGAGCCGCCTGCGAAGTCCGTCCGACCGAATGATCCGCGGAAGAGCGTGTCTCCTGAGATGAGCACGGGAAGGCCGTCGGCATGGTTGCCGAAGGGTGGCACGATGAACAGACAGATGGATCCCGGTGAATGCCCCGGAGTCTCGATCACCTTCCATGCCATGTTCCCCGCTTTGACGATGTCCCCCGTCTTCACGCGCACATCCACAGGACACGCAGCTGCTATGCGCGACGTGCCGTCATCGCGGGGGCTCTCGATACCATCCGCATCGGCCGCACCCGCAAAGACCTTTGCACCCGTCGCTTCGCGCAGATCAGCCGCAGCGCCCGTGTGGTCCCAATGCCCATGGGTGAGCACGATGGCATCCAGCCTCCTGCCTGCAAGGGCAGACGCGATGCCTTCGGCATCCTCTGTTGGATCCACCACCATGGCGCCCTCTCCATCAGAGAGGATGTAGACGTTGTTCTGAAGCGGCCCCATGACGATGCATTCCACATCCACGCACAGCCCGCTTGCGCTCATGACCTCAGGCATCTAATTCCCTCCCTTCGCAGCGCCCACGGCCTCACCGGGCAGCATGCGGCGCGCATCGAACACCCCATCGATCCCCTTCAAGCCCTCGATGGCGTTCTCGATCTTGGTGATATCCCCCACTTCGAACAAGAAGCGCATCTCCACCACACCGTCGCGGTGCGTGTTGGTGGTGCAGGAGATGACGTTCGCACCCACTTCCGAGAGCACCTTCGTGACATCCAAAAGAAGGTTCATCCGGTCGAGCGCCTCCACGTAGATCTCTATCTTGTAGAGCGCCGAGGCCGAAGGCGTTCCCTCCCATTGCACCTCGATGATGCGCTCGGGGTTTCGACGCAGATCATCGGCGTTAGGACAATCCGCGCGGTGCACGCTGACGCCGCGCCCACGAGTCACGAATCCCACGATCTCATCCCCTGGCACGGGGTTGCAGCAGCGCGAGAGGCGCACCAGGATATCGTCCACACCCTTGACCACGATGCCGTTGGACGAATGGGTCTCGTGCTTCTTGCGGCCTTTGACGCTGGTGAGCATGGGTGCCATGACACCGGTGGAGTACTCCCCTGCCCCCGGCCGTGGCTTCTCTGCATCTTCGTTCGCAGAGTCCACGAGGATCTTCAACAAGCGGTTCGCCACATGTTGCGCGCTCTCCTTGCCGCGCGCCAGCTGCACATACATATCGTCGGGGTCCGTAAATCCCATAGCCTCAGACACGCTCTTAAGCGCTTTGGCGGTGCGCGCAGAGGACAGGCCCAGCCCATGCTTGCGCATCTCGCGCAAGAGCGCGTCGCGCCCATCTTGAAGATCGGAGGAGCGCGTGACCTTGGAGAAGTAGCTGCGAATCTTGTTGCGCGCGGACGGAGTGCGCACGATGTTCAGCCAGTCCCGCGAAGGCGAAGCGTTCTTGGACGTGAGGACCTCCACGCGGTCGCCCACCTTCAATTCATAGGTGAGCGGCACGATGGCGCCGTTGACCTTCGCACCCACGCAATGATTGCCCACTTCCGTGTGGACCGCATAGGCGAAATCCACCGGAGTAGCGCCCGCGCGCAGCGTCTTCACATCCCCGTTGGGCGTGAAGACGTAGACCTCGGCATTATCCAGATCCATCTTGAGCGACTTCAGGAATTCGCGCGAATCCTCTGTGTCATCTTGCCAGTCGACCATCTCGCGCAGCCACGCCAGCTGCTTGTCCAGCTCATCAGCGCTGACCTTGCCGCCACCTTCCTTGTAGCGCCAATGCGCCGCCACGCCATATTCGCTTGCGCGGTGCATCTCCTCGGTGCGGATCTGCACCTCAAGGGGACGTCCCGCCGGCCCCATGACCGTGGTATGCAGGGATTGATACATGTTGTACTTCGGCATGGCGATGTAATCTTTGAAGCGCCCCGGCATGGGATGCCAAAGCGTATGCACAGCTCCCAGCGCCGAATAGCAATCCTTTACCGTGGGAACGATGATGCGCACGGCGATGAGGTCGTAGATCTCAGAGAAGCCCTTGCCCTTCTTCGCCATCTTCTGGTAGATGGAATAGAGATGCTTGGGGCGTCCCATGACCTTGGCCTCCACGCCCACCTTCTGCATCTCAGCCTCGATGATGTCCACGACGTTGCTCAAGTACTCCTCGCGCTCAGCGCGTGTATCGGTGACCATGCGGCTCACCTGCTTGTACTTGTTGGGCTCCAGATAGAAGAAAGCCAGGTCCTCAAGCTCCCACTTGATGGAATTGATGCCCAACCGATGCGCGATAGGCGCATAGATGTCCAGCGTCTCACGCGACTTGAAGATGCGTCGATCTTCGCGCAAGGAAGCCAGCGTGCGCATGTTATGCAAGCGGTCTGCCAGCTTGATGACGATCACGCGGATATCCTTGCTCATGGCCACGAGCATCTTGCGAATGGTGGCCGCCTGCTCATCCGAGAGCGATTCCACCTCGATGCGCGTGATCTTCGTCACGCCTTCCACCAGCTGGCGCACATCCGGACCGAATTCCTCTTCCACCACCTCTGCCGTGATCTCCGTGTCTTCTACCGTGTCATGCAGAAGCGCAGCGCATATCGTCTCCGCATCCATGCGCAGATCGGCCAAGATGATGGCAACCTCTATGGGATGGACGATGAACGGCTCGCCAGATTTGCGCTTCTGCCCCTCATGGGCCGCCGACGCGAAGCGGTATGCGCGCGTCAACATGTCACGCTCAGGCGCAGACATGTATCCGCTGGCCAGGTCATTCAGCTCCGCGAATGCCTCGTCCGGCGTCTTGAATCCCTTGAGAGCCTCAGCTTTACCCGTCATCTTCCTTGATCCTCATCCTCTGGCGTGATCGGATGGATGATCCGACCCGTGAGCCCCGACACATCGCACATCATAGCCCACTCGCAGAACTGCTTGAATCCTGCCAGCTCATCGAGGCCCTCCTGATAGCGAACGGAATCGGTCAGCTCCACCTTCGAAGCGCCTTCGCGCACGCGGAAGCCGTGCACCTCGAAGCCTCCTTGGAAGCGCCTCGTCGATTCGATGAGACCCAATTCCGTGAATACCGAGATGCCGCATCGGGCGGCTTCGGGAGAGACAATGCGCGCATCGTCACTTGCCAAGCGCGCAAGCTCGGACATGCCCAGAGATATCATCTGACCTGGACGTTCTGCCTGCAACGCCTTCATGCGGCGATAGATCTGCGCCATGACGTCCCGACACGGTGTCATCTCAGACAAGATGCGCTCGTTGATGGAAACATCCGCGCGACCATAGAGCAGATGCACCCACGCATCCTGCCCGTCGCGGCCCGCCCGCCCGCTCATCTGGTTGAACTCCACATCCGAAAAGGGCATGTGATAGAGCACGACATGGCGGATATCAGGGATATCTATCCCCTCTCCGAATGCAGAGGTGGCAACGAGCACCTGCAACTGCCCAGTGCGAAAGAGGTCTTCGATGCGCTTGCGCTCTTCGCGCGAGAGCGCTGCGTTGTAGAAGCCGATCTGCAGTGCCAGCTGGGGTACGCGTCTGCGCAAACGACGTGCGACGCCCACGGATTGCTCGCGAGAATTCACATACACCACGCATTTCTGCCCGCTGGCCACGATATGGGCAAGATAGTCATCCCGGTTGCGGATGTTGCGCTGATCATCCAAATGCAGGTTATCCCGACTGGCATCGTCGATGACGCTGCTGCGGATGCGCAAGGTCTGCATGGCTGCTCGTGACACATCCGAAGGGGCGGTGGCAGTGAGCGCCAGCACGAGCGGCGCGCCGATCTTCTGCAACGTGGCATCCAGCATGGCATAGGCAGGGCGCGTGCCCGCTTTGGCCTGACCGATATGGTGCGCCTCATCCACCACCATGAAGCCGATCCGCGACGTGGCCGCGATGCGATCAGCATGGAACGCGAGGAACTCTGGGGTGGTCATGATGATGTCCACATCTCCTGCGCGAAGACCGGCATACACCTCTTCCCGCTCGCAAGCGCTGCATTCGCCGTTGAGCACGCGGCAGACAAGGCCGAAGCGTGCGAATTGTCGCTCCATATGGAAGGCCTGGTCAGCCATGAGCGCACGCAAGGGATAGACGAAGAGGCTCGCCTTGCCCTCCGTGAGCGCGAGCATGGCCGCATGGACCTGGAAGACGAGCGATTTCCCGCGTCCTGTAGCCATGATCCCTAACGTGGATGTGCCCTGCGCAAGCAGCTCCAGTATCTCTGCTTGGGCCGGATGCAAGCGGCCCGCTCCGATGATGGCCTCGATGAGCTGGCTTCGCAGCGCCTGCGGATCGGTGCGGCTAAGCTGCTCCCACTGCTCACGCACCTCGCGCACACGCCTGTCAGCGCCTTGACCCCCTTCTTGGTGGTCTCCTCGCTCCATGACGCCGACATCGCCTCCATCGCATGCCGTGAAGAGGTCGTCGAAGAACGCCGCCACCTGCGGGTCGAACAGGTTGCAAAGCGCGGCGCACGGGCGCGCCGGAGAGATGGCGTCCACCATGGCCTTCACATTCCTGCGCCCACGCCATTCATCTATCTGCACCGTGAAGGCCACATCTGCCAGCCGGTCGCTTATAAGGTAGCTCTCCAGATCTGCGCAATTGAACATGATGGAGGATACGCTCGTGCGTCCATCGGTCAGCTGGAACGAGAAATGGTTCTTACCTGCACCCACCGCGCGGCCATGAGCCAACGAGACGTTGCGCACCAAGAAACGCGGCTCAGGCGCTTCCTGCCCAAAAGGCGCGAGCGCCTGAAGCGCCTCTACATTCTCTTGCGTGAGATCAGAGAGGCTGACCTCTGCGTCTATGTCCAGCATGCATTCGAACTGCTCTTCAGGAAGCGCTTGCATGGCCGCTTCGAGCGCACGCTCGAACTCAGGCAGCCTCTCTGCGGGCAACGTGACGCCCACCGCCGCCTCATGACCGCCGAAGCGCGTGAGCAGATGAGATACGCTCTCAATGGCGCGAAAGAGGTTGACCTGCCCGTAGGAGCGGCCTGACCCGCGAGCCTCGCCGTCCATGATGGAGAACACCATGGCAGGCACGTGATAGGTGCTGACGAGCCGAGATGCCACGATCCCCTTGACGCCTTCGTGCCACCCTTCCCCTGCCACGACAAGGGATCGCTCACCCGCATACCTCTTCGCTGCTACGGCCTTCGCCGCTTCGGCGACCTCTGCCTCCTTCTCGCGACGCAGGTCGTTGATCTCTTCCAGGGCATCAGCCAGACGGCAAGACTCGTCGAAGTCATCGCTCATGAGCAATGTCAGCGCCCGATCCGCATCCCCCATCCGCCCCGCCGCATTGAGACGCGGGATGAGCGAGAAGCTCAAGTTGGTGGATGTGAGCGGCTTGCCATCGGGCTTCGCGCGTCCGATGAGCGCGGCGATGCACGGACGCGGCGCATCGTTCATGCGCGCCAAGCCATCAGATACGAGCGCGCGATTCTCCCCTACCATGGGCATGAGGTCAGCTACGGTGCCCAAGGTGGCAAGATCGGTATAGGAACGCCAGAGATGCGGCCATCCACGGGCGCCGCCGAGCGCTTGCACCACCTTGAGCGCGACGCCGACACCTGCCAGAGGCGCGCTGACATGACCCGAAATGGCCTTCGGGTCGCATACGGGAATGCCCACAGGCACCTTGTCTCCCGCCTCATGATGGTCCGTGACGATCACCGGGATGCCCGCATCTTGGATGGCCGCCACCTCATCTTTGCACGCGATGCCGCAATCCACGGTGATGATGAGATCGGGCTTCAGCGGCGCCATGCGCTCAAAGGCCGCCATGGACAGGCCATACCCCTCTTCTGCGCGCTTGGGTATGAAAGGTGTGACATGAGCGCCCATCTCGCGCAGACCGCGCGTGAGGACCGTGGTGGCAGAGATGCCATCCAGATCGAAATCACCGAAGACGATGATATGCTTGCCCTGGTCCATGGCGCAGGACAGCGCTTCCACGACCTTGTCCATATCCGGCATCTCATAGGGGTTATGCCAATCTGCAGCCAACGAGGGATGCAGGTATGCTTCTACCGCCTGGGGTGTGTCTATGCCCCTATTCGCGAGCGTGCGCGCCATGAACGCCGGCATTGGATGCGCTTCGCGTATGCGCGCGACCGCACCTGGTGCGCATGTGCGCATCCTGAAACGAGTCGTCATCGGATGAGCCTCTTTGTACCTCTTGGTCTCTTTTCTGACATTTTCGCACAGATGGAAGAGGCCGTGGGAAATTCCACGAAAACGGAATGATGAACATGTGGCGCACTGCTGTAAGTGCACTGCAGCTACGCCTATAATCGATGGGCATCTCTGAGCATCGAACGTAAAGGAGCCGATCATGGGGAATTGCCTGGTAGCACAATCCGGTGGGCCCACTGCCGTCATCAACGCCTCTTTGGCGGGCGTCATCAAGGCCAATCAGCTGAACCCCATCTACGACAAGGTCTTGGGCGGCATCCACGGCGTGGAGGGCGTCTTGGAAGGCAAGCTCTATGACCTGACCGATGTGCCTGCACCAGAGCTAGAGATCCTGAAGCAGACCCCTTCATCGGCTCTGGGCACCTGCCGCTACAAGATGAAGCGCGGACAAGATGCTGACTTCAAGCGCGTGCTGGAGGTCATGGACGAGCACGACATAGATACCATGTTCTATATCGGGGGCAATGACTCCATGGATACGGTGGATGCGCTCTCAGAATGGGCTGCCAACACGGGCTCTGACAAGCGGTTCGTGGGCATCCCGAAGACCGTGGACAACGACCTGGTCCCACCGGACCATTGCCCGGGTTTTCCCTCCGCCGCCAAGCTTGCGAATCTCATCACCCATGCCACGAAGCTGGACTATGACGCC
The DNA here is from genome assembly GCA_947565185.1 of uncultured Eggerthellaceae bacterium. GTDB lineage: Bacteria > Actinomycetota > Coriobacteriia > Coriobacteriales > Eggerthellaceae > MGBC163016. The sequence goes on along the minus strand of CANODU010000008.1, from coordinate 34,899 downwards.
TACACGCGCCCCGAGGTCTTCGTGCTCGAGACCATGGGGCGCGACGCAGGATGGCTGGCAGCTAGCTGCTGTCTGACCGGCGATGTCGACCTGGTCGTCTTGCCGGAGATGGACTTCGTTCGCGATGCGTTCCTTGAGCAGGTGCAGCAGAAGATGGATGCGCAGGGTTCGTGCTATATCGTCGTGAGCGAAGGCGCACACTATGCTGATGGCACCTACCTCTCCGCTGGCGAGAGCGCCAATGATGGGTTCGCGCATGCGGTCTTGGGAGGCGCTGCCCTCACGTTGAAGCAGATGATCGTGGATGCGGGCATCGCGCCCCGCGGTGTGGTGCAGGACCTCTCTCGCGCCGCTCGCTCCTCCAACTTCGCGCAGTCGAAGGTGGACGTCACCGAAGCCTTCGATCTGGGGTTGTCAGCGCACATGCGCTCAGCCGATCCCGACTTCACGGCTCAAGTGGTGGGCGTGAAGCGCGCAGCCACCCCTGATGGTGCTTACATGCCCGCATATTTCGCTGGACCTGCTGCTGAGTTCGCGAACTTCGTGAAGGCATTCCCGACAGAGTGGATGCTCCCGGACTACGGTGGCATCACATCAGAAGCGCTGGATTACTTCCGCCCGCTCATCGCAGGCGAGCCAGATATCATCTACGGATCAGACGGCCTCCCGAAGACCATCATCCCCTACAACCTCAGGTAGGGCCCCGTTGCACGCAAGGTAGAATGGCCTCGATGAAGAAGCTTTGGAAGACCATAGCCGCTGTGCTCCTTGCCTGCATCATGCTCGTTGCAGGTGGGCTCATCTTGGCGCAAAACGGTCTGGAGAATCCCGTCTCGAAGGTGGCTGATCAAGCCACTGCGAACGCAGCGAACGCAGCTCTCGATGCTATCGGCATCAAGGAACGAGCAGACGAGCTCTTGCGAGAGAATGCTGGACGCATCTCCTCTGCCACCGGCATCCCCGAAGCGGCTGTTCAGAACATGATCGATGAGCTTGACGTGCAAAGCTGGCAGGTGGCGCCTTTGCCCGAAGGCGCCGTTGCGCAAGAGACAGCGAACATAGCCTACGACGGCATAGACGCGACGATCACCGCCTACGACGATCCCTCCATCATCACCGTGGAGACGAACATGGGCACTGTCACCTTGGCCGTCCCCGAAAGCGCACAGGCCATCCTCGCCTCTGCAACGCGCCTTTCGTAAAAGCATCAGAATGCGGCATCGAAGGGCTTTGTTGCGGTGATGAGCGCTTGTCCGCGGGAGGCTTCCGTAAGGACGCGCACCAGACGATCGGCGTCCTCTGCCAAGATGCGCAGATCCAGCTGCACCGTATCCGTATACGTTGAGCCCATGACCTTCGCACCCGCATCCTGGGCGCGGCGCAGCACCGCATCGTATTCGGGATAGGGCACCGTCACGCTCACATCCACGCATGTTGAGATGGATACGACGTGCGCCACCGCCAAAGCTGCTTGTGCTGCTTGGGTATAGGCCCGCACGAGCCCTCCCGTACCCAACAACACGCCACCGAAATAGCGGGTGGTCACGCAGATGATGTCTGCAAGATGCGCGTGCTCCAGCACTTGGAACGTCGGCAACCCTGAGGTCTGAGCCGGTTCGCCATCATCGGAATAGCGCGTGCGGCCGCTCCTCAAGAGATACGCATAGACGTTGTGTTTGGCCTGTTGGTTCTCCTGTCGGATGCGCTCTAAGAACGCCACTGCCTCATCGTTGTCTTCCACATGGGCAAGATGTGCGATGAAGCGGGACTTCTTCTCGACGATCTCCGCTGATGCTTCGCCTTGGACCGTCCGATAGGTCATCCGTTGAACCTGCTCTGCGTCTTCGCAAGGCCGTGCTCCATGAGATAAGGCACCGCCTCTGCTCCCCTATGCACAGCCTGAGCGAAGAGATCATCCTCTTCACCGCGCGGGCAGCGGAGCACGTAGTCAGAGACAGCCATGCGTCCCGGCGGCCGCCCGATGCCGATGCGCACGCGATACCAGTCCCGCGTGCAGAGCTTGTCGCAGATGGAGCGCAGACCATTGTGGCCCGCATGACCGCCCCCGAACTTCACGCGTATGGTGCCTTGCTCTATATCCAGCTCATCATGGATGACGATGAGATGATCCGGTTTCACTCCATATTCCCGGACGAGCTTCGCCACCGGTCCGCCGCTGGCGTTCATGAAGCTCTGCGGCATGGCCAGCAGCACGCTTTGCCCAGCCAGATGCCCATAGGCCACCTTCGCGCCGCATGAGCTCTTCCAGAAGCGCGCACCTGCCTCATCTGCCAGCTCCGCGATGACGCGAAAACCTGCATTATGCCGCGTGCACGCGTACTCTTCTCCGGGATTCCCCAACCCGACGATGAGCCAGTCAACGGGCTCCTGCTTGCCGAACAGTCCCACTTAGAGCGCGAAATCCGGGTCGAACAAAGAGCTCACCGAACCGTTGTTGTATACATTCGCGATGGCGCGTGCGAACAGAGGCGCCACGCTCACCACCTTGATCTTGCCCGTTTGCTTCTCCAAGGGCACAGGGATGGTGTCGCAGACCACCACCTCTTCCACTGGCGCGTTCTCAAGCCGCTCATAGGCCGGTCCTGAGAACACGGGATGCGTGCAGCAGATATAGACCTCTTCAGCACCGTTGGCCTTGAGCGTATCAGCAGCTGCTACGATGGTGCCGCCGGTGTCGATCATGTCATCGTTGATGATGCAGATCTTGCCCTCGACATCGCCGATGAGGGCGGTGATCTCAGCCTTGTTGTGACCCGGACGACCCTTGTGCATGATGGCCAAGTCAGCTTCCAGCATATCCGAGAGCTTCTTCGCAGCCTTGGCACGACCCACATCAGGGGACACCACGCAGATCTTGCCTTCGGGGAAGTTCTTCGCCTTGAAGTAATCCGCCAGGATAGGCAGTGCCGTCAGGTGGTCCACCGGCATGTCGAAGAAGCCTTGGATCTGACCCTGATGCAGGTCGATGGTCATCACGCGCGTGATGCCGGCGGTGGTGATCAGATTCGCCACCAGCTTCGCTGTGATGGGCTCGCGCGCTGCGGCTTTGCGGTCTTGGCGGGCATAGCCGTAATGGGTGATGACCGCAGTGATGGTGCGCGCCGAGGCGCGCTTGGCGGCATCAGCCATGATCAAGAGCTCCATGAGCGCATCGTTCACATCCGCGTCCCCGTTCCCTGCCACTGACTGGATGAGGAACACGTCTGCCCCGCGCAGGCTCTCCATGAAGCGGGCATAGATCTCTCCGTTGGCGAACTTCTCCAACTTCACATTGCCAAGGTCGACGCCAAGCTGGTCGGCTATCTTCTCAGCCACCTCTGGGCTGATGGAGCCGGAGAACAAAGCGAGGGATTTCTGCATCTCGGTCATGGTGTGGTTCCTCTCGGATCAGGGTGCAAGGGCATTGTATGCGCTCAAGCGCTCATCGTGTCTCAAGAAGCGCTCATTTCCGGTGCGCTGGCGTCCATCCGTCGTAGATGCTCTCGCGCGCGCGGGCCACGGCAAGAGCGTCATCGGGCACATCCTTGGTGATGACCGATCCTGCTCCCACGGTCGCGTTCGAACCGATGTTCACCGGCGCTACCATCATGGTGTCAGAGCCGATGAATGTGTCGTCACCGATGACGGTGGGATGCTTATGGGTGCCATCGTAATTGCAGGTGATGGAGCCCGCGCCCACATTCACGCCCGATCCCATCGTGGTATCTCCGATGTAGGAGAGATGCGGCACCTTCGAGCCTTCGCCGATGGTTGACTTCTTGATCTCAACATGCGTGCCTGCCTTCGCCCCACGGCACAGATGAGCACCCGGGCGCAGATAGGCGCGCGGTCCCGTGGTGGCGCCATCATCGATGCGCGCATCAAGCGCCACCGTCTCATCCACCGTGCAGCCACGGCCTACGATCGTGTTCGCAAGACGCGTATCCGGACCGATCACCGAATCCTCTCCGATGCGCGTGCTGCCCATGAGCGTCACGTTCTGGAGCAGCTCCACATCAGGCTCTATCTCAACGTCAGGCCCGATCCAGACAAGGTCAGGCGCCAGCATGGTGACGCCCGAGGCCATGTGCGCGTCATTGATCCGACGCTGCATGATGCGCGTGGCCTCGGCCAGCTGCATGCGCGAATTGACGCCATAGCACTCCAGCGCATCCTCCGTTTCGAGCGCGACCACCTTCGAGCCTTGCGCGCGGAAGATCTCCACGACATCGGTGATGTAGTACTCCCCTTGTGCGTTATCGCACCCCACCTGAACAAGAGCGCTTCTCAGCGCAGCGGCATCGAAGCAGTAGAAGCCCGAATTGCATTCGCGCACGCGCGCTTGCTCCTCATCAGCATCCTTCTCCTCCACGATGGCCACGACCTGGCCTGTAGGCACATCGGATGAGAACGTATCCTCGCGGATGATGCGCCCGTAACCGAATGGCTCTTCCACCTTGAACGTGAGGACCACGCAGGCGGCATCCTCCTGGATGCGCACATCCACCAGATGCCGGATGGTGTCGGCGGAGAGCAGCGGGCAGTCCCCGTAGACGAGCACGACATTGCCTTCGAAGGTAGCCAGCTCCGCCGTATCCATGGCTGCCTTGGTCGCATCAGCGGTGCCCAGCTTCTGCTGTTGCACGGCGGTGTGCGCCGCACCCGAGACGAGCTCTGAGACCTGGGTGTCCTCAGGGCCCACCACCACGCATATATCCGCAATGCCAGCTTCCTTCAAGGCGCAGATGGGCCACATCACCAGCGGGCGTCCCAAGAGCTCATGGGTGACCTTGGGTCTTTTGGACTTCATCCGCGTTCCCGCTCCTGCTGCCAACACGATGCCTGCCGTGTCCATGGAAGCCTCCTTGGCTGTCGATATCAGGGTGCATGAGCCATTATTCCACAAGCACGTCTGTACCATGCACACACCACGGGAAGCGGATGGTCGTGCTACCCTGCTAGCCATGGGATTCGATCCGATAGCCTACATCAACGAACCGCGCTGGCAGAAGGTGAGCCTCGGCCTTGCGCGCATGCGCCTGCTTTGCGACGAGCTGGGAAACCCCGAGCGAATGTTGCGCTTCGTGCATGTAGCCGGGACCAACGGCAAGGGATCCACCTGCGCATACCTTGATGCCATCTGCCGCGCTGCACGCTTGAAATGCGGCCTGTTCACGAGTCCCTACATCGAGCGCTTCGAAGAGCGCATCCGCGTAGACGGCCATGACATCCCCTCTCCAGCGCTTGCGCGCTGCACCTTGCGCGTCAAAGAGGCCGCATTGGCCGTTGAGCGCACCTTAGGAGAGCACCCCACCGAATTCGAGCTCATGTGCGCGGTGGCGCTCGTGCATTTCGCCCATGAGGCGTGCGATATCTGCATCTTGGAAGTGGGCCTTGGCGGACGCCTCGATGCCACCAATGTCATACACCCTGACCTTTGCGCCATCACGCGGATAGGCCTCGATCACACCGCGTTGTTGGGAGAGACCCTAGAGCAGATCGCTCAGGAGAAGGCAGGCATCATCAAAGAGGGCGTGCCCTGCACATCCAGCACGCAAGCGCCTGCTGCCCGTGCGGTCATCCAGCGGATCTGCGAAGCGAAAGGATGCCCTCTCACCGTCGTGGATCCGACATGCATAAGCGATGCGCATCTTACGTACAACCTCACGCGCACCTTTTCCTATCAGGGCGAGCGCTTCGAGACCTCTCTTCTCGGTGCCTATCAACCTGAGAACGCCGCCCTTGCCATCGTCTCGGCGCGCATCTTGGAAGCGCACGGTTGGCCGATCTCAGAGAGCTCCATCCACACCGGGATCGCTGAGGCTACCTGGACAGGCCGCTTCGAAGTGCTGCGGGATAGGCCATGGACGATCGTGGATGGAGCGCACAACGAAGATGGCTCTGCCGCGCTGTCAGCATCCTTGCAGGAGATGCAAGCGCTCACAGACGTCCGTGATCCCGTCTTCGTCATAGGCGTCCTGGCGGACAAGGATGTGCGCGCCATCATAGAGCCCCACATCGGGCATGCTCGCACCTTCTATGTGTATGAGCCGGAAAACCCCCGCGCGCTTCCTGCCGCTGCGCTGGCTGACCTCATCTCATCCCTTGACCCGAACGCAGACATCCATATCTGTGCGCACCCAGTAGAAGCCATGGACGCGGCTCTGAAGAAAGCGACTCCCGAAGGCATGGTCGTCGCCTTCGGGAGCCTGTATTCCATAGCAGCGCTGAGACGCGCTGCGCTTGGCCATTGAGAAGGGGGATCTACTCGTCGTCTTCGGGCATCAGCAAGCCCAATGACCCGTCCCCGCGCCGGTAGAGCACGTGCACGTTGCCCGAATCGCGGTCGGTATAGACGAAGAAGTCATGCCCTAAAAGATCGATCTCCACCATGGCCTCATCCTCGGTCATGGGCGAATAGGGGATTTTCTTGCGACGCACGATCTCATCTTCGGTGAGCTCATCCATGAGGCGGTCCAGATCCAGCTCTGATTCAGGATGGCTGTCCTCATGCTGGTAGTCGACCATTTGCTCGTTCTTGCGCGTGCGCTTGGACTGCACGCGCGTCTTGAACTTGCGCAGCTGGCGAGCGATCTTGGCGGCAGAGACATCGATGGCGGCGAACATGTCCTCTTCGCTCTCCTCCACGCGCGCCACATGGCCCGGCATGATGACCGTGACTTCGCACACCGCTGCATTGGGGATGGCCTTGTTCTTCTCTCGGTACAGGACTATCTCGCACGCGATGGCGCCGACTTCCAGCTGTGTGACGGTCTTGCCGATCTTGTCTTCGGCATACTTCTTGAGAGAATCGCTAATGGGCATCTTTCGTCCGGAAACGGTGACATCCATAACTGTCCATCCTTTGGTCGAGTCGGTCAATATCACATTCAAGGATAGCGCATGAACGTACGCGGAAGGCCAACTGAACCGTAACGATGACAAAACGATGACTGAAGCAGTCATGAACGCTCACGGGCACTGATATCATCCCTTGAAGGGAAAAGAGCGGTGCTCCAGATCCCATGATCGCACCTGACAAGCCAGCGAAAGCAGAGCTGAAGATGACGAATGCGCCGGATGACACACAAGAGCAGCTAACCCAAGCAGGGCCTACGTGCGCGGTGCCGAAGGTGAGCCCCACCACGCAGCCGACCCCTTCCGACCCTGACCCCCATGGCATCTACATCGATGAGGTGCAAGGGCACAACCGCCGCATCCGCAAGCTCTTGAGCTTCACGCATTCCTCTACGCGCGCTGCCGGCGTCATGCTGCTGGCCGCCGTGATAGCGCTCGTGGTGGCGAACACGGGTGCCTATGAGGGTTTCTATGATCTGTGGCATCACAACGACATCGGCATCCAGCTGGGACCTCTTGCCGGTCACATGTCGCTTGCTCATGCCATCAACGACATCTTGATGGCGGTGTTCTTCTTGCTGGTGGGCCTTGAGATCAAATACGAGATGACCGTGGGAGAGCTGACGAACATCCGCCAAGCGGCGCTGCCCATCATCGGCGCTATCGGCGGCGTAGCCGTCCCCATCGTGATCTACCTTGCCTTCAACGCCGCTGACCCTGCCACTGCTCAGGGTTGGGGCGTGCCCACAGCCACAGACATCGCCTTCGCCTTGGGCATCTTGGCCTTGTTGGGCAATCGCGTGCCGAACGGCGTGCGCGTCTTCCTCTCCACGTTGGCTGTTGCCGATGACATCATCGCCATCCTGGTGATCGCCATCTTCTACGGAGAGAGCCCTGATCTGGCATGGCTTGCAGCAGCTGCCGTGGTGCTCATCGCGCTCATCGCGCTGAACCGCAGCCATGTCTATTCGCTCATCCCCTATATGCTCTTGGGCTGCGTGCTCTGGCTCTGCGTCTATCTATCCGGCGTCCATGCCACCATCGCAGGCGTCCTTCTGGCCTTCACCATCCCCTCAGACAGCCGCGTCAATATGGAGAACTTCCTGCGCTGGTCAGATGAGCGCGTGCAGCTGGCTGACACCTATCACGACGATGACGCTCCGCTCATCGCGCAGAAGAAGTACCTGAGCACCGTCTCATCCCTCTCCCATGTGTCAAAGCAGGTGGTGCCTCCAGCGGTGCGGCTGGAGCACGCCATCTATCCCTGGGTCTACTTCGCCATCCTGCCCCTGTTCGCGCTCACGAATGCAGACGTCTCCCTCACGGGCTCTGATGTGGCCCAGATGCTCACGGGCAACGTGGTCTTGGGCGTCTTCTTCGGCTTGGTGGTAGGCAAGGCAACGGGCATCATGCTCTTCAGCTGGCTGTGCGTGAAGCTGAAGGTGGCGAGGCTCCCTGAGAATGTGAACTGGCAGCACATGCTGGGTGCGGCCATCCTAGGCGGGGTGGGGTTCACCATGGCCATCTTCGTGGCGAATCTGGCCTACGCAGACGCTGCTTTGGTTACGCAGGCGAAGCTTGCCATCTTGCTTGCATCTCTTGTAGCAGGCGTGGCTGGATTCACCTTGCTCTATCTACAAGCGAAAGCCGCTGAGCGCAAGGGCGTATCCTTCATCGCTGCGAAGGGCAACACTGAAGCGCTCTGCCATGATGACGCCGAAGCAGCCCGGGAAGCGGAAGCGCTGGTGGCTGAGCTTGCTGATGCGAAGCTGGCAGAAGAGCTTGACCGCGTACGCGCAGATGTGCAAGGAACCTCTGAGATGGTCATCGAAGAGAAGCGGCGCCGAGGGATGAGCGAACGACCGTAAGCGCAGCTTCACCGCCAGGGGTCCTCTTCATAGACTGGCTCATCAGCCGGTCTATCCGAATACGGGTCATACCCGTCATCATCTTCGGTGGGCGGGCGTCGGAACTCATCGTCAGTGGTCATCATGCTTCCCTATCGCGCTTGACGGATTCAGTGCGGTACGCTTCCCATCCGCGCTCACCCGGATGATAGAACGCGCCCTTCTCAAGGCCATCGGGCAGATATTGCTGATCCACCCATCCTCCCGGGTAGTCATGGGGATACTTGTAGGTGCCGTAATCCTCCGATCCCGGGCGATGCCTGTCGCGCAGATTATCCGGCACCGCACGTACCGGACCTTGTGCTACCTCAGCGCGCGCTTCGAAGATGCCGCAAGCCGAATTCGACTTGGGAGCCAGCGCCATGTAGGTTGCCGCTTGCGCCAAGATCAACTGGCATTCGGGGTACCCGATTACCTCTGCTGACTTGAATGCCGCATGGGCTATGAGGAGCGCTTGCGGATCCGCATTGCCGATATCCTCCGCTGCGCAGATGAAGATGCGCCGAGCGATGAACTTCGGATCCTCCCCGCCTTCGATCATGCGCGCCAACCAGTACAGCACCGCATCCGGATCCGATCCGCGCATGGATTTGATGAACGCGGATATGACGTCATAGTGCATATCCTTGTTCTTGTCATAAGGGATGTTGCGGTGTGGATTGGCCTTCATGACCATGTCACGAGTGAGCACGCCTTCCTCTGCACGCGCCAGGTCAGCAGCCAGCTCCAGCGTGGTGAGGGCGCTGCGGCCATCACCACCAGAGAGCATCACGATGGCATCCACCGCGTCCGCATCCACCGTGATGGCACCGGCAAGACCCCGCTCATCAGCCACCGCGCGACTAATGAGCTCTTCGGCATCCTCATCGGACAGGGAGCTCAGCTGCACGACGCGTGAACGAGAGATGAGCGCGGAATTGACCTCGAAGAAGGGATTCTCCGTGGTGGCGCCGATGAGCACGACCACGCGGTCTTCCACCGCATGCAGAAGCGCATCTTGCTGGCTTCGACTGAAGCGATGTATCTCATCCACGAACAAGATGGTGCGCGCGCCCGTGGTGGCCAAGCGCTTATCCGCGTCATTGATCTCTCGACGCAGGTCAGAGACGGTGCCGCCGATGGCAGATACCTCCACGAAGCAGGCGTTGGTGGTCTTTGCGATGACATGCGCAATAGAGGTCTTCCCGGTACCCGCAGGCCCGTAGAGGATGACCGAGCTCAAGGTGTCTGACTGGATGGCTTGGCGCAACCAGCTGTCAGGGCCGATGGCCTCCTTCTGACCGACGATGTCGTCTAAGGTGCGTGGACGCATGCGCACGGCCAGAGGCGCCGAGGCCAGCCGATTCGCGTCTTCCATCTCTTGGAACAGGGAGTTCGTATTCATGGAAGCATATTAGCACATCTGTTCGCTTTTGCACTAGCCCTTGGCAGCCAACGCGTTGTTCGTGGCAAGCCAGCTTTCGCGCGTGCCTGTATCGAAGCCATCCTTCGGGCTTACCACCAACGCGTACATCTCCTCTTCTTGCAGGAGCGCATCCAAGGCGTCAGTGAGCTGGATCTCCCCACCCACGCCTGGCTTGACTTCGCGGAGGAGCTCCATGATGCGCGGTGTCAGCAGATACCGCCCGAACACGGCAAGATTGGTGGGCGCCTCCTCTGCAGGCGGCTTCTCCACCAACCCGTTGACCTTCCAGACACCTGGCTCCACCTCAATGCCCGCGATGACGCCGAAGCGATCCACCTCTTCGTCAGCCACGGGCATGACGGCGATGACGGATGCCCCGCCATGCTGGTCTGAGACCTTCTGCATGGCTGGCAACATCTCATTGTCCGGCACGAGCACATCCCCCAAGAGCACATAGAAAGGATCGGCGCCCGTCTTGTCCGCAGCGCAGAGCACAGCGTGCCCCAACCCGAGCGCCTCATCTTGATAGACGAAGCTGACAGGCAGGTTCCCCACGCGCTCCACCTCATCCGCATACGCATCCTTGCCGCGTTCGCGCAGCAGCGCCACCAGATCCGGGTCGGGTGCGAAATGGTCCTCGATGGCCTGCTTGGTGCGCGCATTCACGATGACCACCTCATCGGCATCTGATGCCAGACCCTCTTCCACCACATACTGGATGGCAGGACGATCGCACACGAGGAGCATCTCCTTGGGAACCGCCTTCGTGGCGGGAAGGAAGCGCGTGCCCAAGCCTGCTGCAGGAATGACTGCTTTCATCTCTTCTCCTTGTCTATCCTTCCACCTTCGCGAATGGTGGCTCCATCTTGCGTTTGAAATCATTGTGCACGTAGCGATCCCAGACCCTTTGCGCCTCCGGTGAGATATCCTCGGGCGCACATCCCTCATCCACCATTTGGAACAGCAGAGGATCCAAGATCTCATAGGCAATGCCCAAAGAAGCTTCATCCGTCTGTCCAAAGGCAAGCTCAGCGCTTGGCGGCTTCACCAAGACGTTGGGAGGGATGGGAGGCGTCTCCCCTGCCTGTTGGGCTTGCTCGTTCAGATGAGCAGCCAAGGCATAGACCTCGGTCTTATAGAGCCCTCCGATAGGCGCGAAGGCACCCACGGTATCCCCGTACAGGGTAGAATACCCCATCGCCGCCTCTGAGCGATTGCCGGTGTTCAGCACCAGCCATCCGCGCTCATTTGACAGCGCCATGAGGATGCACATGCGCAGGCGTGCTTGGGTGTTCTCAGCTGCAAGCCCTGAGAGGGGCTTGCCCAGGTAGGTTTCGTGGTCTCGGGAGAGCGTGGCGAAGGTATCCGTGATGGGGAACGTGAGCACGCTGATGCCCAGGTTCTGCGCAAGCTCCGTTGCGTCGCGCACGGAATCAGCAGATGTGTAGGGGCTTGGCATGAGGATGCCGTGGACATGGTCATGCCCCAACGCTTGGCAAGCGATAGCTGCCACCACGCTGGAATCCACGCCTCCCGAAAGCCCTATGAGCACATCGGTGCAGCCTGTCTCATGGACGAATGCCGCCGTCTGGGCGCATATCCCCTCCAGCACCAACGGCATCGAAAGCGAACGCATGGGCATCAGAGCTGCGCGGCGCGAATGCGGTCGGCCAGCCATGCGGTCCACGCGTCCACGCCATCCCCTTTGGTGGCCGATATCTTGAAGATGGGCACGCGCGGGTTCAGCTGCTTCACCGACGAGACGAACTCCTCTTCGTCGAAGTCGAACACAGGCATGGTATCCGCCTTGTTCAGGATCACCGCATCAGAGACCTGGAACACGCCGGGATACTTCAGAGGCTTGTCGTGCCCTTCGGGAACGGAGAGGATCATGACCTTCGCGTTCTCGCCCAGATCGAAGTCCGTCGGGCAGACCAGGTTCCCCACGTTCTCTATGATGATGAGATCCAGCCGGTCGAGGTCCAGCACATCCACCGCACGACGGATCATGGCGCTCTCCAGATGACATGCGCCGCCCGTGTTGATCTGCACAGCCGCCGTCCCTTGAGCCTTTATCTTCTCTGCGTCCACCGAGCTTGCTATATCCCCTTCGATGACCGCGATGTTGAACTCATCGCGCAGCGCATCGATGGTGGCCAAGATGGTAGAGGTCTTCCCTGACCCCGGGCTTGCCAACAGATCCAACACGAACACGCCGGCCTCGGCGAAGCGCGCCCGCAGCTCAGAGGCGATAGCGTCATTCTTGTCCAGGATGGGCTGCTTCATATCTATGTGCTTGGCCATCAGCGTTGCTCCTCATCATCAGGCAGGTCCACTTCGATGGAATCTATCTGCAGTTCGCGCCCAGCGATGAGCTGAGTGGCGAAGCTGTCGCATGCAGGGCAGAACATATGGAACCGATCGTGGGCGAATTCGCATCCGCACTCCAAGCAGCGGCTCTTCGGCGCGATCATGTTCACGGTGAGCGTGGCGCCTTCGAAGAATGGATCTCCTTCACACAGCGCCTCGAACGCGAACTGGAGCGCATCTTCGATGGCCTCGGTCATCTCGCCCACCGACAGCGTCACGCCCAGAAGCCTCTGAGCACCGGCCCCCTCTGCGGCCGTGCGCGCCGAATCCATGACGCCCGTCATGATCCCCAGTTCGTGCATCTACTCCGCTTCCTCAGCCGCAAGGTCGGCATTCTGGCGCTTGATGCGCCGCGCCAGCACGATGCGCGCCATGAACAGGCTGATCTCATAGAGCGCGATCAGGGCTGCGAAGAGAAGGAGCATGGTCACCGGAGAGGCGTCCGGCGTGATGACGGCACAGAGCACCAAGAGCACGATGTAGACCACCCGCCAGCTCTGGCGCAGCTTCTTGTAAGGAACCACGTCGAAGATGACCAGGTAGAAGATGACCAGCGGCAACTCGAAGGCGAAGCCGAAGGCGATCTCGAACTTGATGATGATGTCGATATACGAGCTCATGCGCGGCTCCACATAGCCAAGCCCCATGGCTTGGTCAGTGAGCCATTGGAACGCCGCATTCAAGATGACGGCATAGCAGAAGACCACGCCCAAGATGAACAGGATGACAGCCACGATGAACGTGGGCGTGAACCACTTGCGCTCCTTGGGCTTGAGCGCTGGCAGGAAGAAGGCCAAAAGCTGCCAGAGGATGACGGGTGAGGTGGCCACCAAGCTGAAGAAGAATGCGATCTCGAACCTGACCGCGAAAGCTTCGAACGGATCGAGCGCCACGAGGTCCACATATCCTGTGTTCGCGTCGAAGGGCAAGAACTCCGCGATGGGGATGAGCAAGAACTGTCCCATCTGAGGAGCAGCGAAATAGAACACGCAGACCGCCACCGCAAGGCACGCGACGATGCGCACGAGCCGCATGCGCAGCTCGCCCAAGTGATCGAACAGCGGCATCCTGGCCGGACCGATGGGCATGGATCAGGACACCTCCTTCGAAGCGCTCCCTGCATCAGCACCGCGAACCGCTTCCGAGGCGCGCTCTTCGCCTGAGCCAGCCTCTTCTGCCGGCATGGCCGTCTTGGAAGGGACGTCTGTGCGCGGATCGGCTTCGGCTTTCGCCTGGGCCTCTGCCTCTGCAGCTTCGCGCGCCCGAGCCTCAGCCTCTTTGCGCGCCTTGCGCTCGCGGTCATAGCGCGCCTTGCGCTCCGCGAAGCTCTCCGTGTGCTCTATCACCTTATCCGTAGCCTCATCAGCCTTCGCCCGAGCTGCCTCAGAAGCGCTCTTGGCTTGGTCAGCTGCAGTCTCTATGACCTCCAATGGATTCTTGAAGGGCTCATCGGATTCCTTGTCCATGAAGGACTCCATGTTCAGCTGACCCTTCATGTCCTCTTGTGCCGTGCGGAACTTCGCGATGGCGCGCCCGATGGTGTTGGCTATCTGCGGGAGCTTGTCAGGCCCGAAGATCAAGAAGCCGAATATGAGTATGAGGAAGAGCTCGAATCCGCCGATGCCGAACACGGTCTCATCCTTGCGACAGAACGGTGAGCGCCATGGTGGGGATGCCCAGCGCCAAGATCAAGATGACGCAGACCACGATGGTGAACACCTTCTTCATGAGGCTCTCGTGATCGCGCCGCTTCTGCTCGCGCTCCAGTGCTTCAGCCCGCGCCTTCGCACGTGCAGCCTTCTCTTCACGCGTGAGGTTGCGGATGTCCTTGTTCGCCTTCTTGTTGGTCTTCGCCATGTATCCGTACGCCTTGCCTAGAACCAGTGGATCTCTTCGTTTTCGCTATTGTACGCGCAAATGCATCATCAGTGGCGCAGCTTCGTGCGAATCTCTATGACGCGTGCGATGCTCTTCGCAACTTCCACGCCAACGTGCCAATGCGCCTTCTCATAGCGGATGCTGCCATCCACCATGGTCATGAGCACATCAGAGACAGAGCAGGTGTTCACCACCGCAGACATGGGGTTCACATCCGGCGACTGGAGCGAATTGGACAGATCCACCGCGATGATATCCGCCCTCTTGCCGATATCCAGCGAACCGATCTCATCATCCATCTTGAGCGCACGCGCGCCGCCGATGGTGGCAAGCTCCAGCATGGTGGCCGCATCCAAGAAGCGACGCGTGTCGCGAGCGCGGTGCAGAAGGAGACCCGTGCGCATCTCTGAGAGCATATCGGTGGATTCGGTGGCCGCGGGCGAATCCGTGCCCAGGCCGATGCGAAGGCCCGCTTGCATGAACTCAGAGAGCGGCGCCACGCCCATGCCCAGCTGCGCATTGGAGCGCGGGCAGGTGCAGACAGCAACGTCCTTCTCCACCAGCTTGCGGATATCGTCATCATCCACATGCACCACATGGATGGCCATGACATTGGGCGCATCGAAGGCGCCCCAATTGAGCGCATAGCGCACCGGCGTCACGCCGAAGGGCAGCCACGGCGGTATCTCCACGTAGCCGCGCGTCTCCACATCCATGTTGTCAACGGCGAACATGGACGAGCCATACATCACGAAGTTGTACTCCTCGCGACTGCCTGCAAGGCGGATGGCCACAGGCAGATCGCGCTTGGTAGCAAGATCAGACACAAGGCTGAACACCTGAGGGTGGTTCGCATAGATGGATGCCGGCGCCACGCCTATGCGGGTGATGGTGCCGCTGGCGCGTTCGCTCCACGCATCTATGTCGCGCTCGGCCGAATGCATTGCGTAATCCACGCGCATCTTGTCCATGGCGCCCACTTCGCGATAGATCACCGAGCGCATTCCCAAAGCCACGGTGGCCTTGAGCGCCGCACCTGTGGACGTGATGTCGCACACCGTGGTGATGCCGCTTGCCAGCGCATCCAAGCCGCCCACCACAGCGGAATCGTACCAGTCAGACAGCTCCAGCTTCGCGCTCTTCTCGATGACCGAGAGGATCCAGCGCGCATAGGGCTGATCGGCCACCAGACCGCGCAGGACCGATTTCTCAAGGCGCGTGTGCACGTCGACGAAGCCGGGCATGAGCGCTGCCATCCCGTAGTCGACGACCTCCTCATCAGGATGTCGGCTGATGACGGCATTCATCTCGCCCACATCGGCGATGATGCCATCCTTCACGTAGACCGCGCCGCCTGTGCAGATGGGGTCTCCGGTTATGGGAAAGACGTATTTGGCGCTGAGTATCATCCAATGCCTCGCTTACGTCGCGCAAACGGCTCGTGAGCCGTGGCAGACTGAAACCTCATTCTTTGAAGCAGCTATTCTATCAGAGTAGCCACCTCACGCTATAATCTGGAACCACTATGGAAAGCATCGACACCGCAACGGGACTCTCCGCGCCAAAGAGCATATCCACGGACCGCGTCCGGGACATCTTCTCTGCCATCGCCAAGCGCTATGAGCGCTTCAACGCCTGTTCCAGCTTGGGTGCCTATAAGGGATGGCTGCGTCTCATGAGCGAAGTGGCCGATATAGAGCCCACGGATGTGGTGCTGGATGTGGCTGGAGGCACGGGAGATGTGGCTTTCACCATGGCCGAGAAGTTCCATCCGCAAAGGGTGATCTGCACAGACCTTGTCCCTGAGATGCTGGAAGTGGCGAAGGAGCATCGGCGGCGCGGCCGCGGAGCGGGTGTGGATATGGACTTCGCCGTGGCCGATGGTCAGGCGCTCCCCTTTGAGGACGGCTCCTTCGATGCGGTCACCATGGCCTATGGGCTGCGCAACATGCCCTGCCGTGAGCAAGCCCTCTCTGAGGTCATGCGCGTGCTGACCCCCGGCGGCAGCTTCACCTGCCTTGATTTCTCCACACCGCACAATGCGCTCTGGAACGCAGCGTATGAGGTATATCTCACGCACATGGTGCCGCTGTGGGGCAAGATCATCACTGGCGATGACAGCGGATTCAGATATCTGGCGGATTCCATCGAAGCGTTCCCCGATCAAGCGGGTGTGGCAGCCCTGCTCACGAACGCGGGCTTCGCTCACGTAGCCTGGTTCGATTGCACTGGCGGCATCGCCGCCATCCATGTGGCCACCAAGCCCATCTCATAGCAACCCTGCACCGCACCCCGCGTAAGCCAGATGTCGCTTGCGCGTCATCTGCGAACGACCCGCCCTACGCACCGCAGATGCGCATCATCCCAGAAGCGAGATGCCGCTTACGCGTCACCTAGGAACAACCTGTGGTGCACCGTAGATGCGCATCCGATCTTGATGCGCATCATCTAAGAGGCAAGATGCCGCTTGTGAGAACACCCCGTGGACAAGCTCAGTAGGGCACGGACAGGTCAGCATGGGCGTAGGCATCCGAATCAAGGGATGAGAAGAGGCCCTGACGATAGCGGTCAAGAGCCACGAGCGCGATCATGGCTGCATTATCCCCACAAGACTCTAAAGGAGGCATGATGAGGCGCGCGCCACGGCTTGCGCACATCTTCTCATAGGCGCGCCTGAGCTCCGGGTTCGCCGCCACACCGCCACCCAGACAGAACGCATTCGCACCCGTCTCATCCAGCGCGCGTGCCGCTTTCGACACCTGCACGTCGATGACTGCCGCTTCGAAGCTGGCGCAGACATCAGCCACATCCAGCGTGCCTGCAACCTGTGCTTGCTGGATATAGGTGATGACAGCCGTCTTCAAGCCCGAAAGCGAGAACCGATAATCCCCCGAGTGCATGAGCGCGCGCGGGAAATGGATGGCTTGCGGGTCGCCCTCCTTCGCCAGGCGGGAGATATGAGGCCCTCCCGGATACGGCAGCCCCAGCGCTTTGGCAACCTTGTCGAAGGCCTCCCCGACCGCATCGTCGATGGTGGCGCCCAAGATGCGATAGCGTTGCCAGTCCTGCATGTGCACGAGCATGGTGTTCCCACCGGAGATGAGCGACACCACTGCCGGCGGGCAGAAGGGCTCATCTTGAGAACACCCCAGCTTGTTCGCATAGATATGCCCTTCCAGATGGTTCACGCCGATGTAGGGGACATCCAGCGCCCATGCTGCCCCCTTGGCGAAGGCCACGCCCACCACGAGCGCCCCTACCAAGCCCGGTGCATAGGTGGCGGCCACCGCATCCAAGTCGCGCCACGCAAGATGCGCATCCTGCAAAGCCGCTTCCGCCACGCCGCAGATGGCTTCGATGTGCTTGCGGCTGGCTATCTCGGGCACCACGCCCCCGAAGCGCGCATGGAAATCGATCTGGGAGGCCACGACATCGGAGAGGATGGCACCCCCTCCTTCTACCACAGCACCCGCGGTCTCATCGCAGGAGGTCTCGATGGCAAGGATGCGCGGAGGTGTCACCTCTTGAGGCTCCGCTTCTTGCCAAGCCTCTCGCTCATCCAAGCCGATGCCCGCTACCTGGCGCACATCGGTGCGCGCAAGATGTGGGAGCATCTCATTGATGTCGCCCGTGTAGATGAGCGCATCTTCCCTATCCGAATAGTAGCCTGGGCGCGTGCCCACATACGTCATGCCACATGACTCATAGAACGCGATGGCACCCGCATTGGACGCGCGCACTTCCAACGAGCACGTCGTAGCCGCAAGATTGCGCGCATCCTCCAAGATGCGGCTCAAGATCCTGCAAGCGATGCCTTGCCTGCGCGCCTTCGGCACCGTGGCCACCTTGAGGATCTGCGCATCGCCGTCCACGATGAGCGCGCCACCATAGCCCATGAGCTCGCCATGGGCCTGCGCCATCCACCAGATCCGATTCGCCTGGGCAAGGTCATCGGCGAAGGCCCGCTCAGACCATGCATCCGTGCCCATGACCGCGCGCTCGATGCGCGCAGCATCGGAAACGCTGGCTACATCCATGGGGCGGATGTTGAACGTTGGCGCACCCGCATGCTGCACGCCGCTTACCAGATCGCGCGCCTCCGTCTTCGCCAGACGCGCTCGCTCGCTCTCTTCTGCATCAGAGAGGCGCGTGTAGATGGGAAGCACATCAGCCGGACGCGTGTGGGCGCTCCCCGAGCGCAATGCCTGTTCGGTAGCCGCAAGGAGCCCTGAGCCCTGCGGCGTCCAGAGGCGTTCCTCTGCCTGGAGGCTCTGCCTATCGAAGAGCTCAGCGTATTTGAACAGGGCATCCCCCAACAACGTGATGCCCTCATGAGGGATGTCCAAAGCGAAAGCAGCCGCCTTCACCACCCTGTCTTCGGTCAGACGCTGAGCACCAGCCTCGTCCAGCTGGAAGTAGGCCGGATAGACCTCCTTGCGCATGGCATCAGCCACCACGAGCACGCGTCCGCGCACGCCCGCAAGCCACGCCTGCCACGCAAGCGCATCCAGCGTGGAGATGCCCAGAAGCGGCACGCCCAAGGCAGAGGCCATCCCCTTCGCCGTTGCCATGGCGATGCGCACGCCCGTGAACGAACCGGGCCCTCGGCCCACGGACACCAAACCTATCTGGCTGCGAGAGATGCTCACCTGTGCCATGAGCGCGTCCAACGTGCTCAGAAGGCGCGTGTTGGAAGCGCGGTGCGCGGGCAGGTACTCCTCCGCGATGAGCTGCACTGCGCCCTCATCTCCCCTGCGCCCTATGCCGCAAGCGATGACCTCGTTCGCCGTGTCGAATGCGACGACGATATCCTGAGATGCATCTGCCATCACGCCATCTCCCGCAACGTGCGCTCTATATCTGAAAGCAGGGTCTGCGCACGGGTACCCGAAGGGGTCAAGCGCATGGTTCGTGCGCCTGTGCCCTCCACATCAACGGAGAGCGCTGCCACGAGCGCATCATCAGGCATCTCATCGAGAAACAGATCAGCCCATTCTATGAGGGAGGCCCCTGGCGTGGACTCATCCACCAAAGACCAGAAGTCCACATCATCTAGCTGATCGGCGCTTTGGAGCCGATAGAGATCGAAATGATTGAGAGCCAAGGTGGTTCCCTCATAGAGGCATGCGATGGTGAAGGTGGGGCTCACCACATCCTGCGTGATGCCAAGCCCCCGCGCGATAGCCTGGGCGAGCGTGGTCTTGCCAGCACCCAGCGTACCCTCCAGCAGCACCACATCCCCATCCCGAAGCTCCCGCGCGATGGCAGCACCTACCCGCTCCGTATCAGGCAGCTGCATCCCCTCAAGGACAAGGGCAGCATCCTCTCCCACGATGCGCACGGCTCACCCGCGCTTCCTGGAATGCGCAGCATACATGACGAGCCCCACGGCCACGCCACCTACGATGTTGCCCAAGGTGACCGGGATCAGGTTCGCCTGGATGAACGTGGGGAAATCGAGCACGGCTGTGTTGATGCCCGCCTCTGCAATGGCTGCGGCATACTTCGGCACCATGTTCGCGAAGATGCCCGCCGGGATGAAGTACATGTTGGCTACGCAGTGCTCGAAGCTGGCGATGACGAAGCCGAAGATGGGAAAGAACACGCCAAGGATCTTCCCTGCCGTGTCGTGAGCGGTGTTGCCCAGATAGATGGCGATGCACACCATGAGGTTGCAGAAGATGCCCAAGACGAAGGCGTTCGCCCAGGGAAGCTGGCATTTGGCAGCAGCCACCTTCGCCGTATAGACCGCCAGGTTGCCGCCCCCCAGCTCCAGCTGTCCGAAGAAGGCCATGAGGCAAGCCAAGAGGACCGCCCCTGCGAAGTTGCCCACATAGACGATGCCCCAATTGCGCAAGAGGCGTCCCCACGTGATCTCATGGGAGAGCGCCGCTGTCACCATGAGGGCATTGCCCGTGAAGAGCTCCGCCCCCAGCATCACGATCATGATGAGGCCGATGGGAAAGACCGCGCCTGTCACCAGGCGCTGCACGCCCGCATCCCCTGCGCCAAAGGCGGCAGCAGAGGACGCAACTGCGCCCAGAGAGACCAAGACGCCGGCGAGCACGGCCAGCACGAACAGCCTCCATGCGGGAGAGGTGGCCTTGGGAACGCACGCCTCTATATAGGAATCAGTGACTTCTGCTGGGGTACGTATGGGCACGCCTCTGGCCTCCTGCTAGAACAGACCGGTTATCTTGCCGGTCTCATCCACGTCGATCTTCTGTGCGGCTGGAGTCTTGCCCAAGCCGGGCATGGTCATGATGGAGCCGGTGAGCGCTACCACGAATCCTGCACCGGCCGACACCTTCACTTCGCGCACGGTGATCTGAAAGCCGCGCGGTGCACCCAGCTTGCTGGCATCATCAGAGAACGAGTACTGGGTCTTGGCCATGCAGACGGGCATGTGCCCGAAGCCCAAGCGCTCCAGCTTCGCTATCTCGCGCACGGCCGCCGGTTCGAACACCACTCCGTCAGCATGATAGATGCGCTTCGCCACGGCCTCGATCTTCTCCGTCAAGGTGAGGTCATCCTCATAGGAATACGCGAACGTCTTGGCGCTGCGCCCTTCCGCATCCCCTTCATTGCAGAGGCGCACCACCTCATCAGCCAATGCAAGGCCACCCTCCCCGCCTTTGGCCCAAACCTCAGAGAGCGCCACATCCACGCCAAGCTTGTTGCATTCGGCCTCTACCAGGTCAAGCTCTGCCAATGTATCCGTAGGGAAAGCATTGATGGCCACTACGCAAGGAAGCTGATAGACCTGAGTGATGTTCTCCACATGCTGGAGCAGATTCGGAAGGCCTGCCTTGAGCGCTTCTAGGTTCTCCTCGTTCAGATCCTCCTTCGCCACGCCACCGTGATTCTTGAGCGCGCGCACCGTGGCTACGACGACCACGGCATCAGGGGTCAAGCCCGCAAGGCGGCATTTGATATCCAGGAACTTCTCAGCACCCAGATCAGCGCCGAAGCCTGCCTCGGTCACGCACCAATCTCCCAAGGCCAGCGCCATGCGCGTGGCCATGATGGAGTTGCAACCATGGGCGATGTTGGCGAAGGGGCCGCCGTGCACGAATGCGGGGCTCCCTTCCAGCGTCTGCACCAGATTCGGCTTCAAGGCATCCTTCAGGAGCGCGCACATGGCCCCTTCCGCTTGAAGGTCATGGGCTGTCACCGGCTCATCGTCGTAGGTGTAGCCCACCACGATGCGCCCGAGGCGCTCTTTCAGGTCAGTGATGGAGGTGGCCAGGCAGAAGATGGCCATGACCTCCGATGCCACGGTGATATCGAAGCCATCTTCGCGCGGCACGCCATGGGCCTTGCCGCCCAAGCCATCCACGATATGGCGCAGCTGGCGGTCGTTCATGTCCACGACGCGCTTCCACGTGATGCGGCGCACGTCGATGTTGAGCTCGTTGCCGTTCTGGATATGGGCATCCAGCATGGCTGCCAAGAGATTGTTCGCAGCGCCGATGGCATGGAAGTCGCCCGTGAAGTGCAGGTTGATGTCCTCCATGGGAACCACTTGAGCATATCCGCCGCCTGCAGCGCCACCCTTGATCCCGAAGACGGGGCCCAAGGAAGGCTCGCGCAAGGCGACGACCACGTTCTTGCCACGCAGCGCCAGCGCATCGGCCAGACCCACCGTCGTGGTGGTCTTGCCTTCGCCTGCAGGCGTGGGATTGATGGCCGTGACCAAGATGAGCTTTCCCGGCGTGTGGTCCTCTTCGGTGAGCAGGTTGTAGTCCACCTTGGCCTTGTACGGGCCATAGGCTTCCAGATGATCCTCATCTATCCCTAGAGCCTGCGCCACAGCCGCGATCTTCTTCGGGGTGGCTGCCTGCGCTATCTCGATGTCCGTGAGCATGTGGCCTCCTTGCGATCAGCTAAAAGCGGTCAGCTTCCGATATTAAACGAAGTCCCTCCAAGGTGAGGTCAGGGTCCACCTCATCGATGCGCTTTGATAGGTGCGCGATGCGTGAGGCCAGGCCACCGGTCGCGATGACGCGCGCTTCATAGCCCAGCTCCTGGAAGATGCGGCTCACAAGCCCATCCACCCGCGCCGCTTCGCCGAAGAGGATGCCGCTCTCAAGCGCTTCGCGCGTATTGCGCCCGATGGCATGCTCAGGTGCGCTGAGATCCACCGAGAAGAGCTGGGCGCCGCTTGAGATGAGCGTGGATGCGCTGGTTTGCAGCCCCGGCGCGATGATGCCGCCGATGAACATGCCGCGCTCATCGATCACCTCTATGTTCGTAGCCGTGCCAAAATCCACCACCACGGACGGAAAGCCATATTTCGCCTTGCAGGCAACAGCGTCAGCCACCCGGTCGGCGCCGATCTCTTCAGGATGCGGGTAATCCGCCTGGAAGAGCGCACCAGCGCTTGCCGCCGTGCAGAGGAGCGCCTCGGTGCCGCAGAGCGCGCAGAGCGCGTCCGCCCATGCCTCCTTCAGAGCCGGCACAACGGATGCGAGCGCGGCATGATGGACGGCGCTCATATCAAGGCCTTGCATGGCCATGAGCGACTGCATGCGCGCGCAGATGTCATCTGATGTGTCATCGCGCACCGTCTTGAGGCGCCATGAGGCCTTGAGCTCATCGCCCTCGTAGACGCCCACCACCGTTTGGGTATTTCCCACATCCACCGCTAGAAACATAATTCCCAAGGTCATCTTTCGTCATTTGATGGATAATGCATTGATGACCAAGATACACCATCCTTGACGGATGGCACGAAAGGCGCGACGGCGTTTCGTGTGCCTTAGGGAAAGGCGAAAGCTATGACTGAGACAGCAAGCCGGATCCTCGTATGCGACGACGAAGCCACTATCACGGATTTCGTCGGATATGCCCTGAAGAAAGAGGGTTACATCGCAGACATCGTGCAAAGCGGCGAAGATGCCATCACCGCTTCCCAGCAGAATGACTATGACCTGTTCATCCTTGACATCATGCTCCCGGGCATGGATGGCTATGAGCTCTGCCGGCGCCTGCGCACCAACACCGATGCGCCGGTGCTGTTCCTCTCCGCCCGCGACACAGAGCTTGACAAGGTGGTAGGCCTTGAGATCGGCGGCGATGACTACCTGGCGAAGCCCTTCGGCGTGCGCGAGCTCATCGCGCGCGTGCGCGCTCTTCTGCGCCGCGGCAGCGGGCAGGTGGGCAACATGCACAACGTGGTCACGGTGAACGGGATCACGTTGGATGAGGATGCCCATACCGCTTCGGGCGAGAGCGGAGAGATAGACCTCACGCCGCGCGAATTCGAGCTGCTTGCTTCCCTCATGAAGAACGCCGGCAAGGTGGTGAGCCGCGAAGATTTGCTCCGCGATGCATGGGGCTGGGAGTACCTCACGGAGACGAAGACGGTGGACACCCACATCAAGCGCCTGCGCGACAAGATCAACGCCGCAGGCTATGACCCGGCGCTCGTGGAGACGGTCCGCGGATACGGATACCGCTTCAAGGCCTGAGCAAGCAGAAGCACAGAGATCGAACGCATCTTTAAAGGGGTCAGGCGCGTGAGCCTGACCCCTTCTTCGTTGCTCACAGCTCGTCTCGCATCTGACGGAGGCGCGCAGCCGCATCTGCTGAGATGCGATCTGCGAGCGTGCGCTTCTCGGCAATGCGGGGACTCTCATCCTCATGCACCTCGCGCACATGCAGCTCCATCTCCTGACAGAAGCCCTCCGCGCTCATGCGGTCCACCCCACCCCCGAAGACAGCATCTTGGATGCCGGCATCGCTCGTGACGACGAGCGTCTCGATGCCGCGCTCCTTGGCATCGAAGGCGAGCTTCTCTATCAGGCGATCCGCTGACTGGCCCCGCCTGGTGAACACGACGCGCACATCCCCCACCAACGCACCGGTCTCCGTGGCCGCATGGGCATTGTCTGCCGCGTCGAAGACGATGATGGCCTCCCCAGACATGCCCGCAAAGTCGACCACGTCATTGATGAGGCGCTCGCGAGCTTGATTGAACGTATCGTCAGTGTAGTCAGGTGATGGGATCTGGGCATAGCGGCTGCCCGAGCGCAGCACGTTGTAGCCGTCCACGATGAGCAGCCGGCGCCTAGGAGCGGGCATCGTTTTGCCTCAACCATTCGTACATGAACGCCGTGGAGGCTTGCGCCACATTGAGCGACGAGATGCTGCCGAACATGGGAAGCTTGCACTCCAGGTCAGAGGAACGGCGAACCAGATCGGACACGCCGCTTTGCTCATTGCCCACCACGAGCGCGATGCGGCCTTCCATGTTCGTATCCCACAGCACCTCATCTGCGTGCTCGGTGGCCGCCACCACCCAAAAGCCTGCGCCTTTGAGCCTCTCCAAGGCCTGGGAGATGTTCGCCACCTCTGCCACCTTGATATGCGCGATAGCGCCAGCGGAGCTCTTGTAGGTGGCCGCTGTCACATGAGCAGAGCGCTTGTGGGGGATCACGATGCCCGCAGCGCCCACGCATTCAGCCGAACGTGCGATAGCGCCCAGATTCCCGGTATCAGTCAGGTGATCGCAGACGACGATGAGCGCACGATGCTCTTCTTCTGCCTGCGCATCGGCCAAAGCGATGACGTCCTCAAGCGTGGCATACGGAAACGCCGCCGCTCGTGCCACCACGCCCTGTGCCGCTATCTTGCGTTGGCGCTCTGCCGGTGCCTTCGGCGCTGCTTTCGCGATGAGCGCATCCATCCGCTTGCGAGGTACATCTACAACGGGTATCTGACGCTGCTTGCATTTGCGCAGGATATCCTTCACCAGAGCATCGCGCTCAAGGTTGTCAACGAAGAACACCTCTTCGATGGGCATCCCGCTGCGCAGGGCCTCCAAGACCGGACGCTTGCCTTCGATGTGATCAGCCATGGATGTACCTCGCTTGGATGCAGACCTAGAACTTGGAGAAGCGAAGCTGGCGTTGCACGCGCAGCTCATGGGGAGAGAGATCCTTGAGCTCGGCCAGCGCGCCTTCTATATACGTGCGCACATGCGCGACCGCCTCCTCAGGATTCTCATGCGCTGGCCCCTCCCCTTCAGGGATGACGGCGTCCACCACCTCCATGGCAAGCACCTGTGGCGCGCTCATGCGCATGACCTCAGCCGCTTCTGGCGCGCGCTTGCCGTCCTTCCAGAGGATGGATGCGAACCCCTCCGGAGACAGGATGGAATAGACGGCGTTCTCCTGCATGGCCACGCTGTTCGCAAGCGCCAACGCGAGCGCGCCACCGCTGCCGCCCTCGCCCAAGATGACGCTCACCACAGGCACATGGAGCCCTGCCATCAACAGGAGGTTCTCCGCAATGGCATTGCCCTGCCCGCGCTCCTCAGCTCCCGTGCCGCAGAACGCCCCTTGCGTATCCACCAAGCACACGATGGGACGGTTGAACTTCTCCGCTTGGCGCATGGCGCGCGCTGCCTTCCGATACCCTTCCGGATGAGGGCAGCCGAAGTTGCGTCGGATCCTCTCTTGCAGATCCGCGCCCTTCTCCTCAGCGATGATGGTGACGCAGGTATCGCCGATCTTGCCGATGCCGGATATGATGGCCGCATCATCACCGTATTCCCGGTCTCCATGGAGCTCCACGAACACATCAGCGATGCCGCGGATATAGGTCATGGCTGTCGGCCTGTGCACGTTGCGCGCCCGCTGCACGCTCTCCCATGCGCTGCCCGGCGTAGCATCTGCCGTGAGGCCCGCACGCTTGAGCTCGCGCTTCGCATGGCGCTCCAGCGCTTGCGCTTGGTCCTCCCCCAAGATGGCTTGGGGCAGATCCACCGTGATCATGTCGATGAGCCCTTCGAACAGCCCCTTGGCCTGGGTGCTCTTCGGCGCCTCGCCGAAGATGAAGGCATCAGCAGCTTGATCGGTCACGGGGAGGTCTTGCTGAGGCGCATAGGCAGACGCGTGCAAGGACAAAAGCGTGCGCAGCACCTCCTTCATGCGATCGCGCCGCACGATGGCGTCGATGAGACCATGCTCCAGAGCGAATTCGGCCGTCTGGAAGCCCTCGGGGAGCTCTTGCTTGATGGTGTCTTTGATGACGCGCTGCCCCGCGAAGCCGATCATCGCCTTGGGCTCTGCCAAGATGATGTCGCCCAAGGTGGCGAAGGAAGCCGTCACACCGCCTGTGGTGGGATCCGTGAGGACGGAGATGTAGAGCAAGCCCGCCTTGCTGTGGCGCTGCACGGCACAAGCCGTCTTCGCCATCTGCATGAGCGATGCCAGGCCCTCTTGCATGCGCGCACCGCCAGATGCGCAGAAGAGCACGACAGGCAAGCGCTGGAGCGTTGCATAGTCGAACAGATGCGACACGCGCTCTCCCACGACGCTGCCCATAGAGCCCATGAGGAAACGCGAATCCATGATGCCAAGAGCAACGGGGAACCCGCCGATCTTGGCCTCTCCGATGCGCACTGCCTCAGCCAGGCCGGTCTTCTCTCGCAAGCCCGCAAGCTTCTCAGGGTATCCCGGGAACTGGAGCGGGTCGGCGGCCTCAGCGTCCTCATCCCATTCGATGAACGTATCCTCATCGCATATCTGACTGATCCGCTCATCTATCGTGAGGCGCGCAAGGGTGCCGCACGACGGACACGCGTACCCCCCCTCTGCGAACTCGGCATCATCGAAGGTGAGCTTGCACGCGTGGCACGCCCGCCACGCAGAGGGCATGGGAGCACCATCTTCGCGCGAGGGCTCGCAAGCCACCCAATGCTTGTTCGTGGCGTCGGCCTCCAGAGGAGCGAACACGCGCAGGCCTGCATCCTGCGCACGGATGAGGAAGCGGTTATCCGTTGCCAGAGGAAGCGAATCTCCCCCTAAGAAGATGCTCTGCACCTGCGCCGCTTGAGCCGCATCCAGCAACGCGTGAGCGTTGGAGAACAGAGCGCGGGAAGGCTTTCCCTCAAGGCTCACGCTGCCTTGGGCAGCCTTCGGGTTGCCATCAAGCCTCCAATCCCCAACAAGGGGGATGATCGTGTCGATGCCCTCAGAGGCGATGGCGGCACAGACCTGCCGAACGGCTTGCTTCGGCGCGAAGACGAGCGCGCGCGGCGCCCCTGATGGCGGTGCTTCGCCATCCCCCTCCCGCGATGTTCGCTGTGAGATCACCGCGGAGAGCGCGCGGGCGAGCTCTGCACCGATGCGCTCAGCGTGATAAGCGATATCCACCTTCGGAGCCGCTCCCGGGTCTGCAGCCTCAACGCTCGCTAAAGACGAAGCAGCGCTCTCCTCGCCTGCTCCCTGAGGCTGCTCTTCCGCTGAGGCGCGCACCTGACCTTCATCTTCGTCGCCGCCTATGCGCATGTACCGCTTGACCATCATCAACCTATTCTTCCAGCATGAGCGCTCGCACGCTCACGCATCTTGCTCTTCCGCGGTTGCGAGGATGTACTTCTGCGTGGCAGACGCGCACAGCGCACCGTCCACCATGGCCTTGACCTCAGCCACGCACATGCGCCGAGATGACTTCACGATCTCAGCCGTCAACGTGACGGTGTCACCGGGAAGCACCTGCTTGCGGAACTTCGCCTTATCGATCCCGGTGAGGAACCCAAGCGCCCCTTCAGCGCCACGGTCCACCAAGATGCAGAAGGATGCTGTTTGAGCCAGCGCTTCCATGAGGATGACGCCAGGAAGCACCGCATGCTCCGGAAAATGGCCGCGGAACAGATCCAGATCAGGTGAGACGTCAAGCTCAGCCGTGATGTACTTCCCCGGATCGCACTGGATGACCCGCGTCATCCAGACGAATGGATCCCGGTGCGGAAGCACCTGCTCTATCACATCTTTGCCGCATGGGTATTCGATCTGCATATCCTCACATCCTCTTGAAGCGATGCCGTCCAGCATGAGATCCCTGATGGGCCTCATGCCTCATAGGGACTGAAGGCCAAGCACGCGTTATGGCCACCGAAGCCGAGCGAATTCGAGAGCGCTACCTTCTGATGCAGCCCGCGTATGGGTTCGGTCACCACATTCACAGCGCACTCAGGATCAGCCTCAGCGAATCCTGCCGTGGGCGGCACCATATCCTGAGCCACTGACAGCGCGCAGACGATGGCCTCTATGGCCCCCGCCGCGCCTAAGGTGTGCCCTATGGACCCTTTGACGGATGTCACGGGGATCTCATGGGCTGCATCCCCGGCAAGGTCCGCAAGCGCCTTCGCCTCCGTCTTGTCATTGGCAGGCGTGCCCGTGCCATGAGCATTCACATGACCGATGTCACAAGGCGTGAAGCCACCCTCTTCGAGCGCCTGGCGCATAGCGCGCACGATGCCATCTGCCTCAGGATCAGGAGCGGTCATGTGATAGGCATCGCCCGTAGAGCCGAAGCCCGTTATCTCAGCGATGGGCACGGCACCGCGCCGAAGCGCATGCTCAAGCGATTCTATGATGAGCGCACCAGCGCCTTCTCCTGCAACGAAGCCCACGCGCCGCACGTCGAAGGGAAGCGAAGTGCAGGTTGGGTCCTCTTCCTTAGAAAGAGCTCCCAGATTGGTGAAGCCCGCGATGCAGATGGGAGAGACGGATTCTTCCGCCCCGCCCACGAGCGCCACGTCCGTATACCCATGGCGAATGGCCCGCAGCGCATCCCCTATGTTATGGGCGCCGGTGGCGCACGCGGTGACGACATTGATGCATTCGCCGCGCATCCCATAGCGAATGGCCAGGTTGCCCGCTGCGATGTTGCCGATCATGGTGGGCACGAACAGGGGCGCCACGCGCTTCGGACCCTTCTCCGCAAGCGTCTGGAAGCCCTTCTGCAGCTCGTCGATCCCCCCGATGCCCGTGCCGAAGACAACTGATACGCGCGTAGGATCCTCAGTTGCCATGTCCAGGCCAGATTGCGCGAGAGCCTCATCGGCTGCCACGATGGCATACTGCACGAAGCGCTCGAAGCGCCGCGCCTCCTTCTTGGAGAGACCGTGTGCGAGCGCATCGAAATCACGCACCTCGCCAGCGTTGTGCACCTCGTATTCGGAGGTATCGAAGCGCTGGATGGGTGCTATGCAGCACTGCTTGCCCATGACCGCTTCCATGAGCGCATCCACCCCGACCCCTGCCGGGGATACCGCTCCCATGCCGGTTATGACCACGCGATGCGTGCCATCCGGGCGGCGTGTGCGTACGCTTGTGCTCATAGGGCCAGCCCTCCGTCCACTTCTATGGCTTGTCCGGTGATGTAAGCTGCCTCATCGCTGGCCAAGAAGCCGACGAGGGCTGCTACGTCTTCTGCGCTGCCGAAGCGCCCAAGGCCGATGCGCGAGGCGATCGCCTCCTTTTGCTCTTCGCTCAAGGCGTCGGTCATATCCGTTGAGATGAAGCCAGGCGCCACCGCGTTGACGGTGATGTTGCGCCGCGCCAGCTCCTTGGCCAAGGACTTCGTGATGCCGATGACGCCCGCCTTCGATGCTGCGTAGTTCACCTGCCCGGCATTGCCATGGATGCCCACCACGCTGCTCATGTTGATGATGCGGCCATGGCGCTGCTTCATCATCACCTTGGCAGCCGCCTTGCAAGCGTTGAACACGCCCTTGAGGTTCACATCTATGACCGCATCGAAGTCCTCTTCGCTCATGCGGGCGATGAGGCCATCGCGCGTGATGCCAGCGTTGTTCACCAGCACATCCAAGCGTCCCAGCTCTGAGACGATGGCATCCACCATGGCCTTTACCTCAGCGGCCTTCGCCACATCAGCTACGAACACCAGGGCGCGCACGCCGAATTCGCTCTCGATGGCGCGTGCAGCGGCTTCGGTATGCTCCATGCTGCGCTCTGAAGAGCAATTGAGGCAGACATCGAAGCCCCGTGATGCCAGCTCGCGAGCACAAGCCAAGCCGATGCCTCGACCCGAGCCGCTCACCAACCCCACAGGACGCGCTTCGCTCATCTCCACAAGATCACCGATCCTCCCTCTCTAGCATGAAAGCGGGCAGCCTGAAGAAGAGGCGTGCCCGCGGGGCTATCCTTTTATTCGAGCTTGCCCTCACGACTCCTGAGCATCCACGAACGCTGCGAAGCTTTGCGCATCCTGGATGGCAGGCCGTGCAAGCTCCTTGTCTATGCGCCTCGCCAAGCCGGCAAGCACGCCGCCAAAGCCCACTTCCGCAAATGTCTGCGCCCCCACGTGCACCAACCGGCGCACGCTCTCATCGAAGAGGACCGGGGACACCAGATGCGCCACCAGGCGCTCGCGGATGCTGGCTGCATCCACGGGGTTCGCGTCCGTATTGCAGATGACGGGGATCTGCGGCTCTTGGAAGGGAACCGTTGCAAGATGCGCGGAGAACGGTTCGCACGCCGAGGCCATGAGAGGGCTGTGGAACGCCCCTTGCGTAGCCAAGCGGCTAAAGCGGCGCCCTGCATCCTTCCATGCCGCTTCTGCTCGCTCCACAGCCGCAGGCGCACCAGCGATCACGATCTGACCGGGACAGTTGTAGTTCGCCGCCACCAGTACCTCGCCCTGCGCACAAGCTGCGCAGAGCTCTTGCACGCTCTCCTCATCAGCCTTCAAGAGAGCGCTCATGCATCCCGGATGCTCCCGGGCTGCCTCATCCATCAGCGAGGAGCGAACATCGATCAAGGAGAACGCCTCTTCGTCAGAGATCATCCCCGAAAGCGCCAGAGCGCTCACCTGCCCCAGCGAAAAGCCCAACAGCGCCGCTGGCTGTATACCAGCTGCCATGAGCGCACGCCCGATGCCGATGGAGAGCGCAGCGATGGCCGCTTGCGCATTCTTGGTCTGATCCAGCTGCTCTTGAGCGTAGTCCCCCTCATCGGTCACCAAGCCTACGATGTCGCGCCCAAGGACATCTGAGGCACACGCGAAGACATCAGCTACGGCAGGCACATCCAAAAGGTCAGTCCCCATGCCCGGATGTTGAGAACCTTGACCCGAGCACATGAAGACCACATCATGGGCTCCTATCTGAGGGAATGCATTCATGCGCGCATCCATGCCACGCGGCCTTCTTCCCGGCTCACACCGCACGTCCTTGGCGCGCATTGAGCTCAGATACCTGCGCTAGGTCAAGAGCACCCAACGCTTCGGCTTCTGCCATGATGGATTCGATGAAGCTCTTCGCCGTGCCGCGCTCAGAGACGATGGCTGCGATCTGCCCTGCCAGAATAGATCCCGTCTCCATGTCTCCTGCCACGGCGCGCGCGAGCGAACCTGCGTAGATCCCCTCCAAGTCCTCGGGGCACGTGGCTTCCATCTCGCGCTTGCGGCATTCGCGTGCGAAGCGGTTCTTGAGACCGCGCACGGGATGCCCCGTACCGCGTCCCGTGACGATGGTGTCAGAGTCCTTCGCTCCAAGCACCTTCTCCTTCCACGGGTCGCACACCGTGCATTCATCCACCGTGAGGAAGCGCGTGCCGATCTGCACACCCTCAGCTCCCAAGGCGAAGGCTGCGCACAGACCGCGCCCATCAGCGATGCCACCCGCACCGATGACCGGGATGGAGACAGCATCGCGCACGGAAGGCAAGAGCGCCATGGTGGTGAGCTCGCCCACATGCCCACCGGATTCCGTTCCCTCGGCCACAACGGCATCCACGCCCAGACGCTCCATGCGCCGGGCTTGCGCCGTGGTGGCGATGACGGGGATCACCTTGATGCCCGCTTCCTTCCAGAGAGGCAGATAGTCAACGGGGCTGCCGGCACCTGTGGTGATGACCTCCACGTGCAAGTCCACGAGCAAGCGCGCCACCTCAGGTGCCTGCGGATCCATCAGCATGACATTCGCACCGATGGGCGCATCGGTGCTGGCGCGCGCGATGCGCACCTGCTCTTCGATCCACTCAAGAGATGCGCCGCCACAGGCGATGATCCCCAAGCCGCCAGCATCGCTCACCGCGCTTGCCAGCGAGGCATCGGCGATGCGCGCCATGGCCCCTTGGATGATGGGATAGCGGATCCCCAGAAGATCCGTTATGCGGGTCCTCATATCGTTGGTGCCTGCTTACGAAAGCGCGTCGATGTGCGCGACGATATCTCCGATGGTGGAGAGACCCTCCGGTTCGCCGAAATCGATGTCGCAGCGCTCTTCGATCTCACAAGTGAGCTCGGCCATGTCAAGGGAGTCGATCCCCAAAGACTCGATGGTAGCGTCTTCGGTGATGGCCTCCGGATCAAGGTCAAGATTCTCGACGAGCACCTCGCGTACGGTATCGATCGTAGCCATGTTACAGTCCTTTCAGGATGTTCTCTGCGTTTTATGAGCTCAGTCATTATAATCAAGCATCATTGTTTGTGGGCGCGTGCTTGCGCGATCAAGCGAATGCATCTGCGACGAGCACCATTGGCTGCGACGATGCGCTGGCGTGCAAGAAGCGCGAGCCTGATCTCAAGAGGATGGATATGGGTTGCACATTGACCGGGAGCGGGAAAGCGCTTCCTCAGCTTGCTGTCACCAACGACGATCTTGCGAAGATCGTGGACACCAGCGATGAGTGGATCGTCGAACGCACGGGGATCCATGAGCGCCACATCGCTGTAGAGGAGACCTCCACTGACCTTGCTGCGCTCGCGGGCAAGCGCGCGATGGATGCAGCCGGCTTGCAGCCCGATGAAGTGGATCTGCTCATCTGCATGACCATCACACCTGATTCGGTGGTCCCCTCGGAGGCCTGTCTGGTGAAGGCGCGCCTTGGCCTTGAGCGGGCCGTCGCCTTCGACCTGAACGCCGCCTGCGCAGGTTGCGTCTACGGCATGGAAGTGGCTGCATCCATGATGGAGGCATCTGCCCTAAGCCGCCTGGGCGCTTCATCCCCTCTTCGCATCTCTCAGGGCAATGCCATCAAGCATGCGCTCGTCATCGGCGTGGATCGGCTCTCTCGCATCACTGACTGGACGGACAGGACCACCTGCGTTCTGTTCGGCGATGGAGCGGGGGCCGTAGTCCTTTCCTGGGATGATGAAGCGCCAGGCATCCTGAGCAGCTTCCTTGAGAACACCGATGACCCCACCTTGGCGCTCGCGTGCGACCAGCTGCGCGACCTGTCCACCTTCCCCTTCGCAGATATATCCCAAGATGATGTCTGCCAGATCATGGCTGCATCCTTGGATGAAGCGCTGCCCGAGCTTGAGCGGCCGCGCCGCGCCTCCATCAGCATGCAAGGCCAGAAGATCTTCAAATGGGCCAGCAAGGCCATGGCAGATGCGGTCATGAAGGCATGCGAGCGAGCAGACGTGCCCTTAGATGAGGTCTCCTTGATCGTGCCGCACCAGGCCAATGAGCGCATCATCCGCTTCTCGGCGAAGAAGCTCAAATTCCCCGTCGAGCGCATGCAGATATCCATCGGATCGGTGGGCAACACGAGCGCCTCCAGCGTGCTCATGGCCTTGGCAGATGCCTATGCCGAGGGACGCATCGAAGGTGGCGACAAGGTGGTGCTCGTCGGCTTCGGGGGTGGCCTCACCTTGGGATCGCTTCTGTTCGTGGCCTAGAGCGTTGTGTGAGCGCACCCATTTACCCCGTCCCTTTGGGTGTACGAGCAGCAAACCTATCCGAGCGCCACATCCAATACCATCATCAACGCGAACCCAATGGCAACGCCTATGGTCCCTATGTTCGTATGGCGCCCTTGCTGGGTCTCAGGAATGAGCTCTTCGGTAACCACATACATCATGGCGCCAGCGGCGAATGAGAGGATATAGGGCAGTGCTGGCGTGGCCACGCCCGTGATGGCTAACATCAGCAAGGCCCCCGCAGGCTCCACTGCGCCGCACGCCGCACCGGCTCCAAAGGCCTTCAAGCGCGAAAGGCCATTCGAGGCCAACGGAAGCGACACCACTGCCCCTTCCGGTATGTTCTGAATGGCGATGCCAACAGAAAGCGCCACGACCGCAGGCAACGCGATGCCCGGGTCTCCTGCCAAGAAACCTGCGAGCACAGCGCCTACCGCCATGCCTTCAGGAAGGTTATGGATAGCCAAGGCGAACAGCATCATAGTAGGTTTCTTGAAACCCGAATGCACACCTTCCGGCTCATCTGATCCGACATGCAAATGAGGGGTGAAGCGATCGATCAACAGCAATGCGAACATGCCCAAGAGAAAGCCTGTCGTTGCCGGAAACCACGCTGGAAGCGGTCCGCCCTCAGACGCTTCGATGGCAGGGATGATGAGGCTCCAGATGCTAGCGGCTATCATGACGCCCGCCGCGAAGCCAAGGAGCGCCTTCTGGAGACGCTCGCCCATCCCGCGCCTCAAGAGGAAGACCGATGCTGCGCCCAAGGTATTTCCCGCGAAAGGAACGAGAAGCGCGATGCATAGAGCCCACGTTGAAGCTGTGTCCATGAGATCCCTCCTTGATCCTTGCATAAGTATGTCCCCGCCTTCGCTTCCCTGACGAGAGAGGCCTCTTTTGCTGCACAACTGCAACCAACTAAGGATCGCAACGCTCATCCCCCTTGCCGCCCGAAAAGATGCGGCGCATCAAGGGTCTGTATCAGGGGGACGGAGGAGTGAGACATCCTGCGGA
>CANODU010000007.1 GCA_947565185.1 uncultured Eggerthellaceae bacterium | reverse complement strand
CACCTGGGAGTACTTCCACTCTGAGGAGCGCATGGTCCCGCGTCTGCGCGAGTCTCATCCTGATCCGCTGACCGACCTGCATCCCGACACCGCTGCCAAGATCGGCGTGTGCGCGGGTGACTGGATCTGGGTTGAGAACATGCGCGGCAAGTGCAAGCAGCGCGTCCGCATCAATCCGTCGCTCAAGCCCAATACCGTGCGCTCTGAGCATGGCTGGTGGTTCCCTGAGACCGATGGCGCTGAGCCGAACCTCTTCGGTGTGTTCGATTCCAATATCAACAACCTCACCGTTCAGGGTGTGACCGGCCCCACGCTCTATGGTGCGCCCTATGCGAATCAGATCTGCAAGATATATCCGGTCACGAAGGAGAACGACTGCTCGCCCTCTGAGATCGTGACGGCTAAGGGAGGATTCTAAGATGGCTGAGAAGTACGGACTCTTCATCGATTACACCTGGTGCACGGCCTGCCGCTCCTGCGTCATGGCCTGCAAGGTGGAGCACGGTTGGAAAGCGGGCGAGGCGAACGGCATCGTGCTGTTCGAAGATGGCCCCACCATGATGGCGAACGGCAAGTATGAATACAACAACCTGCCCGTCTTCACGTCCCAGTGCGATCTGTGCGCTGACCGCACTGCCATGGGCAAGCTCCCGACATGCGTGCATCACTGCCAAGCGGCGTGCATGAAGTATGGCACGGTAGATGAGCTGGCAGAGCTCGTCAAGGAGACCCCACGCTCTTGGCTGTACGTGCCAGAGCAGTAATAGCTTCGATCTGTGCGGATCGACGCGCCTGCGCATGCCGATCCGCCGGATCGATCTGATTCGTGTTAGGAGATACTATGTGCTTCAGACCAGCAGCTTCAGTAACCATCGTCAAGTGCCTTGAGTGCGACACCTTCAACAAGCCCACCGATGCCACGTGCAAGAAATGCGGAGCAGATCTTGCGGCATCGAAGAAGGCAGCCGAGGACGCTATCGCGGCGAGCACTCCCGCGCAACCTGCAGAGATATCTCTCAAGCCGAAGGGGCTTGATGATGCTCCAAAGGCTCCTGGCGCTCCCCAAGCTCCCGGTGCTCCGAAAGCTCCTGGCGCTCCCCAATGAGCCTTGACCAGCCGTATTCGCATGTGACTGTCATGTCTTGCTGTTCTCAGCTCCTGAACGAAGGAGAAGCAGATGCCAAATTGTAGGACATGCAGCCCCTGGTGCCAGCGTTGCCATAAGAAGGCAGAGTTCAAGTTTCCGGTCGAATGCCCTGATTGTGGATGGTACAACCCATTCGAACGTGAAGTCTGCGCTAAATGTGGACGCGCATTGGAACACGATGACACCAAGGCGGTCACGCATTTGAATGCGGAGGTCAAGAAAGCGTGCTTCTTCTGTACGCCCTTCGAGAAGCCATTGTGCGATGACTGCTTGAAAGAAGGCAGGACGAAGATCTGTCCAGAATGCGGCAGCTATGCCATCAGCTCTCGAAAGGTATGCAAGAGGTGCGGGCATGAGTTCGAAGATCAAGATCCCGCACCTCTGCAAGAGCGCGCTGCTCGGTGAGAGCAAGCACACATGTGCTCATGGTAATGGAAAGCTTGCAAGGTGTTACCGATCTTCAAGCAAAAGAAGGTTTCATAGATCATTGGAAAGGCTTTCAAAATACCCTGTTTGAAATTATCACGACCTGACCGACAACGGTCCGGAACGGGGTTTTAGGCGGGTTATGGCGACAAGCCATAATTCCCCGAATCTGAGGAAGGTTCGGGATTAAGGAGGGGTACTGTGGCTACTCCAACAAACACGACGAAAGGTCCGGGCGCAAAGGCTTGGTTGATCGTCTTGGCGATCTTCATCGCTGGCATCGCGATGGCATGGACGCAGAACAAGGTTCTCCCTGTCATCGGCTTGGTTCAGGTTGATCTGAATGTGAGCGCAGGCGTTGCTGGTTGGATCTCAGGCATCTTCAATGTGCTCGGCATCGTCTTGGCGTTTCCTGCTGTATGGATGGTTCGCAAGTGGGGCATCCTCAAGGGCGGCGTGATCTCCATCGCGGTGACGTTGGTGGGCGCCATCATCGGATTCTTCGCAGGGGATGAGTACATGCTGCTCGCCAGCCGCGTGATCGAGGGCTTTGGCATCAGCTTGATCTCCATCATCGCGCCATCGACGATCTCCATGTGGTTCCCGTCGAACAAGAGAAGCTTCCCCATGGGCATTTGGAGCTCGTGGCAGATGGTCGCCATCGCCGGTGGCTTCCTCTTGACCGGTTCCATCATCGGTCCCGATGCGGTCTGGAAGCACATGTGGATCGTGAGCATCATCCTGCTCGTGCTTGGCTTGATCCTGTTCTCGGCATTCGTCCGTACGCCACCAGCTGATCAGAATTTCGCTGACGTTGAGGATACCTCCGTCAAGGTGAGCCAGGTCTTCAAGTACAAGGCCGTCTACATCATCGGTCTCGGTGGCGTGGGCTTTGGCGTGGCTATCATGACGTTCGCAACTTGGATCGCAACATATTGGACCAACGCAGCAGGGCTTGATCCCGCAGTTGCCAATAGCATCGTTGGGTATGTGTATCTCGCGGAGATCTTCACTGCCATGATCGGTGGCTGGATCTTGACGCGCTTCAAGGGATTGGCAAGCCGCAAGCGCTTCGTTGCTATCGATGGCATCCTGTACGCGTTCGTATTCTTCGCGGCCTACCATGTGGTTGATATGTGGGCTATCGTGATCGTCTGCATCCTGTACTGCTGCCTTGAAGGCGTGTTCGCGGCTGCTATGTGGACCTTCGCGACGCAGGTCGTGCCGGATCCTCGTCTCGCTGGCGCATCAACGGCGCTCTTCTCCATGTTCCTCAACTTCGGCATGATGCTCGGCGGCCCGATCGCTGGCATGATCTTGGATGCAACGGGAGGAACGGGCTGGGGCTATGTCGCCATCGTGGCAACGGTTGCCCAGCTCATCGGCGGCATCTGCTTCGCAACGCTCAAGCTTCATGGTGATGAGGAGACAGAAGCTGAGATATTGGCGGATGAAGCCAAGGAGGCAGCAGAGCAGAAGAAGCTCGATGCATAGCTTCCTGTGAGCTGTTCTGCATAGGATCGGTTCTAGGAGCGGCATGCTGGTGGGCGGCATGCCGCTTACATTGAGGATACGAACTCAAGTCTGTGCATCGTGATGCCCTAGGATGGGAAGCAGCGCGGTGGCAGACGGAAATGTGAGGCGCAGCATGAAAGAATGGTATCCAGAGGCGGATCTGGTCATACGGCATGCGAAGGTCTATACGGTTGCCATCACGTGCGAAGAGATCCAGCAGGGGAAGAGGGATTTCCCGATCTATGAGGATGGCGGCGTTGCGGCTAAGGATGGGAAGTTCATCGCAGTAGGCACTGCCGCTGATATGGACGCCCTGATCGGACCTCATACCGAGGTCATCGATGCTCCCGGCGAGATCGTGATCCCTGGATTCGTCGAAAGCCACATGCATTGCACGTGGACGGGCAACAATCTTCGCAATATCGATTTCAGGCCCTTGACGAAGCGCGCTGATGTCAAAGCGATCATCAAAGAATATGCGGATAAGACTCCCGACGGGGAATGGATCCAAGGGAACAGCTGGAACGAACTGGTGTGGGACGATCCAACACCGCTCACGCTGGAAGAGCTGGATGAGCTCTGCCCGAACAATCCGCTGTTCTGCATGCGCACATGCTTCCATACGGCCATGGTGAATTCCAAGGCTATCGAGGCGGCAGAGATCACGGCTGAGACGCCTGATCCTGAAGGTGGCACCATCGGACATGCAGACGATGGTGCACTTGATGGGTATCTGTACGAGAACTCGGCCATGGATCTCGTTCAGCGCGTCATCCCGGAGCTCAGCGCATCGCAACGGATCGAGAGCATCGAAGCAGTTGGCAAGTACTTGAATAGCCTCGGCATCACGAGCGCCATCGATGCGAATCTCCTGTTCGACCAGATGCGCACGTATCTGGAGGCGAAGAACGAGGGCAAGCTGTCCTATCGTGCCAACCTCATGTTCTATCTTGATTCCGCCTATGGTGACAAGGAAACGCATCTGCGTCGCCTGGAGGAGATGGACTGCGTCACTGGCTTTGGCGATGAGATGCTGAAGCTCAATGGCGTGAAGGTGACGCTTGACGGCATTCCGGCTACATATACGGCGCTCATGCGCGAGGGCTATAAGACGCGGCCAGACTATCTTGGGTCAAGCGTTTGGACTCAAGAGGAGATCTCCGCCTTCGTCTGCAAGGCGCAAGAGCTTGGTTGGCAATTCGGCATCCATACCATCGGCGATGCTGCTGAGGATATGGCTCTGAACGCTTTCGAGGCGGCCAGCAAGATCAGCGATGTCCGTCCTCGCCATCATTACCTGATCCACTATCAATTCCCCCATGAGGATCAGTTCCCTCGCATGCGCGAGATGAACATCGGCGCCACCGTGCAACCAACGCTGGTGAGCACCATGGGCGAGGCTCCGCAATTCTACGAAGAACAGGCTATGCGCATCCAGTCACCTGGCTTGCTCTTCAAGAATGGCATCGTATGCGGTGGAGGATCGGATAGCCCGGTCGTCCCGCCTGATCCCATGATGGGCATGTATTACGCCATCACGCGCCTTGATGAGACGACGGGAGAGACGTTGTCCAACGGAGACGAATCGAAGGTCACTCCCATCGAAACTCTGTTCATGTGGACGAAGAATGCAGCCTGGTTCCTGCATGATGAGGATCGACTTGGTTCCATCGAAGTGGGAAATCTGGCTGATATGACCCTATTCCCGAAGGATTTCATCACAGGGGATGTTGAAGACTACCGCACCACGAAGGTCCATAAGACCATCCTCGGCGGCAAGGTGGTCTACGAGGCGTAAGACACGGCATTCGAAAGGCGCCTCGCGTCTTCAAGGCGCGAGACCTATATCCAATCGTTCATCGAACCCGTCCCCTTGATGCGTTTCGCGCATCAAGGGGAAGAGGGCTCGGATGTGAGGTTTTTGCAATGAATACGAAGAAGGCATGGGTGGTGGCGCTCGTCACGATCTTCGCCGGAATCGCTTTGGCGCTCGTGCAGAACAAAGTTGCTCCGTGCATGCTGGTCCTGCAAGAGGCGCTCAACATAGATATGGCAACGGCCGGATGGCTGAGCTCGGTGTTCTCGCTCGTGGGCATCGTGATCGCCATACCGGCCGCTGTCATCTTGAACAAGATCGGTCCCAAGTGGGGCGGCATCATCGCGCTTGGCTGCGCCATCGGTGGCTCTCTCATCGGCCTTGTCTTCGAGAACACGGCTGTGCTCATGATAAGCCGGGTCATCGAAGGCATGGGCGTGGGGCTCATGTCGGTCATCGGTCCTGCGGTCATCGCCATGTGGTTCCCCGAGACCAAGCGTGGCCTTCCCATGAGCATCTGGGCGGTGTACCAGATGTGCGCGCAGGCGGTCATGTTCTTCTTGGGCGGCGTGCTCACGGTGAACTTCGGCTGGCAGGGCATGTGGTGGTTCGGTCTTGCTGCCTGCGTCGTGGCTCTTCTGTTCTACATCATCTGCGTGAAGAGCCCGCGTCCGGAAGACAGCTTTGCGGATGTGGAAAGCGAGGAGGTCTCCATTGCCGAGGGGATCAGATCGCCCTATCCTTGGCTCATGGCTGCGGTCACGATGTGCTTCTGCATCGCATGCTTCGGCTTCGTGAACTGGGTGGCTACATGTTGGTCAGATATCTATGGCTGGTCAGTGGATGAGTCCAACAATTGGGTAGCCTGCTTCTCCTTGGGTGCGGTGGTCGCAGCGCTCGTATGGGGATCCATCCTGAACAAGGTCCGCAATCAGAAGGTATTCGGATCCTTGATGCTCATCCTATACGGTGTCGTGGTGCTCTGGGGCATGGTCTTCGGCAATCCCATGCTCATCGTGCCATTCGTGATCGTCTACGCGTTCGCCGATGCGGGATTCCCCTGCGTGCTTTGGACGATGACAGCGCTCACGGTCAAGAAGCCCGAATTGGCGGGTGTCGCTTTGGGTGTGGTGTCCATTGGGTTCAATCTGGGCATCTTGCTGGGCCCTCCGCTCATCGGCTTCGTGGCGCAAACGTTCGGATGGACGGCGGCGGCCATCACGATGTGCGGATTCTGCGTGCTGGCGGCCGTGCTGCTTCTGCCGTTGAAGCTCTATTCGCAGAATCAGGTGACCGTGGTGGAAGAGTCCTGCGAGGTCATCGAGAACGTGGCTTGAGAGCGCAAAGGAGCAAGATCGAAGAGGACGTCGGGGCAGGGCAGGTGCGAGTCCTGCCCTTCGGCGTGGTGATGCGACAGATGAAGGAAAGGAGCGTCTCGGTGGGGCAGGGCATTGAGCAGAGCGTCTCTCGGCAGAGCGCTGAGGCGGACCTGCCGCCTGTGCGCCTCAGTCCGATCGAGCTCCGGAACCTAGCGCTCATCAATGATCCAGCTCTTGAGGGGATGCAGAGAGGGGATGTCTCTGGGTGCGCGGCTGCTGGCCCGTCTCCAGAGGCCTCCCCTGTGTGCATGGAAGATGATCCCTCCATCATGGCCCGCGTCGTTGGAGATGAAGTGGCTATCGGGGCTGAGATCCGCTCCATCAAATGCGGTCAAGATGGCCCGCTTGCCCATGTGCGCGTGAGCGTGCACCCGGATAATCCCCATTTCGCAAGCGATGGCTTCGCTGTCTATTCCAAAGATGGCAAGGAGCTCATCTGCATGGTGGTGCCTGTTGAGAGCTACGAGATTGCATCTGGATGCGAGCGCATCGGATCTCGTGCATTCGATTCGGCAGAGAGGTTGCGCCGGGTGACGCTTCCAGCAGGCCTTCAAAGCATCGGGCGATTGGCTTTCGCGAAGTCAGGGCTAGAGCATATCGATATCCCTGATTCTGTTCGCATGATCGAAGAGAAGGCCTTCTATGGCTGCAAGGGACTCAAGAGCTGTTCTCTTGGACAGGGTGTGCAGGGCATCGAAGCATCCGCCTTCGCGCTCTCTGGCTTGGAGCGCATCCGCATTCCCGCCTCTGTCCAGGAGCTTTTCGCGGATGCGTTCGACAAGACCCCTGCCGAAGAGGAAGGGATGATCAGGATCGATGAGGGCAATGAGCGCTATGTCCTGGATCGTGCTGGGGGGCTTTACAGCGACGGACAGCTGGCTGGCATCTTGAGCTGCGTTGCGGATTATGCGGTTGCGCCTGATTGTACGGAGATCCTGCCAGGAGCATGCTGTCGGAATAGGCACCTGCGCTCTGTGACGTTGCCTGAAGGGCTCAAGAGGATCGGTGACGATGCATTCAAGGGATGCAGGAGGCTTGTGCACATCTCCCTCCCTGAGAGCTTGGAGCGCATCGGTGCACATGCGTTCACGGAGACGGATATCAGCTCTTTGCGCCTCTCCGCCAAGGTGGAGCATATCGGGGAAGGGGCGTTGCTTGTAGGTGGCGAGAATACGGCCCGGATGCGCAGGCCGCTGGATCATCTTGATCTGGATGCGCGCAATGAGCGCTTCTATCTGGAAGGGGGAGTGCTTTGCGAGCGCGGAGCTGGGGATGCAGGCGCTGACAAGGCGCTTCTCTACGTTGGCCCTGACACGCGCGTGCATATCCCCGATGCCGTGAACCGGATAGCGCCCTACGCCTTCATGGGGGCTGTTGATATCGAAGAGCTCTGGATGCATGGGCATATGCAGAGCATCTGCCAAGGCGCTCTTTCCGTTGCGCGCTCCATCCCCAAGGTCATAGTCGATGTCCCTTTGAAGTGGGTTCCTGGCCATGAGGATGCGCCGCTTGGACAGAAGCGGCGCGTGACGCTTCCCGTTCCCAGCCTATCCACTCGCTTTCGCGCCTTCACAGAGCTCTTCACTGCCGAGCAAGGATGCACTGTCTTCGTCTTTCCCTATTACGATGCGTGGGTCACGAACACGCGCGATGTGTCCGAATTCGCGCGAGGTGCCGTAGCGCGTCTGCGCGAGCCTATCTGGATGGATGAGGACATGCGCGATCTGTACTTGGGCATCCTGCGGCGCAAGCAGGAGGCAGTTTGCCTCTGCTTCGCTTCGGCAGGGGATATGCAGGCGCTTGGCGATCTTGCCGCATGGGGCGTTTTGGACCATGATGCCATCGAGAGCGCCCTCGATCAGGTAACGAGGAAGGCGGATGCCCAGGCTATCGGCTGCCTTCTAGAGCTCAAGCGCCGGCTGGGGCTCGGATCGCGATTGGATCTCACCCTCTGATGGCGCGCATCCAAGACACGACACCCATCCTTGACGGCGATGTGGCCCTTGCGCGCCGCGAAGAGCGCAAGCGGCGCGGGCTGGACGTCCTTGGCACCGCAGGGCGGAAGGGCGCTTCTTCAGAGGAGCGCATAGACCTCATCACCGAAGAGCGCATGGCGCGAAAGCTTGCACGCTATGAGGCATGCGAACCAGTGGCTTTGGAGGTATTGGAAGAGGCGCGCCGCGCTCTGGCCGTTCGCTTCCGCTTCTTGGATAGCGCTCTGTGGCGCATGCCGCTCGTCCCTCGGTTCGATCTGTATGGCATCGCCAGCGACGGGCGCGCGCTCTACTTCGATCCGGTCTATGTGGTGGATCGCTTCAAGCTGTCCTTCAATGAAGTGGTGCGCGATGTGATCCATTGCTTGTTCCACTGCATCTTCCGGCATCCCTTCATGCTCTATTCCGTGCTGCGCCAGCCTTGGGATGCGGCATGCGATATCGCCATCGAAGCCATGATCTTGGATCTGGTGGGAGATGCCTTCCCAGCGAATATGGACCGGCGCGCCAAGGAGTCCTTGAAGGTCTTGAGCGCGCATGTAGGCGGCCTCATCACGGCAGAGCGCCTCTACTGGTTCTTCGGCAATGAGGGCAACAAGACGGATCTGAAGTCGCTCGCACCCATGTTCTATCACGATTCGCACAGCCTCTGGTATGGAGAGCCTGAAGATCCATCGGGTGCAGAGTCGGCTGATCCGGAGCGTCCGCAAGAGGCATCCGGCACGCGTAAGGGCAGCGCCCGCCAATCGC
Source organism: uncultured Eggerthellaceae bacterium (assembly GCA_947565185.1). GTDB lineage: Bacteria > Actinomycetota > Coriobacteriia > Coriobacteriales > Eggerthellaceae > MGBC163016. Next base: position 42,665 of record CANODU010000007.1, on the reverse strand, counting down.
TTGAGTCCGAGGCGTTGAACGATATCGTGGATGGCTCATCAGGTGACGGGGAAGGCGAAGGTAGGCAGGATGAGGATGCGAGCGGCAACGCGGGGAATGCCGCAGATGCACGCCATGAGGGGAGCGAACCTTTTGATGATCGCTCTGCTGAGGACGTGGCTCATGAGTGGGAGGAAGCTGGTCTCAAGATCCAGATGGAGCTTGAGGCGCATCTGGCCAAGCGCGGCGAGGGCGCGGGCAATCTGGTGGATCATCTGCGTGCGCTCAACCGTGAAGTAGGGAGCTATGAGGAGTTCCTGCGTCGCTTTGCCACGCTGCATGAGACCATGCGCGTCAATGACGATGAGTTCGACTACATCTACTACACTTTCGGGATGGACCGCTACGGCAACATGCCGCTCATCGAGCCGCTGGAGTACAAAGAGGACAAGCGCGTGCATGACTTCGCCATCGCCATCGATACCTCTGAATCGTGCTCGGGGGAGGTAGTGCAGGCATTCATGAACAAGACCTACAACATCCTGCATTCATCGGAGAGCTTCCACGATCGCGTGAACATCCACATCATCCAGTGCGACGCTGCTGTCCAAGAGGACACGAAGATCACGTCATTGGATCAGCTGGACCTCTATCTTCAGAACATGGAGCTCAAGGGGTTTGGCGGAACGGATTTCCGTCCCGTGTTCGACCATGTGGATGCGCTTGTGGAGAAGGGCGAATTCACGGATCTGCGCGGGCTCATCTACTTCACTGACGGCGAAGGCGTGTTCCCGCGCAGACCGCCTGACTACGACACCGCGTTCGTCTTCTTGGACGATGGCTATTCCGATCCGGAGGTGCCTTCATGGGCACTGAAGATGCTGTTAGATGTGAGGGAGCTGAAAGACGCGTGAGGAGGGCGCATGGACATACAGCAAGCTAAGCAACAGGTGAAGGACACCATCGAAGCCTATCTGGCGCACGATGGGAGCGGGGAGCCGCTGCTTGCGCGTTCCCAACAACGCCCCATCTTCTTGGTGGGAGCGCCAGGCATCGGCAAGACGGCCATCATGGCCCAGATAGCCGATGAGCTGGATCTGGGGCTCGTCTCCTATTCGATGACGCATCATACGCGCCAATCGGCCTTGGGCCTTCCGTTCATCACACATCAGGAATACGAGGGCTATGCATACGACGCTTCTGAATACACCATGTCGGAGATCATAGACTCGGTATACCAATGCATGCGCGACACAGGTCATGAGCGCGGCATCCTGTTCTTGGATGAGATCAATTGCGTATCTGAGACGCTCTATCCGTCCATGCTGCAATTCCTCCAGTTCAAGACCTTCGGGCGCCATGAGGTGCCGGAAGGGTGGATCGTGGTGACGGCAGGCAATCCCCCTGAATACAACCGCAGCGTGCATGAATTCGACATCGTGACGCTGGACCGCGTGAAGCGCATAGCGGTAGAACCGGATTTCGGCGCATGGAAGGCCTATGCGCTTGCGAAGGGCACGCATCCTGCTGTCCTCACGTTCCTGGAGACGAAGAAAGACCGGTTCTATTCCATCCGCACCACGCTGGATGGCAAGGAGTTCGTGACGGCACGCGGTTGGGACGACCTCTCTGACATCATCCGCGCCTATGAGGCGCTTGGCAAGGATGTGGATGAGGCGCTCATCTCACATTATGTGCAGGATCCGAAGATCGCTGGCGAATTCGCTGCTTACTATGACCTGTTCAACAAGTATCGCGATGATTATCGCGTCGAGGACATCTTGGCAGGGCAAGCCCCCGAAGAGGTTCGGATCCGCGCTCAAGAGGCGTCCTTCGATGAACGGCTCTCGCTCATCGGGCTTCTATTGGATAGCCTTGAGCCTGCCTTCCGTGACATCATGTTCAAGACGGATGTGCTGTTGGCAGTACGCGACGCGCTGAGGTTGGTGAAAGAGCGCACGCAAGGAGGGGAGGCGCCTCTTGATGTTTTGCAGGACATCATCAGCCAGAGGCAGAGCGCCTTCGAAGCGTTGACGTCCTCAGGTGCGGTGAAGAAGGAGAGGCGCGCCCGAGCGCGAGAGGAGATCGCCACATTGGAGCAGTTCTCTTCAGAGGCGGCGGGGGCTGCTGAGGATCCAGAAGGACAGCTGGCGTCCCTTGAGGAGATGTTCGCGCGCAGGGCGGATATGGATAAGGCGGTAGCTGAGCAGGAGGCGCGCCTTCAAGCTGCCTTTGGCTTCTTGGAGCAAGCGTTCGGGGATGCTCAGGAGATGCTCATCTTCGTGACCGAGCTCACGCAGCGCACGCCCTCAGCACGCTATATCGCCCAGTACGGAAGCGATGCGTATTTCCAGCACAACCAACCGATGATCCTGTCAGATTCTCATCGGCGCTTGCGTAGCTTGGTGGAAGAATTGGAACTGTAAGGAGAGAGAAGATGTCGAAATACACGCTTTCAAGCTATGAACCCGTCCACGTGAAGCTGCCCAAACCGCAGGTGCCTTCAAGCTTAGTGGATGCCCAGATAGAAAAGCTCATGGAGCCGTTCGCGGAGTTCCATGAGGTGGCAGAGGATCGGGGCGTGCTGCCAGGGGATCACATCGTGGTCACCACGCGCGATGCCGCGCTCGATGGCAATCCGGCCTCGAATTTCATCATGCAGCACTCTGTCTATCATGTAGGCGCGGGAGAGATGCCAAAGACATTCGATGACGAGCTCATCGGGGTGAAGGCGGGGCAGACGAGATCTGTGAATGCGAAGATCAAGATGCCTTTGGCGAAAGAGGGGGACCATTCCTCGCTCACCATGGAGGTGGATGTGGAGAAGATCCTTCGCAGCGTCTCTCCTGAGCTGACCGATGCCTTCATCACCGAGCACTTCGCGCCGGCAACGAATCTGGAGGAGTTTCGCCAGGGCGTTGCTGCACAATTCGGCTTGCCTGATATGGCCAAGGATGACCCGCACTTCCCGGACATCGTGCTGGCGGAGCTTGCCAAGCGCTTGGTGGAGGAGCCTGATCCGGCTGACCGGATGGAAGGCATGCCCGATGATGCGCTGCGCGTGATGTGCGCTATCGATGCCCTGGCGAATCATCTGGACATCGAGCTTGATGAGGATCAGATCATCGCTCAGATGCCCGGGGATGACGCCGCCCAACGCCAGCAGATCTATCAGCAGTTGATCGACCAGGACAAGGCTGATGAGGCGGCTGTATTCGCCCGGAGGGAAGCGGCGCTTTCCTGGCTGGTCAACAATTCCAGCGTCTCCTATGAATAGAAGGGAAGGGAAGAGCGAAGGCTTGATGGCGTTGATCTGGATGCGGCCTTGAAGGAATGCTTCGGGCTGGATGTGAGCTTCGTGCGCTGAGAAGGGACGGGCCGGACCCTGATGAGGGATCCGGCCCGTCCGATGGGCTCATCGCTTAGAGACCGTGGTTCTCAGAAGCGGCATCCTCGTATTCAGAGACCTTGACGCCGCCTTCGGCAGCAATGACCTCTTCCGCTGCGATCCCGGCCTTCATCTTCTGATCTTCCTGCTTTTCAGCAATCCGTGCCTCTTCTTCCATTCCGCGTGCATCCATGGGGACCACCCTCCTCGCTGTTCGACGTTTTCTTGATGCAAGATGGATTCTAGGGATTCTTCGGCATGTGCAAGGCGCGTTCCGCAGCTTGTAAAATGTGGGCGCAGCCTCGGTTGACAGGCTGTTACATTCCAAGTTCGGAGCCTCCTTTTGAGACGAGCGCATTCGTCTCAAAATGATCCGGTGGCTGTCGATGATCCGGATATCGCGTCGATCCTCATGCGTGCCGCCAGACGCGTCACCAGATCGATCCTTGTTTGCTATGCCCTTTGCATGGATATGCAAAGGGCACGGTATTCATATGTGCGTGCAGTTGCACGCACCTACGGATCAACCTGCCGTATCGCTCATCCGCTGCAGTCCATGCATCCGTCGAACGGATAGTCAGCATCTGATGCCATGATGATGTAATTATCGGCGCCGCCGAATTCGGGATCCGTTGCATCCACGGCCCATACATGCAGGAACGTCTCCTCAAGCTTCGCCATCAGAGCGAACAAGGTGCGTCCTCCCTCGCGCGTCAGATCGGTGACGATATTCTGCGCATAGATGCCACCAGGTGATAGATGGTGCTTGACCAGGGCGAAGAAGGCATCGGTCGAAGTGGATTCAGGCGTTGTTCGCCCTTGGAAGAGGTCATTGATGATGGCGTCATAGACATCCGAGCATTCCAGAAGGAAGCGGGACGCGTCATCAATGGAGATGCGAAGCCGCTCAGACGTGCCTGCCTGCACAAGATGGTGCTCAAGGCGATCAAGATAGAAATGCTTCCGCGCGATGTCTACGACGACAGGATCGATCTCCACGACATCAAGATGCAGGTCGTCATGTTCGGTGAGCGCGTGCTTCGGCCAGGCGAAGCCGCCCCCACCCAAGAGGAGCACCGATCCCATGGGCTTGCCTGCTCGCTTCGCCTGGAAGATGGCATCGAAGCCCTTGAAGTAGGTGAACGGCAGTTCTGCCCACGCGCTGCCTTCGAAACTGGCGCTCTGGAACGTGCCGCCAAGTTCTAAGATGCGCACGCGCCGTCCATCGGATGCGGGCATCACGATGACATGCGCGCGTCCGAACATCGTGTCGTAGCTGCGGCGCGATAGCAGCTTGTCCAGAAAGCCCATCAGCAGACCTCGAATATGAGATAGCGGTCCAGGTCGCCGTGCTTGCCGTCGGCGCGGAAATCATCCAACGTACGTGCGCCCAAGCACTCGGCGTCCTTACGCAAGGTGTCCACCTCATCGTCAGAGAAAGCGTGGCAGAAGCGAAAGGCATCCGCCGCATCTTGCCAGCCCAAGAACGCATCGCCAGCATTGGCAAGCCCTATGTCGAAGCGAGCGCATGCGTCCTTCGTTGCCACAGCGGCCTTGCGCCAGAGCTTCTCATCTCTTTGGAACTGCCAAAAGCTCAGCGCGCAGATGCCCTTTGGCTGAGTGGCAGCCAAGAGCTGTTCTAAGAGAACGTGTCTGGTCTGGGCGGTGGGCACATGATGCATGAATCCGAAGCAGACAGTGAGGCTGCACGCAGGAACCCCCAGATCCTTGAAGCCGCATCCCGCATCCAAGAGCTCCAAGATATCTGCCTGCACGTGCTCTATTTGGGGCATCTCAGGCACCGAGGTGGCCAAGAGAGCTTCGCAGGCATCGACGGCAAAGACTGTGTCGGGTATGAGTCCTTCCTGGGCCAAGAAGCGCTCGAAGCGCTGGTTGCCACAGGCAACATCCAAGACGGTCGTCGGTGCATCTCTCGCGCGCATGATCACAGCAAGCCGTTGCCAGCCGGTCCAAGCGCGCTGGCGCGTCTGCGAGAACGACGCAGCGTGCTTCTCGTAGAATCCGCGCGTGATCCGGGAGATCTGTCTGGCCTGTCCATCCACGGCATGAAAGTATAATCCTCAAGCATATGGAAGAAGCGCTCAGAGAGATAGCATGCAAGATGAGGTGTGGGCAGACGCTCACCCATCGGGAGCTGGATGCCATCCTGCGTCGCCATAGCAAGGATCTGGATGACCCTTCGCGCCGCATCTCGAAGAAGCAGATGCTCTCGTTCTATCAGGCGCAGAAGCAAGAGAGAAGCCCGCTCATCGCGTCTCTTCGCCTTGACGATGCCACCGATGATGCGCTCATGAGGCTCTTGCGCGCCAAGCCTCGCCGCACGGCATCGGGCGTTGCCACGGTGACGGTGCTCACGAAGCCGTGGCCCTGCCGCAATGATTGCATCTATTGTCCCAATGACATCTCCATGCCGAAGAGCTACATCGCAGACGAGCCTGCGTGCCAGCGTGCCGAGCGATGCTTCTTCGATCCGTATCTGCAGGTGTCGGCGCGTTTGACGACGCTGGCGAACATGGGACACAACATTGATAAGGTCGAGCTCATCGTGTTGGGCGGGACGTGGTTCGATTACCCGGCGAGCTATCGCACGTGGTTCTCATGCGAGCTCTTCCGCGCGTTGGATGATGCGGGCACAGAGCGCTCTTTGGCTGAGGTGCGCCGTCGGCGCAGGCTCTACGAGGATGCACGAGAGCCCTTCGATGCGCAGATCCAAGCCTTGCAGGATGAATTGCAGCATTCGGTTGATGCGGGCATGATGGACTACCGATGCGCTTTCCAGGCTCTGGATCCTTTGCGGCAAGCTGCGCTTCCGCAACTGGATGAGGATGTCTCCGAAGAGGAGCTTGCGCGCTTGCAGCACGCGAATGAGCATGCGCACGCGCGCTGCGTAGGGCTAGTGGTAGAGACGCGACCGGATACGGTGAGCGTCCAGACGCTCACGGAGCTTCGACACATGGGCGTCACGAAGGTCCAAGTGGGCATCCAGAGCTTGGACGATGCCATTCTCGCACAGAATGGTCGAGGCGGAAGCGTGGATGAGGTGGCGCGCGCCCTTGCGCTCATCCGACTCTTCGGATTCAAGTCCCATGTGCACATGATGGCGAATCTCATGGGCTCAACGCCTGAGGATGACGTGCGCCTCTACCGCATGCTCATGGAAGATGAGCGCTTCATGCCCGATGAGGTGAAGCTCTATCCCTGCGCTCTCGTTGCCAGCGCGCGCCTGACGGAAGGCTTCCAAGCGGGGAGGTGGCAGCCCTATGGGGAAGAGGAGCTCGTGGGCCTCTTATCCGCGTGCGTGTTGGCAACGCCGGAGCACACGCGCATCTCTCGCATGATCCGCGATATCCCTTCACAGGATATCGTCACGGGGTGCAAGAAGACGAATCTCCGTCAGATGGTGGAGGCGGATGTGTGCCAGAAGGCGGGGGAGCGCGCCGTGCGCGAGATGCGCATGCGGGAGGTGGCTACGAGCGCCATAGACCCTGCAACGCTCACCCTTCGCACATCCGCCTATGACACGACGAACACCCGTGAGATCTTCTTGCAGTGGGTGGATGGCGAAGACCGCCTTGCAGGCTTTCTGCGCCTGTCCCTGCCTGATCAGCATACTCTCTCAGAAGGCATTCCGGTGGGAGAGGGTCAGGCTATGATCCGCGAGGTGCACATCTATGGCCGCACTTCCAAGATCCATGAGGCCAAGGAGGGCAACCAGCACCTTGGGTTGGGGACGCGTCTCGTTGAGCGCGCCTGCCAGCTTGCCCACGATGCGGGCTATGATGCCGTGAATGTTATCAGCGCTGTGGGCACGCGTGCCTATTACCGCCGCTTGGGATTTGAGGATGCAGGCTTGTATCAACGAAGGCCCTTGCGCTTCGGTTCAGAAGGAAGATAGTGGCGCGTACACACGACGTGCATTCACTCGCGCCGTCAGTTGGCGGCACCCACGGATCTTGATGCATCCCATTCATGGATGCTAGGAACTAATCCAAGTGACACAGGGCTTCAGTTCTCGTGGGTGCTGGCAACTGCCAGCACACATGAAGACAATGCCCTTTGCATGGAAATGCAAAGGGCATAGCACATCTCTGTTTGCTGACTTACAGGACGTCTTTGATGGCAGCAAGCAGGTCAGCGTATTCCGTGAAGGCAGGCACGTCAGGGTATTCGGCCTTCAGGGCATCAGTGGTGCGGAAGAAGAATCCCGCCTTCGAATAGAGGATCATCTGCACATCGTTGTAGGAATCTCCTGAGGCGATGGTCTCAAGCCCGGCCTCATGCAGGGCGCGCACCGTGGTGAGCTTCGTATCCTTGCAGCGCATCTTATATCCGGTCACTTCGCCGTCAGAGGAGATGACCAGCTCATTGCAGAAGATGGTCGGCCATCCCAGCTTCTCCATCAGCGGACGTGCGAACTGAGCGAACGTATCTGAGATGATGATGACCTGCGTGCATTGGCGTAGGTCATCCAAGAATTCCTTGGCACCGGGCATGGGGTCCATCTGAGCGATGACTGCTTGGATGTCTGCCAGCTTCAGCCCATGCTCATGCAGCAGTTCGATGCGATATTCCATCAGCTTGTCGTAATCTGGCTCATCGCGCGTGGTACGCTTGAGCCCTTCGATGCCCGTGGCTTCGGCGAAGGCGATCCAGATCTCTGGGACCAACACGCCTTCCAGGTCAAGGCAGACAACATTCATCGTGGGAGCTCCTCTTTGGGCTTGGGGTGGGTTATCCTGTTCGTGGCAAGATTCTAGGGCTTGTGCTCATCACGGCTTCGGCATTTCGGTGATTCGGCAGAGCCAGACGGCAGAGGCAGCGTGAGGCTATCAGGATGAGAGCTGAGAGACTGACACAGCAAGAGACGTCTTCCCTTGCACAGGCAGGGAGCGCGAAGCTGGATATCCTTGCGGCATGGGCGAACAATCAGCTCACCTGTTCGCACTGCCGGAAGTGCACGCGACGCTGCGATGTCTTAGAAGGTCCTGGCCTGGACATGGGCCAGATCATCCAAGCATACCAACGCATAGAGGCGCTGCCCTTCGACGACCAGCCACAAGCGCTCATAGCGCTCATGCAAGAGGATCCCACGCTCTACCATGCGCTTCGCCAGTGCTGCTTCTGCGGGCATTGCACGGCTGCGTGCGCGCGCCACATAGGTGCGCCGGAGCACATGCGCGCTTGGCGAGAGTTGTTCATGCGCGCGAACCTCATGCCACCTCAAGATTCGAAGCTCGTGATGGTGGACAACGAGTGGCATATCTTCAGCGCCTATCGCGCCATCTACGGCATCGGCTATGAGGACATGATCACATTGGATGCAGCAGCTGAATACGGCCACGGCTGGGTGGATACGCTCTTCTTCCCTGGGTGCTCTTTGGTCTCCTACGCGCCACAGGTGGTGCGCGCGGCAGGGCAGTGGTTGACCGATGCGGGGATATCGTGGGCCTTATCCGATGCATGCTGTGGCAGCCCGCTCATGAGCGCGGGCATGTTCCAGCGAGCGCGAGACTTGAGGCTTTCCCTCATCGAGCGCATGCAGAAGGCGGGCATCACGCGCATGGTGACCATCTGCCCCGGGTGTGCCGATGAGTTTCGGCCAGACATGCCCGCTGATATCACCTTGGTGCCCTTGCCTGAGCTGCTCTTGGACTGCGCTCATCAGCGCGTGGAGGCGGGCAAGGACGCGGGCTTTGCTCCCTTGCCGCTGGATTCCATCACGTTCTTCGACTCGTGCCATGATCGTGAGGACATGCGCAATGCCAATGCGCTTCGGCAGTTGTTCGCTGAATTCGCCCCTGATATCAAGCAGGTGGAGATGGACCACGCCAAGCGTGGGACGTTGTGCTGCGGGGCAGGGGGAGCTGTTGCGTCCTATGACCCGACCATCACCGATGAGCGCGTCTGGCGCGTCATCGGGGAAGCCAAGGCTACAGGAGCGCAGACGCTCATCACCATGTGCCCCACGTGCACCTATACCATCGCTCAGGCGAACCTTGCCGCGCCGGAGGCGGGCATGGCAAATGTGCACTACCTAGAGGCTCTCTTGGGCGAGCGGATAGACTGGACGCTCGTCTTTCAGCAGCTCAATGATATGTGGACGGGCGAATACGGCCCGTGGCTCGATCAAACGTTCTTCTAGGCCAGATGGGGATGAGCAATGCCGCACAATCAAGATGAGCAGCCACAGATACTCTATGACGGGCGCAAGAGGAATGAAGAGGCGCCAGGGAGCGCTTCGGGTGAGCGCTCTTTCGGCAGTCGTGGCCAGGTGACCAGCCGCCCTTCTCGTGACAGCATCGTGTCATCCTATGCGGCACAAGATGCGGCTCGCGCTCGCAGTGCGCGGATGCGCTCGCAAGAGCACGCCAAGAGCTACAACGAGAATTCGCTTCGGTGGAAGGAGCGCGAGACCCAACGCCAGATCCTGGAGGCACGGCGCGCTGAGGAAGAGCGGATGCAGGCGCAGCGCCGCCAAGCCAAGCGCGACATGGAGGCAGCCAACGCGCGCACCTCATCAGGCATCCATGAGCAGGAGGCGCATGGCAATTTCCGGGCGCATCGCGTGGTGGCGCCTCTAACGTCTCAAGAGAGCCGTACGCGCACGCAGCGTTCCCGGGACAGCTATGAGCGTGAGCGCGAAGTGCGCGACGCGCTGTCAGCGCAAAGGGCGTCGCGCACCACCAATCGCGAGGTGATCGACGGCCGCGGCAGCATCGACTCGCGTGCCTTCAATGAGATGAATCAGCTGGTCTCTTATTCGGTGGAGGAATCCGACAAGCCAGACCCCATCATCGACACGTCGAACCCGAAGGCAAAATGGCGCTCGCATTCGGGGAGCAACACGTCTGATCGGCCGCGGCTCTCCCGTCGGACGGATTTGGGATCGCTTTCAGATACCATCAGCGGGAGTGCGAACTATGGCAGGGGCAAGCCCTTCTCGTCCTTGCCGCCCTTCGTCAAGGTGGCCATCCCCGTGCTCGTCATCCTCATCATCGTGCTCATCGTCATCGTCTTCTTCTAAGGGAAACCCTTAGAACATCAGACGCGCCCCGAAGTAAGCCAGCACAGCCACCCCTAAGATGATGCGGTAGACGCCGAAGGCTGTGAAATCGTTCTTCTTGATATATCCCATCAGGAACTTGATGGAGATGACTGACACGACGAAGGCTGTCACCACGCCCACGATGAGCACTGCCATCTCAGTGCCGGTCATGGCCAAGCCCAGTTCCATGATGTACTTCACCGTCTTCAAGAGGCCCCAGCCGAACATGATGGGAATGGCCAAGAAGAACGTGAACTCGGCTGCGGCGGTGCGCGAGCATCCGCAGAGCATGCCGCCGATGATGGTGGAGCCTGAGCGCGATGTGCCCGGCACGATGGCCAGCACCTGGAAGAGCCCTATCTTGAACGCCGTCTTCGCGTCGATGTCATCCACCGTCTTCACGCGGAACAGCGCCATCTCTGCGGTGTCCCCATCGGTCCCCGCAGCCACGCGCGCATGCTTCCCATGCACCTGCTCGGCCAGATAGCGCGCTTCGCGCTTTCGATTGTGCCGCTCTAGCACGATGAATACGATGCCGTAGACGATGAGCGCGGCAGCGACGGTCCAAGCATTGTGGAAGTGCTCGGTGAAGAAGTCGTCGAAGAGGAAGCCCACGATGGCCGCCGGGATGCAGCCGATCACCACCATGCCCCACAGATGCCAGGTGCCGCGCTTCTCTTGAGCACTCTTCTTAGGAGAGAGGGGATTGAGCTTATGGAAGTAGAGGATGATGACGGCCATGATGGCGCCGATCTGGATGACCACCAAGAACAGCTCGCGGAAGGCGTCGGAGACCTGGAGCTTCACGAATTCGTCTACCAAGATCATGTGCCCAGTAGACGAGATGGGGAGCCATTCGGTGATGCCCTCCACCACGCCGATCAGCAGCGCTTTCAATACCTCTATGACCATATCCATGAGCGAATCAGCCTCTTCTTCAAGCGGATGAGACAAGCCATGATGACGCAATCCTGAGATATCGGCAACCCTGAGCACCTGTCTGTTGCGCAAGCGCTCATCACGGATGGAAAACGCTTTGCCAACGCACCTTGCGCGATCCGCTCACTGACCCAGCTGCTCGTGCGCGTGCAGCCTATAGTGTCATGCAGGTGTGCGCTTCATCGTCGACCAGCAAGGAGGCTTGGGATGGAAGAGCTCTTCGATATGCACTGCCACCTGGATTTCGCCGAAGATGCTGAAAGCGTGGCGAAAGCATCAGGTGGACTCAGCATCTGCGCGCTTACGTGCACAGTGGTGCCGTCCAGCTTCGTCTCCAGCTCTGAACGCTTCGCAGGTCTTGAGAACATCCATGTGGCACTCGGGCTCCACCCCTGGTGGGTGGCTGATAACCGCATTTCAGAGGTGGATATCGCGCGTTTCGAATCCCAGTTGCCTGAGACGCGCCTTATCGGCGAGGTGGGTCTTGACCTTGCGGGGACGCGCAAGGCTACGAAGGAGCTCCAATGCCATGTGCTCAGACGCATCCTCTCTGATATCCATGAGGCACATGATGGACGCGTGATCACGTTCCATGCCGTGCATGCGACTACGCAGCTTTTGGACATGTTGGATGACTTGCACACCCTGGATGCGAACACCGCCCTCTTCCACTGGTTCCAGGGTTCGCACGAAGAATTCGGACGCGCTGTTGCCACGGGCGCATTCTTCTCGGTGGGCATGAAGATGATGGCCACCGCCCCAGGCCAGCGCTATGCCGCCGCCATCCCTTCAGGTCAGCTCCTCTTGGAGACGGATAGCCCCGCTCATGAGGGATGCGCATGGGATGAGGGCGCATGGAGGCAAGAGCTGGATAACACGGTGCGCAGCCTTGCCAAGCTCCGTGGCTTGTGCCCAGATGCGCTGGCGCGGACATGCGCTGCGAACGCTCGGCGCGTGCTTGCGCAAGCGTGCGCCTAGAAGTTGCAGCGCAGCGTCTTTTCCGGTGTATCATATCGCTCACGCGCAGACAGGGAAGTCCCTTTGAGCGCTAGAGATATGATCCGAAAGGACGAAGAGATGCCAGATACGAACCAGGCACTCCAGGAGATCGAGAAGCATCGGCGTGACATCGACGAGATCGACGAGCAGCTCGTGGATCTCCTGAACAAGCGGGCGGGGCATTCGCTCGTGATCCGCGGGCTCAAGCCGGAGGCCAAGATGGGGCTGTTCGACGCACGCCGCGAAGAGGAGATACTGACGAAGGTGGCCAGCTATAACAACGGTCCTCTCTACAACGAGAACCTGCGTGAGATCTACACCACCATCCTGAAGGTCATGAAGGAGACGCCGTCAGTATGAGAGAAGAGAAGATACCCCCCATCCCGAACCTCGGGCAGAGGACGGATGAGATAACCATATATGCCGGTCCTTGCTCGGTGGAATCCGCCGAGCAGTTCGACGAGGTGGCAGCATGCGTGAAGGGCTTGGGCCTGCACTGGGTGCGCGGCGGTGCATTCAAGCCTCGTACCAATCCGCATTCGTTCCAGGGCCTTGGCGAAGAGGCTTTGAAGATCATGAAGGCATCAGGTGAGAAGCATGGTCTCTTCACCCTGACCGAGGTCATGGATTCAGCTCATTGCGAGCTGGTGCATTCCTATGTGGATGGCCTGCAGGTGGGCGCGCGCAATTTCCAGAACTTCTCGCTCTTGAAGAAGATCGGACAGGTTACGGCCGATTCGCACAAGATGGTCCTCTACAAGCGCGGGTTCGCGGGCACCGTAGCCGAATGGCTTGCGGCATGCGACTACATCTCAGACTGCGGCAATGACAACATCGTGCTCTGCGAGCGCGGCATCCGCACCTTCGAGACGGCCACGCGCTTCACGCTGGACATCGCTGCTGTGCCCGTCATCCATAAGCAGTCGCTCTATCCGGTCTGCATCGACGTCTCCCACCCGGCAGGGCAGCGTGACCTGGTGCCCTCTCTGGCGAAGGCGGCCGTGGCAGCGGGAGCTGACAGCCTCATGATCGAAGTGCACCCGAATCCGCCTGCGGCTCTCTCTGATGGCCCGCAGCAGCTCACGCCCGAGCAGTTCGAGGCGTTGGTGGCTGAGCTTCGCCAGATCGCAGACGTGTTGGGCAAGCGGATCGTCTAGCGCAACCTTAAAGGAAAGGTCATCCATCTTGTCCATCGACATCGATTCACTCAACGAACCACAACGCGAAGCGGTCCTGGCAACGGAGGGGCCGCTTCTCGTTCTGGCCGGGGCAGGGTCGGGCAAGACGCGCGTCTTGACGTACCGCATCGCGCACATGATCGATGCGGGGTGCGCGCGTCCATGGGAGATCTTGGCCATCACGTTCACCAACAAAGCGGCATCTGAGATGCGCGAGCGGCTCTCCGCTCTCATCGGAATCTCTGCCCGGGGCATGTGGGTCTCCACCTTCCACAGCATGTGCGTCCGCATCTTGCGCCAAGATGCGGAACGGATCGGATACACGCGCAACTTCACCATCTATGACACCGATGATCAGAAGCGCCTCGTGAAGACCATCATGGCGGAGCTGGATCTGAACCCGAAGATCTTCCAAGTGAATGGCATCTTAGGCCGCATCTCCAAGGCGAAGAATGAGCTCATCGTGCCGGGGGAGTTTTCGAAGGATGCGGTGGATATCCAAGACAAGGCGGCAGCGCGCGTCTATGAGAGCTATCAGAAGCGCTTGAGGGCAGCGAATGCCATGGACTTCGACGATCTGCTCATGTATGCCTATCTGCTCTTGAAGCATCATCCAGATGTCTTGGAGGCCTACCAAGAGCGCTTTCGCTATATCTTGGTGGATGAGTATCAGGACACCAACCATGCCCAGTATGCCATCACGCAGATGCTTGCTTCCAAGAGGCGCAACATCATGGTGGTGGGTGACGATGACCAGTCCATCTACTCTTGGCGCGGGGCGGATATCCGCAACATCTTGGAATTCGAAGAGGATTACCCGGATGCGAAGACGGTGAAGCTGGAGCAGAACTATCGCTCTACGGGCAATATCTTGAAAGCGGCGAACGAGGTCATCGCTCATAACACCTCGCGCAAGCCCAAGCGGCTGTTCACGGATGCAGGAGATGGGGACAAGCTCTCCGTCTATATGGCAGCTGACGAGCGCGATGAGGGTCGGTGGATCGCCTCTGAGATAGAGAAGCTCCACGGGGGTGGTCGCGGCTATGATCAGATGGCGGTGTTCTATCGCACCAATGCGCAGTCGCGCGTGCTGGAGGATATGCTCTTGCGTGCCGGCGTGCCCTACCGGATCGTGGGCGGCACGAAGTTCTTCGACCGCGCTGAGATCAGGCATGTGATGGCCTATCTCACGCTGGTGGACAACCCTTCTGATGATGTGGCATTCGAGCGCATCGTGAACGTGCCCCGACGCGGCATCGGGTCCTCCACGGTGGATAAGATCCGCACCTACGCCGGCCAGCTGGGCGTGCCCATGTCTGCGGCCGCTGAGATGCTGCTCGTGGATGAGAGCGTGCGCCCTCAGGTGAAGAAGGCCTTAGGAGAGCTTTTGGAGATATTCCGAGAAGCGCGCACCTATTCAGGAGACCTCCGGCGGGTGGTGGAGCGCATCATCGCTCTCACCGGGCTCATCGAGGCCTATGAGGCTGAGGGCACGGATGAGGCGCTCGGTCGCATCGAGAACATCAAGGAGTTCTTCGGCGTGGTCTCCGAATTCGCTGAGACCCACGAGGCAGATGATGCCCTCTATGCGCCACCCGATGCGGAGGCGGAGGCGCAGCAGGTTGATGCAGAGCCTGTGCGCGAGCTTCGGGGAGATTCTCTTCCTGACCTCTTGGAATGGGTGCGCTTGCGAACGGATCTGGATGCTGTTAGCGAAGAGGGTCATGCGGTCACGCTCATGACCGTGCATTCTGCAAAGGGCCTGGAGTTCGACACCGTCTTCGTGGCAGGCATGGAAGAGGGCGTGTTCCCGCACATGACCTCCATCGCAGAGGCATCGGGCTACGAAGAGGAGCGCCGGCTGGCCTACGTTGCCATCACGCGCGCTCGCAAGAAGCTCTATCTGTGCTGCGCGCAGACGCGCAAGCTCTTCGGTCAGACGAACGCGAATCAGATATCCAGCTTCTTGCGCGATATCCCGCAGGAGCTGCGGGAGACCAAGGGCCTTGGCTCTGCGGGCTTCTCAGGCAGCGGTTGGGAGAAGCGCGGGAGCAGGCGCGGCATCGCGGGTTCGGGGACCGAAGCCGGTGGTGGTCGCGTCTTCGGCCGCTCCAGCGCTTCGGGCTCTCGTGGACGCTCCTATGCCAGCGCCGCACGCGGTACCACAAGCGATGGCAAGCGCGCAGGAGCGAAGGAGACGTTCAAGACCGGGGATACGGTGGATCACAAGACCTTCGGTCGCGGCACCGTGGTGAAGGCCACCTCCGATGTGATCTACGTCAAGTTCAAGAACACCGGTTCCACCAAGAAGCTCTTGAAGGATTATGCTCCCATCGTGAAGATCGGTTGATCCTCTGCTCGGATCGTCCAAGGTGCCGCCAAGGCGACACCTACGAAGAACACCGTACATCCGTAGGTGCTGGCTTGCCAGCACATGAGCGTCTGTCTACTGGTTTTGCGATAGGATATCCTCTTGAATGGATCGATGCATCACAGAGGAGCATTCATGTCGAAGAACGTCATCGTGGTCGGGCACAAGAACCCAGACAATGATTCCATCAGCGCTGCGGTGGGCTATGCGCATCTGAAGAACGTCTTGGCCCAGAAGCTCGACTCGCCCCTGACCTTCATCCCGGCATGTTTGGGGCCGCTGCCGCCGGAGAGCACGTGGGTGCTGGATGCGTATGGGATAGAGCCGCCGCGCCGCATCAGCCACGTCCATACGCGCGTCGGCGATGTCATGACCGCCGACCCCATCTCCATCTCCATGGACGCCAGCATGCTGGAGGCGGGTCGGGCGCTGCGCAAGCACAACATCCGCTCGCTCGTCGTCGAAGACGAGCAAGGGCGCTTCAAGGGTCTCATCTCCACGCGCGCCATTGCTGAGCGCTATATCACCGCCACCGATGAGCTGGATGATGCCAGCCCGGAATCCTCCATGGCCGTTGCCACATCCCTCATCGAATCCCTTTCGCAGAAGGTCTCAGAGCTCATGTTCGAGAACGTCATGAAGCTGGATGCGGAAGATGTGCTGCATGATGTGGTGGATGACATGATCGCCAGCGAGCTGCGCGAGGCGGTCGTCGTGGATGAGGCAGGACGCGCTGTGGGCATCGTCACGCGCTCGGATGTGGCAACCCCTCCCAAGCGCTGCGTCATCTTGGTGGACCACAACGAGGTGCGGCAAGCGGTCACGGGCATCGAGGAAGCCGAGGTGCTGGAGATCATCGATCATCACCGCATCGCCGATGTGTCCACCGCTAACCCCATCAAGTTCATCAATCGCCCCATCGGGTCCACCGCTACGCTCATCACGCTCGAATACCGCGAGGCGGGCATTGACATCCCGAAGGGCATCGCGGCGCTGCTCCTCTCCGCCATTATGACCGATACCGTCATCCTGAAGTCGCCCACGGCCACCGATGTGGACCGTGAGCAGGCAGATCACTTGGCGCGGATCGTCGGGGTGGATCCCACCGAGTTCGGGCTCTCCGTCTTCCGGGCGCGTGGCGGGGATGCAGACATGGGCGTAGAGGAGCTCGTCGGGGCTGACGCGAAGGAATTCCAGCTGGATGACAACACCATCCTGATCGCCCAGCATGAGACGGTGGATCTGCCTGTGGTCATGGAGCGCGAACAGGAGATCCGCGAATACATGCGAAAGCTCGCGAAGGACAAGGGCTATGAGACCGTGGTCCTCATGGTCACAGATATCCTGGCGGAGGGCACGCAGCTTCTGGCCGAGGGGAACCGGAAGATCGTGAATCGCGCCTTCGGCATCGAATGCACGGGCAAGGACGGCACGTGGATGCCGGGCGTGCTGTCGCGCAAGAAGCAGGTCGCTGCGAAGATACTGGGGTGAGGAGCGTGGATACGAACAGGCTCTTCTCGCTCTTCGAGCGATTGGTGAGCATCGAAAGCCCGTCATGGCGCGAAGGATCTGCGGCACGCTTCTGCGCGCATGAGCTTGAGGATCTTGGCTTTGAGGTCACCTTCGACGCCTCGGCAAAGAAGACCGGATCGGATACGGGCAACCTCATAGCGCATCGTGCGGGCACTGCTGACGGTGCGCTCATGCTCTCGGCGCACATGGATACCGTGAAGCCTTGCGAAGGCATCACGGTGATGCGCATCGAAGACGAGCGGGGAGAGGTCTTCTGCTCTGGCGGGGACACCATCCTCTCTGCCGATGACAAGGCGGGCATCGCCGCCATCTTCGAAGGCATCCGGTCTGCGCTGGAAGCAGGGGTGGCTCTTCCGGACATCTACGTGCTCCTCACCACCTGCGAAGAGCAGAGCCTGCTCGGTGCGTCATCCATGAGCGCAGAGGATCTGCCTTCGGGCATCGACTGCTTCGTGCTTGACGCTGATGGCGCTCCTGGTTCGGTCATCTGCCAAGCACCCAGCCACCATACGATGAGCGTGCGCATCACCGGCCGCAGCGCGCATGCGGGTGTTGAGCCGGAGGCGGGCGTCTCTGCCATCCAGATCGCAGCACGCGCCATCGACCGGATGGAGCTTGGGCGTTTGGACGCAGCCACCACAGCGAACGTGGGCACCATAAAAGGGGGCGTGGCTACGAACATCGTGGCTGAGACGTGCTCCTTCATGGCAGAATGCCGGTCTCTCATCCCGCAGCGGGCTGAGGAGGTCAAGGATCAGATGACGCGCGCGGTGGAAGAGGCGTATGCGGCGTTTGGAGGCAGCGTTTGCGTGCGTTGGGTGCAGGATTATCCTGAGATCCGCTACGTGCCTGACGATCCTCTGATCCAGCGCGTCGCGTGCGCCATAGAAGCGTGCGGCCTTCCCTTCAAGGCGGTGCAGACAGGGGGTGGCGCGGATGCGAATTGCTTGGCAGCAGCGGGCCTTCATGCCGTCACCTTGGGCATCGGCATGACGAACTTCCATTCCACTGATGAATATATCCGCGTCAAGGACCTCGTCGATGATGCGCGCCTCGTGAAGGCGCTCATCCTCTCGTACGCCTGATGAGCACTGGGCGTGCGCCGCTTACCGGAAAGGGATAGACACGCCCGGGTGCGTGGCGTTTGACACGCTGGGAACACATGGATAGTATGCAACGTCGCGCCTGGAAGCAGGCGCAGCTCATCGCGTGCGCATTCGCGAAGCGCACATGATAAGAGTCGCAAGGTAGAGGGACCTGAGGCGGGATGCACGCTTGCAGGCCGCCAAGGAGGAAGGACAAGGATTTGCCAACCATAAACCAGCTGGTCCGCAAGGGCCGCAAGAAGCAGGAAGACAAGAAGAAGACCCCGGCTCTCAAGGGCAACCCGCAGAAGCGCGGCGTCTGCACGCGTGTCTACACCACCACCCCGAAGAAGCCGAACTCCGCCCTTCGCAAGGTCTGCCGCGTGCGCCTGGTGAACGGCATGGAGGTCACTGCTTACATCCCGGGCATCGGCCACAACCTGCAGGAGCATTCCATGGTGCTCATCCGTGGCGGCCGTGTGAAGGACCTGCCCGGTGTTCGCTACAAGGTCATCCGCGGCACGCTTGACTGCGCATCGGTGGACAACCGCATGCAGGCCCGCAGCCGCTATGGAGCAAAGCGCCCGAAATAACCCGTTAAGCCGCGCGGGCTCATGAGAGCCTAATGACCAGATGAGCCTTTGGGTGCGAAGGCGCTGGCCAGAAGCGCGCAGAGAAAAGGAGCAAGAGGAAATGCCCAGACGTGCAGCAGCACAGCGCAGGCCCATCCAGCCTGACGCGAAGTACAACAACCGCCTTGTCACCCAGCTGATCAACAAGATCATGATGGATGGCAAGAAGTCCTTGGCAGAGCGCATCGTCTACAACGCCTTCGATCTGGTGGGCGAGAAGAGCGGGGAGGATCCGCTGTCGGTGTTCAAGAAGGCCATGGACAACGTGCGCCCCACCCTTGAGTGCAAGCCCAAGCGCGTGGGCGGCGCAACGTATCAGGTGCCGATGGAGGTCAACACCCGTCGCGCCACCACGCTCGCCATCCGCTGGATCGTGGATTACTCGCGTGCTCGCCGTGAGCACACCATGGCCGAGCGCCTTGCCAATGAGATCATGGACGCTTCCCAGAACACGGGTGCAGCGGTGAAGAAGCGCGAGGACATGTACAAGATGGCCGAGGCTAACCGCGCGTTCAGCCACTATCGCTTCTAAGGGGTACCCCATGGCGAAACTACCATTGAAGGATACGCGCAACTTCGGGATCATGGCCCACATCGACGCGGGCAAGACCACCACGACCGAGCGCATCCTGTATTACACGGGCAAGACCCACAAGATCGGCGAGGTGCACGACGGCGCTGCCACCATGGACTGGATGGTCCAAGAGCAGGAGCGCGGCGTGACCATCACCTCTGCCGCCACCACGTGCTTCTGGAAGTACCCCCGTGGCGAAGAGGATGGCAAGGAGTACCGCTTCCAGATCATCGACACGCCCGGTCACGTTGACTTCACTGCTGAGGTGGAGCGCTCCCTGCGCGTGCTGGACGGCACCGTCGCCGTCTTCGACGCCGTGGCTGGCGTGCAGCCGCAGTCAGAGACGGTCTGGCGCCAAGCGGAGCGCTATGGCGTTCCGCGCATCGCCTTCATCAACAAGTACGACCGCGTGGGCGCTGACTTCTTCCACGCCATCCAGACCATGCGCGACCGCTTGGATGCGCCGGCCTATGCCGCGCAGCTTCCCATGGGCGCAGAGGATCAGTTCTGGGGCGTCGTGGACCTGGTCACCATGACCGCGTGGGACTTCAAGGCTGATGATAAGGGCATGACCTATCCTGAGCCCATGGATGAGATCCCAGCGGAATTCAAAGATGATGCTGAGATGTATCGCCAGGAGCTCTTGGAGGCCGCTGCTGATTGCGACGATGACCTCATGGAGAAGGTCCTCATGGAAGAAGAGGTCTCCGTCGAGGAATTCAAGGAGGCCATCCGCAAGGGCGTCATCGCCTGCAAGCTGAATCCGGTGTTCGTGGGCAGCGCCTACAAGAACAAGGGCGTGCAGGAGATGCTGGACGCGGTGGTGGATTACCTGCCGTCTCCGGTGGACATCCCGCCCATCACAGGCGTGAACCCCAAGACCGATGCTGAAGAGGAGCGCCCGGCTGATCCGAAGGCGCCGTTCTCTTCGCTGGCCTTCAAGATCATGACCGACCCGTACGTGGGCAAGCTCACCTACCTCCGCTGCTACTCGGGCAGCCTTGACAAGGGAAGCTACGTGCTGAATGCCGTCAAGGACAAGAAGGAGCGCATCGGGCGCATGCTGCAGATGCATGCGAACCAGCAGATAGATGTGGAGAGCTGCTCGGCGGGTGACATCGTCGCTGTGGTGGGACTCAAGGACACCTCCACGGGTGACACGCTCTGTGACGAGAACCATCCCATCATCCTTGAATCCATGGAGTTCGCTGACCCTGTCATCGACATCGCTGTTGAGCCGAAGACGAAGGCCGAGCAGGACAAGATGGCCATCGCTCTCCAGAAGCTAGCTGAAGAGGACCCCACGTTCCGCGTGTCAACCAACCATGAGACCGGCCAGACCATCATCGCCGGCATGGGCGAGCTCCATCTGGAGATCATCATCGACCGCCTCTTGCGCGAATTCAAGGTAGAGGCGAATGTGGGCAAGCCGCAGGTTGCCTATCGCGAGCGCCCGGGCCATGAGGTCTTAAATGCCGAAGGCAAGTTCGTGCGGCAGTCCGGTGGTCACGGCCAGTACGGTCATGCCATCATCAACATGTACCCGCAAGAGCCTGGCAGCGGATACGAATTCGAGAACAAGATCGTCGGCGGCGTCATCCCGAAGGAGTTCATCCCGGCGGTGGATAAGGGCATCAAGGAAGCCCTGAACAGCGGCGTCTTGGCAGGATATCCCGTGGAAGACGTCAAGGTGGAGCTCATCGATGGCAGCTTCCATGAGGTGGACTCCTCCGAAGCTGCATTCAAGGTGGCAGGCTCCATGGCCATCAAGGATGCTCTCAAGAAGTCGGATCCTGTCATCTTGGAGCCGGTCATGGCCGTTGAGGTGGAGACGCCTGAAGAGTACACGGGCTTCGTCATGGGGGACATCCCGTCTCGCCGTGGCCTCATCCAGGGTCAGGAGCAGCGGGGCAATGCGGTTGCCATCTCGGCGAAGGTGCCGCTGTCCCAGATGTTCGGCTACGCCACTGACTTGCGCAGCGGCACGCAGGGACGCGCTGTCTACACCATGCAGTTCGATTCCTACGAGCCGGTTCCCAAGAACGTTGCAACGGAAATCATCAGCAAGGCCGGCGGGAACGCCTAGACCTGAACAGCCATCAAATGGAGGTAATGCAAGTGGCAAATCAGAAGATACGTATCCGTCTCAAGGGTTATGACCATGAGATCGTGGACCAGTCCACCAAGCTCATCGTTGATACGGCCCAGAAGACCGGCGCAAAGATCTCAGGCCCCATCCCGCTGCCCACGGAGCGCAACATGTATTGCGTCATCCGCTCCCCGCACGTGGATAAGGATTCGCGCGAGCAGTTCGAGATGCGCACGCACAAGCGCCTGATCGACATCATCGAGCCTACGCCCAACACCGTGGATTCGCTCATGCGCCTCGACCTCCCTGCGGGCGTCGACATCGAGATCAAGCTGTAGGAGGTCAGAGAAGATGATCAATGCGATTTACGGAAAGAAGATCGGCATGACGCAGGTCTGGAACGGGGACCAGGTGGTGCCTGTGACCGTCATCCAGGCTGAGCCGAACGTCATCTGCCAGGTCAAGTCCAAGGCCACAGATGGCTACGATGCCGTCCAGGTGGCTTTCGGGTATGTGAAGCCGCGCCGCGTCAACAAGCCCATGCAGGGCCATTTCGACAAGGCGGGGATCGAGCCCAAGAAGTATCTGCGCGAGGTGCGCGTGGATGACGCCGCTGAGCACAACGTGGGAGACGAGCAGACCGTTGCCGCCTTCGCTGATGTCAAGAAGGTGGACGTCACCGGCACCAGCAAGGGCAAGGGCTTCGCGGGCGTCATGAAGCGCTACGGCTTCCGTGGTGGCCCGGGCGGTCACGGTGCGCACTTCCATCGTGCTCCCGGTTCAGTCGGTCAGTGCGCAACCCCGTCCCGCGTGTTCAAGGGCGTTCGCCTGCCGGGACACATGGGCTGCGACACGGTCACGGTCCGCAACCTGGAGGTCGTCCGCATCGACGAGGAGCAGAACCTCATCCTTCTCAAGGGTGCAGTGCCTGGCTCCAAAGACGGGGTCGTGCGCGTTCGCATGGCAAAGACGCTCGATTAGCTTTAAGGAGTCGAAGAAATGGCAACACTTGAGATAAAGGATGCTGCTGGCAAGGCAGCAGGCACCGCTGAGCTTGCCGATGCCGTCTACGCCATCGAGCCCAACATGCATGTGATGCATCGCACGGTCAAGGCTCAGCGCGCGGGCTGGCGTCAGGGCACGGCCAACACGAGGAGCCGTGGGATGGTCAGCGGCGGCGGCAAGAAGCCGTGGAGGCAGAAGGGCACGGGTCGTGCGCGCCAGGGCTCCATTCGCAGCCCTCAGTGGCGTGGCGGTGGCACCGTGTTCGGGCCGCACTCCCGCTCATATGCTCAGAAGGTGAACGCGAAGGAAGTCAAGCTGGCCATGCGCAGCGCGCTGTCAGCGAAGCTGGCCGATGGCGAGCTCATGGTGGTGAAGCCCTTCGAGTTCAGCAAGCCCTGCACCAAGGATGCGGTCAAGGCCGTGAAGGCGCTCGGGCTGGACGGGATGCGCACCACTCTCGTCATCGCCGATGATGACGTGAACACATTCCTCTCGTTCCGCAACATCCCCACGGTGGAGATCATCCCGGTGAACGCGATCAACACCTATGACATCATCGACAACAAGAGGCTCGTGATCGTGGACGCGTGCCTGCCCTACATCGAGGAGGTGCTGGCATAATGCAGCGAGACCCGCGCGATGTGATCATCCGTCCCGTGATCACAGAACACTCCTATGACGTCATGGACAACAACGTCTATACGTTCGAAGTGGCCAAGGATGCCAACAAGATAGAGATCCGCCAGGCTGTGGAGGCCATCTTCGGCGTGACCGTCACGAAGGTGAACACGCTGAACGTGAAGCCGAAGCCCAAGCGCGTGCGCTATCAGAAGAAGGGCTACACGCGCACGTGGAAGAAGGCCATGGTGACCCTTGCTGAGGGTGACACCATAGAGATCTTCTCCGCTTAGGGAAGATGCTCGCATGAGGACCGGTCCTTGAGGACCGGTCCTTTTTGCATTCTCCATGGATTTCCCCTCTGGCAGGGGCAAACAGATGTTCACTTCGTATAATGCCCTCTGCTTGAAGCAGAGATATGAGGAAAGGCAGCAGATGAAGAAGATATTCGTTGCAGCATGTTCGGCCGCTCTCGTCCTTGGGCTTGCGGGTTGCGGTTCCCAGCCCGCTCAGGAAGAGCAGCCCGAAGAGGAGTACCAACAGGTGGAAGGCCTCACTGATGAGGAGAGCGTCGCGAAGGCGCGCGCGTTGCTGGAAGGCCTGTTCAGTGCGCCTACAGAGCAGAACAGCTCTGAGGTGCAGGTCGTGAATACCGCGACGGATGTGGATGGTGAGACGTACGACAACGTGCAGATGACCACCATCATGAGGGATATCACCGATGGTGCCTCTCGATTCTACATCCGTACGGAGACCAATCCCGCCTCTGAGGCTGATGCCACCTATTACATCGATGGCACGCAGGGGATCAAGGAGATGGGCGAGGATAGAGCTGCGGTCGAATTCGAGCAGAGCTATATCGACAGCCTCACGAACCCTGACCAAGACAACGCGAATGCTCGCACGTACATGGATTGCGCTGAGCAGATCTCCTATTACGAGCAGGATGGCAAGCAGGCGGTGAAGCTGACCGTGGATCCTGCCAAGCTGATGGCAAGCGGCATCTTCGCTGATACCTATTCCAGCATCAGCGAATGCGTGGCCGAATACACGTTCAACGCAGATGGGAAGCTGAATACGTTTTTGAGCACCATCAAGGGCAACACCATCGGCGTTGACGGGACCGACATCCCCACCACCGTGGAGATCAAGTGCGTGTATTTCGATTATGGCACCACTGAGGTGCCGGCTCTTCCTGAGCCGACCGATGGCACCGCTGAGGGTACCAGCACGGATCAGGCCGAAGGAACCTCATCTGAGCAGTAAGGCACGACTCGCATGATGCGATCGAAGGGGTCCGCTTAAGCGGGCCCCTTCTCATGTTCGGAGGCTGGTTTTGGGCATCACTGCCAGATGGGCTCAAGGACGCGGAGGGCATCGTGTTCGACATGCACATCGAAGCAGGTGCCACCCAGTGCTTCGCCATCGGTCTGTGATGGTGGCTCCTCATCGAAGGTGACGGTGAGCTTCGAGGCCTTCAAGAAGGACAGCTCGCGCATGTGCGTGTGCTTTCCCGCCTTCGCCTTCAAGAATGCAAGGGATGCCTTGGCGCGCGAGATGGGCGGGTGCGATATGCAAAGATCCAGCAAGCCATCGCCCATCTTCGCTTCAGGGCAGATCTTGAATCCGCCTCCGTAGTAGGGCCCGTTCTGCACAGCGAAGGTGATGGAACGTCCGCGTGTCGGGCTCAGACCGTCCAGTGACAGCGTATAGCCATAGGCTCTGAAGCTATGCTTGAGCTGGTGTGCGGCGCTCGTTCCATAGAGGAGCGTGCCCTTGCGCCCCGTCTCCTTGCGCCGCTCAACCGTGTCCAACGCGATGGCTGCATCAAGGCCGAACGAGAGCGTCTCGGCGAAATAGCGCCCGTTCACACATCCTATGTCAGTGGGCGTGGCCACGGCCGAGCAGAGCGCATTGCACGCGCGCTCCACCCCCTTCGGCATGCCGATGGCCCTCGCGAAGTCATTGCCCGAGCCCGTGGGGATCACACCGAAGATGGGCCGTATGTCATGCGGAAGCTGCATGAGCCCGTTCACAGCTTCATGGACCACGCCATCTCCGCCTAGCACGATGAGCGCATCGAAGCTGCCCGCTTCGGCGGCGATCTGCGTGGCATGGTGGGGATGCTTGGTCAGGATGACCTCGATAGAGGAATCGCGCATGCGCTTGAAGAGCGCTTCTACAGCCTCTTCGGCAAGGTGAGCGCCGCGTCCACTCTGGGAGGTGGGGTTCGCAACCAGGAGCACGTTCTCAAGATGGCACGGCACCGCATCTCCTCTCTCTTTACCCTGAAACTAGATTATCATGAGAGGAAAGAGAGCACAGGGCACAGGCTTTGACGATGCTGTATCGTTGATAGGGGTACGTGACGTGGCCTTCGTAGAGTTCGAAGATGTTTCGAAGATATACAAGATGGGCGAAGTGGAGGTCAAGGCCGTCCACGACATGACGTTTGAGATAGAGCGCGGCGAATTCGTGGTCATCGTGGGCCCTTCAGGCGCTGGCAAGACCACATTGCTCAACATGCTGGGAGGAATGGACAGCTGCACCAGCGGCACCATCAAGCTGGAGGATAGGCTCGTGAGCTCCTTCGATGCCAAAGAGCTCACGATGTATCGCCGCCATGATATCGGCTTCGTCTTCCAGTTCTACAATCTGGTCCAGAACCTCACAGCGCGCGAGAATGTTGAGCTTGCTAGTCAGATATGCAATGATCCTCTCGATGTGGATCAGACCTTGGACGATGTAGGCCTTGGGGCGCGCAAGGACAACTTCCCGGGACAGCTGTCAGGCGGAGAGCAACAGCGCGTGGCCATAGCGCGTGCTCTGGCGAAGAACCCGAAGCTTCTGCTTTGCGATGAGCCCACAGGAGCGCTTGACTACCACACGGGCAAGGCCATCATCGCCCTTTTGCAGGACACCTGCCGCCAAACGGGCAAGACCGTCATCATGGTCACGCATAACACGGAGTTCTGTGCGATCGCGAACCGGGTGATCCATGTGCGCGAGGGCAGCGTCGCCGCGGTCGAGCTGAATGGCAGCCCCGCCTCAGCCGATACGCTGAAGTGGTAGCTTCAAGGGTCTTTCGAAGAAGAACAAGCCATGCGAAGCGCATTCGATACAGAGATAGCCCGTTCCATCACCGGATCATGGGGCCGTTTCCTGGCCATCGTGGGCATCGCGGCCCTCGGTTGCGGCTTCTATGCAGGGCTTCGCATGACGGCACCGGATATGGATATGGCAGCGGATGCCTATTATGACCAGACCGATCTGATGGATATCCGCGTCGTGTCCACGCTGGGCCTCACTGATGCGGATCTGGATGCGCTGCGCCAGATAGATGGCGTTCGGAGCGTCGAAGGCGCGTTCGAGACCGATGCCATGGTCACCTTGAACGAAGAGCAATATGCCGTGCGCATCCATTCGCTTCCCTATGAGGTGAAGGTCTCTCAGGTCATGGATGAGGCCATGACCATCGTGCCTGAAGATGCAGATGCGGTGCAGAACAAGCTCACCTTGGTAGAGGGGACGTGGCCGAAGGCGCCGGATGAGTGCGTGATATCTGCCGACAACGTGATGAATTCGCCCGTTTCCCTTGGGGATGAGATCCGTCTCGATGAAGGCGTGCAGGATATAGATGATACGTTGCGCGAGCGCACCTTCAAGGTGGTGGGCTTCGCGCATTCGCCGTATTACGTCTCCACCACAGCCATGGGCTCCACCACCTTGGGATCGGGCACCATAGACCAGTTCATGTATGTGCCAGTAAACGACTTCGTCGCTGATCTTCCCTATACCGAGGCGTTCATCACGGTAGAAGGGGCAGACGCAGAGATGTCTGGCTCCTTTGATTACCAGAGCCGCGTGGATGAGGTGGTGAAGGAGATCCAGGGCATAGCGCCTTCCCGGGAGCAGACGCGTCTTGATGAAGTGCGCTCTGATGCCCAGAAGACGCTTGATGAGAAGCGTCGCGAATATGAATCGGAGCGGGCGGACGCGGAGTCGCAGCTGGCGGATGCGCGCAAAGCGCTCGATGACGCGGCGGCTCAGCTTGACTCAAGCAGAGAGCAGATATCGAGCGGCCAGGCTGAATACGACTCAGGCGTGGCGAAGCTAGCACAGGAGCGCGCATCAGCAGATGAGCAGATGGCGGATGCCGAAGCGCAGATCGAAGAGCAACAGGCGCAGTTGGACGCTTCCAAGGCGCAGCTGGACCAGGCATTGCCAGAGCTCAAGGCCGGCTGGGCTGCTGTGGCCGCGTTGGGTGTCACGCCCGAGAATGCAGCGGGTGTCGTGGAGGGGCTCAAAGCCCAGCTGGCAGCGCTCGATCCCACCATGCCAGGATATGAGGAGCAGGCATCTGCGCTTACCGCCCAGATCGCGCAGCTTGAGACGCTCATCCGATCCCAGGATGATTGGGACGCAGGGCATGCACAGGCAGAGGACGGAGCTTCGCAGCTTGCCTCTGCGCGCGAACGGCTTGCATCAGAGCGCGCCGCGGCCGCGGAGCAGCTATCATCTGCGGAATCTCAGCTGGCAAGCGCAAAGGCGAAGCTGGCCGATGGACGCGCGCAGCTGGCCCAAGGGGAGGAGGAGTACGAAAGCGGTCTGGCAGAGTATGAGGAGGAGCACGCGAAGGCTCAGGAGGAATTCGCCGATGCGGAGGCCAAGCTAGCGGACGGGCAAGCTGATATCGATGCCATAGAGATGCCTGAATGGCTCATCATGGATCGCACGAAGAATCCAGGCGTGGTCAGCTTCGAATCCGATGCGGACCGTGTGGACTCCATCGCATCGTTCTTCCCGTTCATCTTCTTCTTGGTGGCGGCATTGGTAGCGCTCACCACCATGACGCGCATGGTGGAAGAAGAGCGCGTGCTGATCGGCACGTTCAAGGCGCTCGGCTATTCACGCGCGCGCATTACATCGAAGTATCTGATCTATGCGGCCGTGGCTTCCGTCACTGGCAGCGTCATCGGCATCGTGGCGCTCTCCTTGATCTTGCCGCCCATCATCATGGAGGCCTACGCCATCATCTATAGCGTTCCCCATGGCATCATCATGCCCATCGACCCGCTGATCGCGCTCTCCTCTGCGGGATTGGGCGTGGGCGTCACGCTCATCGCCACCTGGGCGGCCGTTGCCAGCACCCTGCGCGAAACGCCTGCCCAGCTCATGCTCCCGCGCGCGCCCAAGCAGGGAAAGCGCATCCTGCTCGAACGCATCCGGCCGCTTTGGCGCCACCTTTCCTTCTCGTGGAAGGTGACCTGCCGCAACATCTTCCGGTACAAGAAGCGTCTGGTCATGACCGTGATCGGCATAGCTGGCTGCACGGGGCTCTTGCTCACGGGGCTTGGACTCTCAGACGCCATCAACGACATCATCGACAAGCAGTTCGGGCGTACCGTGCTCTACAACGTCCAAGTGACGGGTGATGATGACCTCACTCGCGATGCGCGTCATGAGCTAGAGGGATTGACCGAGCAGAGCGCCTTCGCCCAAGCGGAGTCCATGATGGCAAGTGGCCCGGATAGATCCGACCTTTCCGTTTCCGTCATCGTTCCTGAGGATCCGGCTGCCTTCCAGAAGCTCTGGGTCATGCGCACGCGCGTAGGGCACGAGCCCCTTGAGCTTGGAAGGGATGGCGTGATCCTCACAGAAAAGACCGCGAACCTCCTTGGGCTTGGCGTAGGGGACGAGCTCACGTTGGCCGAGCAGGACTCCATGGGCAATGCCACTAACACCACCTATGGCTTGCGCGTCACGGGGATCATGGAGAATTATGTGGCCAACTACGTCTTTTTGGGACGCGATGTCTATGAGGACACGTTCGGAGAAGCGCCGGATGCAAAGACGATGTTCGCTCAAGTGGGTGATGATGAGGGGGATCACGACGCATTCAGGGAGGCCGCGGAAGGCATCGAGGGCGTGAAGACCATCGCGTTCAACAACGAGACCATCGATGCCTATCGCAAGATGCTCTCCAGCGTGAATATGATCGTGGTGGTGCTCGTGGTGGCCGCAGCGGCGCTTGCCTTCATCGTGCTCTACAACTTGACGAACATCAACATCACCGAACGTCAGCGCGAGATAGCCACGCTCAAGGTGCTCGGCTTCACGCCGCATGAGGTGGACATGTACATCTATCGAGAGACCATCTTGCTGACCATCTTGGGCGCCTTGATCGGCCTTGTCTTCGGTATCGTGCTCGAAGGGTTCGTGATCGTCACCGCTGAGGTGGACTATGTCATGTTCGGACGCGAGATCCATGTGTTGAGCTACGTGATCGCCTTCGTGGTCACCATCTTGTTCGCCTTGGTGGTGATGCTCTTCATGCGCAAGAAGCTCGCGAACATCAACATGATCGAGAGCCTGAAATCCAACGAGTGACGCACGGCGCTTCACGCTCCAGCGCTCTTGTGCCCGTCCATGGTGGGTGACCGTTCGGCATCCGTTGTGCAGCACGGTGCAGATGCGGCATCGGGTGGCATACGCTTAAGCCTGAGGATGACCGTAAGGGGGCGCGATGGCAGAGGTGGCAGACAGCAGCAAGCCAGGTACGACCATCCTCTCCGCACACGATGCGCATGCCATGACCATCGTCATCATCGCTACCATGTTCTGCAACGGCTTCATGATCACGCTCATGTCCGTGACGCTCCCGGATGTATCGCGGACCTTCCATGTGCCTGTCTCCATGGCGAATTGGGTCATCCTGGCCTTCACCATCATCGGAGCCACCATGATCGCGCTCGGTGCGCGCTTGCTCCACCGCTTCGGCGTGAAGGCCATCTTCTGCACCGCAACGGCGCTCATGGCTGCGGGTGGCATCGTGGGGCTCATCGCTCAGGACTTCTGGATGATCATGGCAGCTCGCGTACTGCAGGCAGGAGCGTCAGGGCTGCTCTTCCCTTCAGCCAGCACAGCGCTTCTGAAGATCGCGCCCTCAGATAAGCGCGCGTTCTGGCTTTCCCTCTTCACAGCCTTCGGTGGCATCGGATTCGCCGTGAGCCCCTTCGCATCAGGGCTTCTGCTCACGCGCTTTGGGGTGAATGCGGTCTTCGCGCCCACGGCTTTCGCGGGCATCGCCTGTTGCGTGGCTAGCTTCTTCATCATGAAGCCCATCGGAGAGAAGGACCCCGCACCTGCGCATATCGATGCTTTGAGCGTCATGCTCATCTTCTTCGGGCTTGCCAGTCTCATGTTCGGCATCTCTCAGTTGGAGCGCCATCTTGTGGTGGCTGCGGGCATGATAGCAGCAGGGAGCGTGGTGCTCGGACTCTTCGCATGGCGGCAGCGACATCTTTCGGTGCCGCTCCTCAGCCTGGCACCGCTTGCGAACAAGGCTTTCCTTGCGGGCATCATGCTCCTCATGTTCGGGTCGTTGGCAGAGCATGCCGTGCGTCTGACCGTGCCGCTCTATCTGGAGGGCGCAGTGGGCTTCGATGCCTCCCAGGCGGGCCTATTCATGCTGCTTCCCCAGCTTGCTTACGCGGGCATCGCCTTGGTGGCGGGCAAGGTCACAGACAAGCGCGGCATCTGGCCCATCGTGCCCCTTGGCTTTCTCGTCATCTCCGCAGGCTTTGCGGCCATTCTTTGGCTTGCAGGGTTTGCGCTGGTCATCCCGCTGCTGATCGCGTGTCTCTTCATCTTGGGCGGCGTGGGATTCGAGAACTCGCCCAACAGAGCCACAGCCCTTGAAGCGCTTCCTGCAGAGCAAGTGGCTGCTGGTGCATCCATCGCTTCGGTGTCCATCCAACTGGCAAGCTCGCTCTCATCATCTCTTTTGGTGGGCTCGTTCTCGAATACGATGGAGGCGCTTGTTGCAGGCGGTGTGGCACGCACAGCGGCTTATAGAGCGGGCTTTCAGCATACGGTCGTCATCATGCTGGTCATCGAGGTCATCATGCTGATCTTGGCTACGCTCTACACATGGCGCCGCCGCGCAAGGCAGCAATGAATCGCTGCCGCCACGAACAACCTGACATGAGGCAGCAATGAATTGCTGCACTACGAATTACATGGTGCGCGATATTCGGAGCGCAGATCTTCAGATCTGCCCGATACGGTCTCAAGGGGCGTGAAGGCTTTCGCAGCATGCTAGAATGCAACGCGAAAAAGATGAGGCGCTCTGCGCACCGCAAAGGAAAGCAGGAGATATATCTATGAAGGTCAAGCAGATCAAGAAAGATGGCAATAAGATCACGTTGGAGGCGGTGGCCACCCCTCAAGAGACTTCGAACGCGCTGTATGCAGCCAAGATGGCATTCGCTCAGTCCATGGGCATGAAGCCACCGGCGAAGGGGCAGACCATCGATCAGGCAGCCGAAGAGCAGATGGGCATCAAGAATCTGGATTCCATCGTAGAAGCATCTGCCATGGATGCGCTGGCGCCTGTGGCCGTGGATAAGAAGGGCCTCACCCCGTCGTATCCGCCTTCCGCTCAAGCCAAGACGCCATTCAAGCCGAATGCGGAGTTCCGCTTCGAGGTGGAAGTGGAGCTGAAGCCTGAGTATGAGCTCACTTCCTATGAGCCTGTGCACATCAAGGTCCCGCCCTTCCAGATGGATGAATCCGTGGTTGACAGACAGCTTGCGGAGATGTCCGAACGCTATAAGTCCTATGTGGATGATACCGATGCGCCCGCGGATCGCGTGGTGCAAAAAGGGGACCACATCAAGCTGGCCATGGAGGCGAAAGAGGGTGACAAGGAGCTCAAGGGCCTTTCTACGACGGGGCGTACCTATACTGCCGGCGAAGGCTTCATGCCTGAGGGCTTCGAGAATGCCGTCTTGGGCATGAAGGTGGGGGAGACCAAGGAGTTCTCCTTCGAAGGACCTGATTTCGACGAGGATATGAATGAGCGCACCCAGGTCGTGGATGCGAAGGTGACCATCTTGAGCTTCATGAAAGAAGAGGCGCCTGAGATAGATGATGCATGGGTGAAGGCGAACATGCCCATGTACAAGGGGATAGATGAGCTGCGTCGCGATATGGGAAGCGGCCTTGAGCGCCAAGCGCGCGCAGAGTACGACTCCTATGTGCGCCAGATGGCAGCAGCGGAGCTGGCCACTCGCTTCGAGGGTAAGATAGCCGATGAGGTCTATGAGCATATGCGCGACCAGATGGTGGCCAACATTCGCATGGATCTCAAGCAGCAGGGCATGACGTGGGATCAGTTCGTGGAGCAGAACGGCGGAGAGCAGCAGTTCGGCATGATGCTGATGCTCCAGGTGCGCCAGATGCTCACTCAGGGATTCGCGCTGGATGCCTATTTCCGCCATGAGGGCATGTCCATCACCGAAGAGGATCTGATCGAGGCGTGCCGTGCCATGAATCCGCAGATGAATCCGCAGCA
This sequence comes from uncultured Eggerthellaceae bacterium, assembly GCA_947565185.1. Lineage (GTDB taxonomy): Bacteria > Actinomycetota > Coriobacteriia > Coriobacteriales > Eggerthellaceae > MGBC163016. The sequence goes on along the minus strand of CANODU010000007.1, from coordinate 9,851 downwards.
GATGATCAAGCAGGCAGAGACGGCAGGGCATATGTTCGCGCTGCGCGAATCAGCCGAGCGCCTGAAGGCCAACAACGACCTGGTCGCCAAGGCTGAGATAGAGGTTACAAATCCTGCGGCAACGCCGTCTGAACCGAAAGCTGATGCGTAAGAGCCTTGATGGAGCCGCATGGCTTCCTTCCCATCACTGCGCACGAGATGCGTCAGGCGGGTTGGGAGCAGCCTGATCTTGTATATGTGACGGGGGATGCCTATGTGGACCATCCCTCGTTCGGCACGGCTATCATAAGCCGCTTACTGGAGCGAGAAGGCTACAAGGTGGCCATCCTTGCGCAGCCTGATTGGGAAGATCCTGCATCCGTGACGGAGTTCGGGCCTCCGCGCTTGGGCTTTCTGGTCTCTGCGGGCAACATGGATTCCATGGTGAATCACTACACCGTCGCCAAGAAGCGACGCCGTCGCGACGCTTATGCGCCCGGGGGTGTCATGGGACATCGGCCAGACAGGGCTATCATCGTCTATAGCCAGCTCATCCGTCGCGCTTATCCCGATGCGCCCATCATCATCGGGGGCATCGAGGCTTCGCTGCGCCGATTCGCACACTATGACTATTGGTCTGATTCTCTGATGCGCTCTGTGCTCTTGGATTCCGGTGCTGATCTTCTGTCCTTCGGCATGGGCGAGCATTCCATCATAGAGGTGGCCGATGCGCTGGCAGCAGGTCTTGCCATCAAGGACATCACCTTCGTGGATGGGACCGCTTTCGTGGCGGATTCCTTGGAGCATGTCTATGATGCGGAGATGCTTCCCTCCTGGGATGACCTTCAGGGAGACGCTGGCAAGGAGGTCTTTGCGAAGAGCTTCGCCATCCAGTACCGAAACTCGGATCCCTTAAGCGGCAAGCGGCTGGTGGAGCCGTACCCACAAGGGACATTCGTCGTGCAGAATCCGCCGGCGCAGCCGCTTTCCACTTCAGAGATGGATGCGGTCTATCGGCTGCCCTACATGCGGCGCGCGCACCCCTCCTATGACGGAGCGGGAGGCGTGCCTGCGCTTGCCGAAGTCGAGTTCTCGCTCACCAACAGTCGCGGATGCTTTGGAGAATGCTCGTTCTGTGCGCTCACGTTCCATCAGGGCAGGCATGTCTCTGCCCGCAGCCATGATTCTGTTCTGGATGAGGCGAAGATGCTGATCCAACAGCCAGGCTTCAAAGGATACATCCATGATGTGGGAGGTCCCACAGCGAACTTCTGCGTGGAGGCGTGCCCGAAGGCATCCAAGGCGGGGGCCTGCACCGATCGTCGTTGCCTGGGATATGAGCCTTGCAAGAACTTGCACGTGGATCAGAAGGGATACACAGAGCTCCTGCGCAAGCTCCGGTCCTTGCCGGGCATCAAGAAGGTGTTCGTGCGCTCAGGCGTGCGCTATGACTACGCCATGCTGGATGATGATCCGTCGTTTTTGGAAGAGCTCGTGCTACACCATGTGTCGGGTCAGCTCAAGGTAGCGCCGGAACACGTCTCCGAAGGCGTGCTCACGCGCATGGGCAAGCCACCGATCAGCGCGTATGAGCGCTTCGCCAAGCGGTTCCGGGAGCTTTCCAAGCGCGCAGGCAAGAAGCAGTACCTGGTGCCGTACCTCATGTCGTCGCATCCTGGGTCCACCCTCTCAGATGCCATAGAGCTGGCAGAGTTCGTACGCGATATGGGCTATAACCCTGAGCAGGTGCAAGACTTCTATCCCACGCCCGGCACGCTTTCCACGGCTATGTATTACACAGGGATCGACCCTCTGAGCGGGGAAGAGGTCTACGTGGCGCGCTCGCCCCATGAGAAGGCCATGCAGCGCGCGCTCATCCAATACCGCAATCCCAAGAACGCACGCCTCGTGCGCGAGGCGCTCAAGCGAGCAGGACGCACGGATCTCATCGGAAGAAGTGCGAAATGCTTGGTCAAAGATCGATGAGCCTGTGGTAAACTTTTCGCTTGCGTCTGTGCGTCTATGGACACACCCGGACGCGTGGTAAGGCGGAGTCGCAGGCAGGAGCCTCCATCCTCGCCTGTTGAGCCATCGTCTTGCCACGGTATGAAGGAAGGCCTTTGGAGTGCGGAGAGGCGCGCCATCAAGGGCCGAAGAAGCTAGAAAGGTACGTTTGGATGGGAGTCAAGCAATACAAGCCGACAAGCCCAGGCCGGCGCTTCCAGACGGTTTCTGACTTCGAGGAGATCACCACCTCGACGCCTGAGAAATCGCTTCTGGCCAAGAAGCCGAACAAGGCTGGTCGCAACAACAACGGGCGCATCACCACGCGCCACAAGGGTGGCGGCGTCAAGCGTCGTTACCGCATCATCGATTTCAAGCGCAACAAGGATGGCGTGCCCGCTAAGGTGGCCACCATCGAATATGACCCGAATCGCTCTGCGCGCATCGCGCTGCTCCACTATGTTGATGGTGAGAAGCGCTACATCATCCATCCCAAGGGCCTCAAGGTGGGGGATACGGTGATGAGCGGCCCTGAGGCTGATATCAAGCCGGGCAATGCGCTGCCGCTGGAGAACATCCCCGTGGGCACCTTGGTGCACTGCGTTGAGCTCCAGCCGGGCAAGGGTGCTTCCATGGCTCGTTCTGCTGGCACCTCCATCCAGCTCATGGGCAAGGAGGGCAAGTACGCCATCCTCCGCATGCCCTCCTCTGAGATGCGCCGCGTCCTGCTCACGTGTCGTGCCACGGTAGGTGAAGTGGGCAATGCGGAACACGCCAACATCAAGATCGGCAAGGCCGGCCGTAACCGCTGGAAGGGCATCCGTCCTACTGTTCGCGGCACGGTCATGAACCCGGTTGACCATCCCCACGGCGGTGGTGAGGGCAAGAACAAGACCTCTGGTCGTCACCCGGTCACTCCTTGGGGCGTTCCCACCAAGGGTCACCGCACCCGCAACAAGAAGAAGGCTTCCAGCCGCCTGATCATCCGTCGTCGCCGGAAGTAACCGAGTTTAGGAGAGAAATGAGCAGAAGTCTGAAGAAAGGCCCATTCATTGAGCCGCGCCTTCTCGGTCGGATCCAGAAGATGAACGAGGCAGGCGAAAAGGAAGTCATCAAGACCTGGTCCAGGGCCTCTACCATCTTCCCTGAGATGGTCGGTCACACCATCGCCGTCTATGACGGTCGCAAGCATGTCCCGGTCTACATCACCGAATCCATGGTCGGCCACAAGCTGGGGGAGTTCTCGCCTACGCGCACCTTCCGCGGCCATTCGGCTGACAAGGGCAAGAAATAAGGAGGGGAGAAGATGGAAGTCAAGTCACAGGCGAAGTATGTGCGTGTCTCTCCCCGCAAGGCCCGCGTGGTGGTAGACCTGGTCCGCGGCAAGTCCGTGGAGCAGGCTCGGGAGATCCTCGCATTCACCAATCGTGGCATCGCAGAGACAGTTGAGAAGGTCCTCAATTCCGCAGTGGCCAACGCTGAGCACAACAACCAGCTCAACGCGTCCACGCTGGTCGTGAAGAAGGCCTATGTGGACGAAGGTCCCACCCTGAAGCGCATCCGTCCGCGCGCCAAGGGCTCTGCCAGCCGCATCAACAAGCGCACGAGCCATATCACCATCATCGTTGCTCCAAGAGAGGAGGCCTAGCATGGGTCAGAAGGTAAGCCCCACAGGCTTCCGCCTGGGGATCACAGAGGATTGGCGCAGCCGCTGGTACGCTGACAAGAACTACGCGGAAACGTTGGAGAATGACCTTGCCATCCGCAAGTTCCTGGACAAGCGCCTGAAGCGCGCCGCTGTCTCCCAGATCGAGATAGAGCGCGCCGGGGATAAGATCAAGGTGATCATCACCACGGCTCGCCCTGGCGTGGTCATCGGCAAGAAGGGCTCTGAGATCGATGCCCTTCGCAAGGATCTGGAGAAGATCGCCAACGGCACCGTGTCCGTGGAAGTGGTAGAGGTCAAGCGCCCTGAACTGGACGCAACCCTCGTCGCTCAATCCGTGGCTGAGCAGCTGGAGGGCCGCGTTGCCTTCCGTCGCGCCATGCGCAAGGCAGTCCAGTCCGCCATGAAGTCCGGCGCCAAGGGCATCCGCATCCAGTGCTCCGGTCGTCTGGGCGGCGCTGAGATGAGCCGCCGCGAGTGGTACCGCGAAGGTCGCGTGCCACTGCAGACGCTGCGCGCCAAGATAGATTACGGCTTCGCCACCGCCAACACCCAGATGGGCGCCATCGGCGTGCAGGTCTGGGTCTACCACGGCGAGGTCATGCCGAACCAGAAGATGAACAACCCGGCGCTCGAAGGGCCCTCTCGGCCGCCGCGCCGCCGCAATGACAGGGGGCGTAACTAATGCTGATGCCCAAACGCGTTAAGCACCGCAAGGTCCAGCGCGGCTCCATGAAGGGGAAGGCCAAGGGAGGCACGCGCCTCAACCATGGCTCCTACGGCCTGCAGGCTCAGGAAGCCCACTGGATCACCAACCGTCAGATCGAAGCTGCCCGTATCGCCATGACCAGGCATATGAAGCGTGGTGGCAAGGTCTGGATCACCATCTTCCCGGACAAGCCCATCACCTCCAAGCCCGCTGAGACGCGCATGGGCTCGGGCAAGGGCAATCCGGAGGGCTGGGTGGCTGTAGTGAAGCCTGGCCGCATCATGTTCGAGATCGACGGCGTTGACGACGAGACAGCGCGCGAGGCGCTGAGGCTTGCCACCAACAAGCTGCCCATCAAATGCAAGATCGTCACGCGTGAGACGGAAGGGCAGGAATAGATGAAAGCATCAGAGATCCACGAGCTTTCCCAAGAGGATCTTGCGGGCAAGCTCAAAGACGCGCGAGCGGAGCTGTTCAATCTGCGCTTTCAGATGGCAACCAGCCAGCTTGATAACACTGCGCGCGTCAAGCAGGTCAAGAAGGACATCGCACGCATCCTCACTGAGATGCGGGCTCGAGAGCTGAGCGCGTAGGAGGGGATAGCAGATGGAACAGACAAGGAACCTTCGCAAGGTGCGTCAGGGCGTTGTGGTCAGTGACGCCAATGACAAGACCATCGTGGTGTCGGTGGAGGAGCGCAAGCCCCATCCCATCTACGGCAAGATGATCACGTCCACCAAGAAGTACCACGCCCACGATGAGGAGAACACCGCTGGGGTGGGTGACACCGTGCAGATCATGGAGACGCGTCCGCTTTCCAAGATGAAGCGCTGGCGCCTCTACAAGATAGTGGAGAAGGCGAAATAGCGCGCTTGCGCTTTTGCCTTGGAAGGTAAGGACGAATAGCAATGATCCAAATGCAATCCATGCTCGCCGTTGCGGACAACTCCGGCGCTCGCAAGGTGCAATGCATCAAGGTCCTGGGCGGTTCGAAGCGCCGCTATGCAGGGCTTGGGGATGTCATCATCTGCAGCGTGAAAGAGGCCATGCCCAACGGCGCAGTCAAGAAGGGCGAAGTCGTGCGCTGCGTCATCGTGCGCGTGAAGAAGGAAGTGCGCCGCGACGATGGAAGCTACATCAAGTTCGATCAGAACGCGTGCGTGCTGATCAACAACGACGGCACGCCGCGCGGCACGCGCATCTTCGGGCCCGTTGCCCGCGAGCTGCGCGACAAGCGCTACATGAAGATCGTGTCTTTGGCACCTGAGACGCTGTAGGGGAGGTGTCGAAGATAATGGCAACGAAGACGAAGCGCAATGTCTTGAACGTCCGCAAGGGTGACACCGTCAAGGTCATCAAGGGCAAGGACAACGGCAAAGAGGGCAAGGTCTTGCGCACCATCCCGGAATCCGAGCGCGTGGTGGTGGAGAAGATCAACATCGCGAAGAAGGCCATGCGTCCCACCCAGGCAAACCCTCAGGGCGGGATCTCCTCGATCGAGGCGCCGCTGCATGCATCCAATGTCATGCTCGTGTGCCCTCAGTGCAAGCAGCCCACGCGCGTGGGCCATCGCATCGAGGATGGCAAGAAGCATCGCGTATGCAAGAAGTGTCAGAAGGATATCGACTAGCAGAGCGCTGGTCATTTGGCCCTCAGGGGACTGAGGGACTCAGGGTCGGAAATCCTGGGTTCAAACCAACAGAAAGGTTGATGAGATGGCAGATATGCCTCGACTCAAAGAGAAGTACAACAAAGAGATCGTCTCTCAGCTCGAATCCGAGCTGGGGATCCAGAACATCATGGAGGTGCCTCGTCTCTCCAAGATCGTCGTGAACATGGGCGTGGGTGCGGCTGCGGGAGATGCGAAGCTCTTGGATGCTGCTATGAACGACATGCGCGTCATCACTGGCCAGCAGCCCATGGTCACGCGTGCGAAGAAGTCCATCGCAGGCTTCCACATCCGCGAGGGCCAGGCCATCGGATGCAAGGTGACGCTGCGTGGCGACCGCATGTGGGAGTTCTTGGACCGGCTGCTCGCCACCGCCATCCCTCGCGTTCGCGACTTCCGCGGCCTGTCCACGAAGAGCTTCGATGGGCGTGGCAACTATTCCATGGGCGTGACCGAGCAGCTGATCTTCCCTGAGATCGACTATGACAAGATCGACCGCACGCGCGGCATGGATATCACGGTCGTCACCTCAGCCAAGACCGACGAGAACGCCTTCGCGCTGCTCAAGGCGCTCGGGTTCCCGTTCAAGAGCGAATAGCCCAATAGCACATCATCTTTCAGAGCAGATACGAAAGAGGGAAACGAATGGCAAAGAAATCAATGGTCGCCAAGGCCAAGCGCGAGCCGAAGTACTCCACGCGCCAACACAACCGCTGCAATCGCTGCGGTCGTCCGCGTGCCTACTATCGCAAGTTCGGGCTGTGCCGCATCTGCCTGCGCGAGCTGGCGAACAAAGGCGAGCTGCCCGGCGTGACCAAGTCATCTTGGTAAGGCGTCCAGGGCCACGAAGAGGTTCTTGCATGCCAGGCGCGGGCGCTATGGGTGTCCGATTCGAACCGGCATGTCGAACAAGCAAGCGAGTTTAAGGAGAAGCTCACCATGACAATGACCGACCCCATTGCAGATATGCTTACGCGCCTGCGTAACGCACAGACTGCAGGTCATGATACGGTGTCTATGCCCACGAGCAAGAAGCTGGTGGAGATAGCGCGCATCATGGACAAGGAAGGCTACATCCAAGGCTATGAGGTGATCGACGGCGAGCCGCGCGGCACGCTGGAGCTCACGCTCAAGTACGGTCCCAAGAAGGAGAAGACCATCAAGGGCATCAAGAGGATCTCCAAGCCCGGTCTTCGCATCTACGCGGGCAAGGAGGACCTGCCCCGCGTTCTGGGCGGCTTGGGCACTGCCATCATATCCACTTCGAGCGGGGTCATGACCGACCGCGACGCACGCAAGGCTGGCGTGGGCGGCGAAGTCATCGCCTACATCTGGTAAGGGAAGGAGCGAAGAGAGATGTCACGTATCGGTAAGATGCCCGTGGCCGTTCCTTCCGGCGTTGAAGTGAAGATCGACGGCACCACGGTCACCGTCAAGGGCAAGAAGGGCGAGCTTTCGCGCACCTTCCAACCCACGATGATCATCAAGCAAGAAGGCGAGGAGATCATCGTCACTCCCGCTAACGAAGAGCGTCAGACGAATGCCTATTGGGGTCTCACGCGCTCGCTGCTCCACAACATGGTGGAGGGCGTGTCCGAGGGCTTCTCCAAGAAGCTGGAGCTGGTGGGCGTGGGATACCGCGCAACCCTCAAGGGCCGCGACCTGGAGATGCAGCTTGGCTTCTCCCATCCGGTCCTCGTGAAGGCACCGGAGGGCATCACCTTCGAGGTGCCCTCTCAGAACGAGATCGTCGTCTCCGGCGCTTCGAAGGAGCAGGTCGGACAGATCGCAGCGGATATCCGCAAATGGCGCAAGCCTGAGCCGTATAAGGGCAAGGGCATTCGCTATGAAGGTGAATACGTACGCCGCAAGGCTGGCAAGGCTGGCAAGGAATAAGCCGGCAAAAGGCATTCGAAAGGGAGCTATCAACATGCAGAAATCAGTTCTCAAGCGCCAGAAAGGACTTGCCCGCCGTCATCGTCGCGTTCGCGGCAAGGTCAACGGCACGGCGGCTCGTCCGCGCCTGTGCGTGACGCGCTCGAACAACAACATCTACGCTCAGGTCATCGACGACGTGTCACACAAGACCATCGTCGGCGCATCCACCATGGGAGAGAAGTTCAAGGAGTCTGGCCTCAAGCCGGGCAACGTGGAGGGTGCTGCGAAGCTGGGCAACATCATCGGAGCCATGGCCGTGGAGGCTGGCATCACCGAGGTCGTGTTCGACCGCGGTGGCAATCTCTATCATGGCCGCGTCAAGGCCGTAGCAGACGGGGCCCGCGAAGCGGGACTGAAGTTCTAGAAGGGATCAGAAGCACATGGCTCGTAAACAACAGGACAAAGCAGTACCCGAGCTCGAAGAGCGCGTCGTCGCCATCAATCGCGTCTCCAAGACCGTCAAGGGCGGCCGTCGCATGCAGCTGACGGCGCTCGTCGTGGTGGGAGACGGCAAGGGCAAGGTGGGCGTTGGCCTGGGCAAGTCCCAAGAGGTCCCGAACGCCATCAAGAAGGGCACCGAAGACGCTAAGAAGAACATGTTCACGGTGCCCATCACCGACGAGAAATCCGTTCCTCATGAGATCATCGGCGAATTCGGCGCTGGTCGCGTTCTCATCAAGCCAGCTGTGCCCGGCACCGGGGTCATGGCCGGTGGCCCGGTCCGCGCCATCATGGAGCTGGCCGGCGTGCAGAACGTCATCACCAAGTCTCTCGGCACCAGCAACGCCATGAACATCGTGAAGGCTGCTGCAGAGGGCCTCAAGGCCATGGAGAGCCCGGAGCAGGTGGCAGAGCGTCGTGGCGTGACGGTTGATGAGATGTTCGGCCGGAAGGAGAAGTAGAAGATGGCTGAGAAGAAGCTTCGCGTCACCCAGGTCAAGAGCCAGATCCGCAAGCCCAAGGACCAGGATCAGACGCTTCGCGCGATGGGGCTTGGCCGCATCGGCAAATCTCGCGAACTGACTGACAACGAGAGCGTTCGCGGGATGATCTTCAAGGTCAAGCATCTGGTCGAGGTGGAGGAGCTCTAAGCTCACCTACCTCAGGCTGGTTCAGACCGCATCACATAAGCACAAGCGAGTCCTGGCGATCCAGGGCGAAAGGAAGGTTGGATAATGGAGATCAAGGATCTGAAGCCCGCAGAGGGCTCTACGAAGGCCCGCAAGCGCGTTGGTCGTGGCCCTGCATCGGGCACCGGCAAGACGGCTGGGCGCGGCATGAACGGTCAGAAGTCCCGTTCTGGTGGCGGCAAGCGCGCGGGCTTCGAAGGCGGCCAGACTCCTCTGGCTCGTCGTCTGCCGAAGCTGCCCGGCTTCCGCAACCCCAATCGCATCGAATACAAGGCTGTGAACGTCAGCCGCTTGGATGCGAAGTACGATGCCGGCGAGGTCGTGGATGGCGATACGCTGAAGGCGAAGGGGATCATCAAGCATACCGATGATCCGGTGAAGATCCTGGGCGACGGTGAGATCACCAAGGCGCTCACGGTCAAGGTGGACAAGATCTCTGCCAGCGCCAAGGCTAAGATCGAGGCTGCGGGAGGAAAGGTCGAAGAGCCTTGCTAAGTTCCATCATCGACGCGTTCAAGGTTCCAGAGCTGAGGAAGAAGATCCTCTTCACGCTGGCTATCCTTGCGCTCTATCGGTTCGGTGCATACATCCCTGTGCCGGGCATCCCGTTCCATGAGTTCGCCACTGCCTATCAGTCCTCAGGCGTTGCCATGAGCATGCTCGATCTGTTCACCGGTGGTGCGCTCTCGAACTTCTCCGTATTCTCGCTGGGCATCATGCCCTACATCACCGCATCCATCATCATGCAGCTGATGC
>CANODU010000006.1 GCA_947565185.1 uncultured Eggerthellaceae bacterium | reverse complement strand
AAGCACAAACCTATTGTTTTGTTCTCGTGCCGGCAGTTGCCGGCACCCACGGCAATCTGATTCATCTCTGGGAAATGCCGCTTACGCGTCATCTACGGAATGTCCCCCGATCCTGAAGCATGTTGGCCGCACCCACATCAACCAAAAGAGCAACAAGCAAGATCAAGCAACAGGTACCTGCTAGGCGCCCGCAGATCCTGTGCGCGACTCCTGAAAGGAGCTGCCGCAGGATCTGCGGCCTATCAATAAAGAACCATCAAACCGAATGGGGTGATGGGGGTCGAGGGTGATTCAGCAGGACAAGAAAACCGTGGTATATACCACCACGGTTTTCGCAGTCCGATGCCAAACCCGAGTGCCTCCATCACCCCATGAAGGAAGGATGTTATGGGTTTGTGCAACGCACAAACCCATTGTATTGGAAATGTGCCGGCAGTTGCCGGCACCCACGGGGGGTGATAGTCTGATCTCCATTGTCGGCACTCACAGGGATTGCTACGAGGAAATGATCTTGAATTCGGGAGCGTTCGTGGAGAGCAATTCGGTGTAAGAATCCCGGTCCAGGTCATCCCGAGGCAGCACGACCGTGCAGACGACCTTATCCTCACCAGCAGAGCTCTCGGTCAAGCTCTCTCCGAACTCCTGCTTCAGCTGATCCAACAGCTTCTCGGAATCAAGCTGAGAATCCGTCTGGATCTCCAGCTTGCTTGAAACCAGCTTCCCATCGTCGCCGAACGTCGCTGTCTCGATGGCCTCGTGCGTACCGCCATCCACGCCGCGCACAACGTAGGCATAGACCACATCACCTGATTTGCTTCCCGACTGAGAGGTCATGGTAGCCTGCCCCTCAGCAGAAGAAGAGTCACTCGAAGTTGCGCTGGGTGCAGCTTGGCCCGAGAGCTGTTCTGTCTGCTCTGCCACGGATGCGGAACGATCGGCATTGAGGGCCGAAAGGTCTATGACACCTGTCAGCAAGCAGACGGCAATGGCAACGCAGGCAATGGCGATGACGATCAAGATGCCGCCCACGATATGAGAGAGCTTGGAGGATCTCGTCTCGCGCTCGAGCTCTTCGAGCGCATCAGGCTGCGTGGGCTCCTGAACTGATGGTGCGAACCCAGGCGTGGCCGCTTGAGGAGGCATCGAAGCCAACGGCATAGCCGGCATGCCCGCCGCTTGCCCTGGAGACTGCGACAAAGGTGCATATGCACCAGGACGCGGCACCAAAGGCGGCAGCGGGGTGCCTGCCTGCGTTGGAGGCTGCTCTTGTACGACAGATGCGCCTTCGACCAGAGCGGTCTCTTTGGCATCCTGCTCTGCAGCCTGCGGTTGCGCCGATTGCTCTTGGGCGGCGCGCTGCACTGTCTGCTCCGATGGCTGCATTCCCTGCAAAGGCTGCAGCACTGTCTGCTCTTGGGGTGCTGGCTGTGCAGGCTGACCCTGTGGCTGCGACCCTTGCGCCTGAGCCTGCGGCTCTTGCGACACAGGCTCTTGCGACGGTAGCGGCTGCACCGGCGCAGCTCCCGAGGAAGCATGCTCCGTCTGAGGTGCCGGAACAGCGCTCTGCTGTGCTGCAGGCTGCTGCCACGCGCGAGCAGGACCATGTTGGAAGCCTTGGGGGATGGGCTGCGCCGATGAGGGCACGACCGGCTGAACACCGGGTTGGAAGTAAGGACGACCAGTGGGAGGTGCCGGATGAGAAGCCTCCTGAGCAACCTGCTGCTCCACCGACTGCAGGTTCCCTATATCACCTGCAGGAGGGAAGGGAGCGAATTGCGGCTGAGAGCCTGAAGATGGTTGTGGCTGCGAACCTGAAAGAGGCTGCGCCACAGGCCCAAGCTGCGATACTGAAGAAGCGCCCCCATGGCCACCCGGGACCTGCTGTGGTTGCAGAGCAGCCCCAGGATCAGGCTGGGAACCCGCAGTGCCCGATTGCTGATGGGGAACTTGCTTCACGAAGGAATGCACTGCCGGCTGCGGGAGCGTTGAGCCTGTCTGGGATGCGCTTACCGGCTGAGAAGCCGGTTGCTGCATGGAAGAGAGCTGCGGTGCTGACGCCCCTTCCAAGACCCCGATGCGCCCGGTGCTGGATCCAACGCTGAATGGCTGGATGGAGCTGCCCGTGACATCAGGAAGCGCAGACACGCTTGCTTGCAAAGGTTGCGTGACCGCCTCCGGCGGTGCGACTTCCTGAGAGGGTGCTTCCTGGGGAGCCGCACCTTGAGCTTCTGCCTGCTCAAGCTCCTGCTTCCACTGGCGAGCACGATCTTTCTGCTCTTCGATCTGCTCCTGCTTGTCCATGGCAGAGCCGTCAACGGATTCCGCAACGCTGACCTGCTTCTGCACAGCGGCCGGATGCGCAACGCCTAAGGCCGCCAAGAGATCTTGCTCTGTGGTATCAAGAGCAACGCCCTTGTGCGAGCGGCTCTGAGAGCTCCGTGGCTTCTCTTCGACCGGAGGCGCAACACCCACGGCAGCGAAGAGCTCGTCTAAGGAAATCAGGTCTTGATCAGGGCTTGTCATGTAAGTCCTTTGAGAGCCATCATGCTTTCAAGGCATGTCCATAGGATGCAGCAGCGACACGAGCGCGCATGCGACGGGCAACGACGATAGAGCGCGTGCCCAAGATGCCGAAAAGGAGTGCAAGCAGAAGCGCAAAGGTGCCTGTCAGCAATTCAAGCGTGCGATCAGGAGCAGCGGGCTTCGCCGCAGCGATGGAGCCGATGACCGTGTCCCGCTCCACCTGAGCAGCCGTCACCGCTTGCACGCGCTTCTTCGCTGCCGAGACGGCGGTATCATCCAGCGCGATGCCAGGACCTGTGGTCTCAGTGACCGATGCATTCACCTTGGAAGCGGCGCGCACCGCAGAAGCGCCCGCAGCAACATCGGCTTCCGTTGCGTCTGCAGCCTGAGCCGTTGCAGCGACATCAGTCGGATAGGCAGTGTCATTGATGGGTTCGGCGAAGACCGTCTCAGAGCGTTGAGAGACCAAGCCTTCATCCCAGATGCTGGCAGCGAAGCAGGGAACAGCATAGACAGCGAGCGCCACTGCTGATACGAGCAGACAAGCCCCTGTCACCTTCGAGCGAATGACACGATGCGCGCGATCAGAGGCGCTTCGATGCACCCTTCTGCGCGTCGTGACTGTCCTGCCGATCTGCAAAGTGCATTCTCCTCTTCCAGTACCAGTGCATTTGAGAATGTGTGTTTTTCATGATATCAGAAATACGAACAGATGTCTTCCGCGAAATAGTGCAATGGCGCTCCCCTACTTCTTCAGGATGACCAGGTCATCCACGCTGTAGCGCAGGGCATTCTCATAGTCTTCGCGATTGAGGCCCAGCGCGCTGTTATCGACGGTGACCGTCGCATTCGCGCCATTCAAGTCATCCAGAGTGTATTTCGACCCAAGGTCGCGAGCAAGGCTGTCCGTGAAGTCCTTGGCAGCCTGCTCTGAGGGGAACTGCATGCGCATGGTAGTGAATGTGCAATTGCCCTGAGCATCGAAGGTGGTGCTCTCCTCCACGCTGTATTCGATGCCGCCCGGCGTCTTAGCCGTGTAGCGATAGATGACCGAGCCGGCTCCGCTGGCTGCAGGCGCATCGCTGCCAGCTGACTCCTGCGTGGGCCCCGATGAGCCGGACGCCGATGAGCTGGAGGCGTCAGCACCCGATGTCCCCGTATGATCAGTGGTGGTGATGGTTATCTCCGGAATGGTGATGCCGCCACGCGAGCTCATGAAGACGAAGCCGCCCACCAAGGCGATGATCACGAGGATCAGCACGACGATGATGAGCTTGCGTCCCTTCTTATGGCTCTTGTCTGCATCCTTCATACCCTCAGCGATGGAGATGGGCGGCTCATCGAAGATGGTGCTCTCTTCGATGGCGCTCGTATCCACCAGCGGCTCCCCGAGCGACGAAGCAGGCTGCGGCTGAGGAGCAGAGGTGGGAGAGGGGATGGATGAGGGCGCAATGGACGGAGCCTTTCGGAAAGCGGCGCTTCCGAGAGGCGTGGTGGAAGACTGCGCAGCATAGGAGAAGCGGGGCGTAGATGCGCCGGATGCGCGACGCATACCGGGAGGAGCCACGTGAGAAGAGCCATGCGCTCCCGATGAGGACGTGCGCGAGCGCATGTATGACGCCTGTTGTGCATCCGCGCGCCACGGAGCGTTCGCACCCGCTGCCATGCCGACCGAAACGTAGCTGATCTGCTTGTCTCCGCGCGGAGGCAACGGGTGCGAATTGCGCCCGAAGGAGGTAGGGCCTTGAGGGCGATTCGGACTGATGCCAGAACGCCGATCACCGGTGAAGGCACGGGATGCAGCGCCAGGCTGCTGGTCGAGCGGCCCAGATATGGCCTGCGTGCGCATGCGATCCAGATCCTGCGAAGGCGTGCGAGATGCTGGAGCGTCCATGAAGCGCTGCCGCGGAGAGGCGGCTTCTCTGATCATCTTCTCGAAGCGCGGATTGACTGCCGACATCACGCGTTCGTTGCTGGGAGCTTGGCGTGTCCGCATGTTGCTCTGTGCATGCGATGACCCTGCCGAACCGACGCCGATCTCATCTTGATAGCCATGCGCTCTGTCGCGCTTGCCGATCAAGCGGTCCTCATGATCCGATGCGCCCGTGCGGTCATCGGACCCTTCGGCGTCTGCATCCTCTTCCCCATCCGCCGATCCATCATCCGTCTGGAAGATCAACCCATCGGGGATCCGAGGGAAGCTGGCGACGAACTGCGCCAGGCTATCGGGCTCTTCTTCAGTGCGCAGAGGCTCTTCGTCAGGATCAGGCTCTAGGAAGATATGCAAAGACGGCGGCATGGGAGCTGCCGGAGGCTCATCGTAGTGGACAGGCCGCGTCGGCTTCTTCGGGGAACGCTGCACCGGACGCTCGACGCTGCCGCCGCGCGGAACGCGCATCTTCTTCTGGCGTGCAACGGGCGTGTAGACAGCATTCTGCTGCTGATGCTCTTCCACGGGAATCTGCACGAAGGCGTTCGGAGACAAAGGCTCAGAAGCCTTCAACTTGATCGCTGAACCAGCATCAGCATAGTCGTCCGCAGCATATTTGCTTCTACTTTGCATTGCGTCGCATTATACGCGCCGGAACACGTGTTCGCGTCAAATCACAGAATCAACCAGACCCATTCAGGTACATTTCAGGAAGAGCGTAGCAGGGGTGTATCACGGGGACGGAGGAAGTGTGTATCAGGGGGACGGAGGCGTGAGACGCGCGATCGCGCATCTCACTCCTCCGTCCCCCTGATACACACTTCCTCCGTCCCCGTGATACACGCAAAAAAGGCCCCGCCACAGGCGGGGCCAGCATCATCTCAGGAAAGCTGAAGGCGTGGGCTAATCCACATCCTCGAAATCATCTTCGACATCGCCGAAGCCAGAGAGATCCTTCTCATACACGCTGGCAACGGGCGTTGCCGTTTCCACAACGGCAGCCGCAGGAGCGGGCGTGGTGTAATCCGCCGCCACATCCTCTTCATAGATGACCTCGATCTCGCCAGCGTCGCGCCCGATGCCCGGGATGGAGTCGATGTCATCGTCGTAGCCCAGATCGTTCAGCTTGCGCGTAGCGTCGTCGATGAAGTCCCGCAGGATGTCAGCATATTCCTCGCGCGTATCCTCGCGATCGTCTTCGAGCTTGCGAATGGCATCCAGCACGTCCTGCCTGTCAGCATTCGCACGGTTGATGATGCGATCAGCCTCTTCGCGCGCATCCTGCATGGTCTCAGAGGCTTGGGCATTCGCCTTGACGATGATCTCATCTGCCGAGCGCTGTGCGATGATGAGCGCCTGGGATATGGCGCTGTCGTTGGCGTTCTTCTCTGCCAGTTGCGCTTCCAGCTCAGCGATGCGGTCATCCTTGGCCGCCAAGATCTCAGCGCTGGGACCGGTGGCTATCTCGCCAGTGACCTGATCATCTTCCACCGTCTCATGGACGACGATGGTCTCAGGCTCTGCATTGCGCGCCTCTTCGAGCTCTTCCTCAAGCTCAGCGATGCGCTCGTTCAGATAATCGATCTCATCGGCCACATGCTCCAGGAACACATCGACTTCGTCGACATCGTAGCCCTTGCGGTCAATGGAGAAGCTTTGATTGTGGATATCCTCTGCCGTTATCGCCATCTTGCGTCCCTTCAGCTACAACCTTCATGGCACCCTATGCGCCCTCACGCTCAGAAGAGCATGTAGAGCAATCGTACGACCAATTGTAAAACAACAATGGCTATGATAGGCGATATGTCCACCATTCCTCCAATAGGAGGGATGAATCTCTTGAAAAGATCAAGATATGGGTCACAGAGCTTGCCTAAGACCTCATCGATGTTGGACAAGATCCCCTGCTTGTAGGGGATCCAGGACAAGATCACGTAGACGAAGATGATGAACGTGTAGATATCCACCACTTCTACGATGAGACGCATCAACATGTAGATAGCTCCTTTGCTCGTTGCACGGCAGAAGCGATGCCTTCGAAGACCGCTTCCTGAAAGCCGCCTTCCTGCATGGCCGCAAGGGCTGCGAGCGTGGTTCCTCCCGGAGAGCACACCGAAGCACGCAGGTCAGCCAGCGACACCGGCATCTGCGCCACGCATGCACCTGTGCCAGCCAGCGTTTGGCGCGCGAGCGCTTCTGCCAGCGGCGGCTCAAGCCCGGCACGCACCCCAGCTTCCGCCATGCACTCTGCCAGATAAGCCAGATACGCAGGCCCACCACCCGAGAGCGCGCACGCAGCATCGATCTGCGCTTCATCCACGATAAAGGATGCCCCCAGCACAGCGAAGAGGTCGTTCACGAAAGCCGCTTCTGCATCCGTAGCAGAGGCGCCTTTCGCTACCACGGTGGCACCTGCGCGCACCTGAAGCGGCATGTTCGGCATGACACGGATGACATGCGCCTCCTTGCCGAACGTACTTTCGAAGCGAGATGAGGGTACCCCGGCAGCAATGGAGATGAGCAGCGGGGGTGTAGCCGCGAAGGCAGCAGAGCGCTTCATGAGCGGGAGCACCGCCCCTATCATCTGCGGCTTCACGGCCACGATGACGATGCTTGCATCTGAGGGCGCCTCAGAGGCATCCGCGAAGGTGCGCACGCCATAGCGCTCAGCTAGCTCTGCGGCGCGCTCCGCACGTGGAACGACCACATCGAAACCGCGGGAAGCGAAAGCGCGGATGCGATCATCTTCCGATGCCATCCACCCAGCCAACATGGCTTCGCCCATCTTGCCGCAGCCGATGAAGCAGATGCGCCCACAAGCGAAGGCAGGCTCCATGATCAGAGGACGCCCATCGAGGAGAGGTTCAAGCGCTCAGCCTCAGAGAGCGCATCGCCCCGGCAGATAACGAAGACCTTCGGGCCGACGCATTCCACCGCAGCCGAAAGGGCGCTGGCGGCGCCGAAGGAGAAATCCAAGAGGCGATGCATGAGATCCTCGGGAACGGTGCCCAATGCAAGGACTGCCACATCCCCTGCCTTCAGGGCTGTGGTGACGTTCTCCGCATCCTCGTAGGTGACAGGACGGATGACCTGCAGCTTGCGGTTGCCAGCAACGCTTGAGGCCGCTGCGCCGATGATGGGCAGAGACGGCGAATCCGTGCGCGATTTTGCTGTGGAGGAGAACAGGGAATCCAGGCCCTCACCGCTGCGCCGATTGCCTGCAGCAGAGACAGCTGCCGTGCCCTCCGGCGTCATGGTAGGCGGCAAGGACGAATCCACCATGGTGCGCCCACCTCGGGAGGGGGTGCTCGCGTTCAGCGAGATGGAACGGCTGCGCGTGCTCTCTTCGGCATCAGAACGCGAAACCAGATGCGGAAGCCCGATGTTGCTGAACGACGAGCGCGACCCACGCGTAGAGCGCGTGCTGTAGCCGGGATCCTCGTCCTCGTAGTCATCGTATTCCTCTTCATAGTCCTCGAACTCATCGTATTCGTCATACGCATCGGTCTGCGGTTGTGCTTCCAGTCCGAGCTTCTCCTTGATCGAACCGAACACGCTCTTGGTATTTGCCATGCCTTGACTCCTGACTGATAGCGAAGATGCGCTGATACGTGGCTTCATCTTCGTCCGCCAACATGCCTGTCAGCGTTCTTGACCATTAAACCTCATTTGTCTGCATCATATGCTGACTTATTCGAACTCTTCGCTGAATATCGCCCGTCCGATGCGCACGATGGTAGAACCGCACGCCACGGCCTCTTTCCAATCTTCACTCATGCCCGCTGAGATCTGGTCGAAGGAGATCGCCTGATCAGCGGGAAGCGCGGCCTTGATCTGCTCATGCAAGGACTTGAGCCCTTCGAAGCTTGCCCGCGCGGCGCGAAGATCACCTTGCGGCGCCATGGTCATGAGGCCGCGCACGCGCAGATGGGGCAGCGCCGCCGCCTCCTGCACGAGCGAGAGCGCTTCTTCCGGTGCCACGCCGCTCTTGGACTCCTCCCCTGAGACGTTCACTTCGATGAGCACGTCTTGGACCTTGCCCATCTTGCCTGCGGCTTCATCTATCTTGTGCGCATGACGCGCCTGATAGAGCGAATGGATGAGATCGGCATGCGCCACGATATCAGGGATGCGGCGCGATTGGATGTTGCCGATGAAATGCCAATGCGCATCTGGGAGCGCTGCAGCCTTGCGGACAAGCTCATCAGGGCGATTCTCGCCAAACGTGCGTGCACCCGCGCGATAGGCATCCCGCGCACCCTCCACATCGACCGTCTTCGAAACGGCCAGAAGGAGCACCTCATCGGGGTTGCGCCCCTCATGCTGGCAGACCTCATCCACCCGTGCGCGCTCGCGCACATACCGCTTCGCGATGCCCATCACTGACCTGCTCTCCGAAAGGCGAACGCTCCGTGGCGTCCGCATACCCCACCTTCAGCTCGATAGGAGAAGAAGGCATCACTCTGACATGCCGTGCACATGCCCACATCGGCGATGCGAGACGCATCGGCTCCGGCAGATATCAGATCCTCTCTCAGCGCACCACCCAGATCCACATGGCGCTCAGAGGCCAGCGCACATGCGCCGAACTCAAGAGCGAAGAGATCATAGGTATCTTGACCCACTTCGAAGCATTCGGCGTGGATATAGGGGCCGATGTAGATGTTGCATGCGCTGGCCGCTTCCTCGCGATGGGCGAAAGCACCACAGATCACGAGATGATCCGCCAAAGCGCCAAGCGTTTTCGATGCGATGCGCCCATAGGTGCCGCGCCACCCCGCATGGGCCACAGCGAAGGCGCCCGTGGGCGCCACCATGATGAGAGGCACGCAGTCGGCGAAGCACAAGAGCGCGAACACATCCGACGCGTCCACCACGACAGCATCAGCCCCCGCTTCAGCCTCGCGCTGCGCCGCCCTCAAAGCATCCGGATCGGCGCCATCCACCATGACGATATCCACGCCATGCACTTGCTTGGGATTCAAGAGCGATGAGCGCGAAGCGCCGACGACATCCATGAGATGAGCGATGTTGCGCAACGCTGCGCCCTCGCCTTCTCCGGCGAAGCGGCCCAGATTCAGCGATTCATAGGGCTTCGGGCTCTTGCCACCGGTACGACCCGTGAACCCGATGCGCACGCCGCACGCCTCTTCGAGGGCAGCATCCGTGAAGAAGCGAACGCCTGAGCCATCTTCCACGATGCTCAGGCGCGCTGGTTCCAATCTCATGTTCACGTATCCCGTGCGGGCTATCCCCTATTGGCGCTTCAGGAAATCGGGGATGTAATCCTCATCCGCATACCCGCCATTCTGGTGCGTGCTGAACGTGGTGGGGGCAGCTTGCATGGGAGCTGCGGTAGCGCTAGCCGTGTAGGTTTGCTCCGATGCCGTGAATGTCTCTTGCTGCGGGATGCGGCTCCCGAACGTCATGGAAGACTGGGCGGGTGCGCTGTTGAACCCGGTAGCGATGACGGTGATGCGCACCGCATCCTTCATGTTCTCGTCGATGATCTGGCCATAGATGATGTTCGCGTTCTCATCCGCACAGAGCTCAATGGTGCGAGCCGCATCAGATACCTCCGTCAGCGTGAGGTCAGGGCCGCCAGCGATGGAGAAGAGCACGCGCGAAGCACCCTGGATGGATGCTTCCAGAAGATTCGAATTCGTGGCCTGCTGTGCCGCTTCCAGCGCTCGGTTCTCACCGGTTGCCAACCCGATGCCCATCATGGCCGTGCCCGCATCCTTCATGACGGTGCGGATGTCAGCGAAGTCCAAGTTGATGAGACCGGGGACCGTGATGAGGTCCGTCACACCTTGGATGCCCTGACGCAGCGTGTCATCAGCGATGCGGAACGCATCCACCATGGAGGTCTTCTTGTCAACGATCTCAAGCAGACGATCATTGGGGATGACGATGAGGGTGTCCACCTTGCCGGAGAGCAGATCCACACCCTGCTCTGCCTGGTTGCAGCGCACGCGGCCTTCGAAGCCGAAGGGCTTGGTGACGATGCCCACCGTGAGCGCGCCGATCTCTTCGCGCGCGATCTCTGCCACGATGGGAGCCGCACCGGTGCCGGTGCCACCACCTTCGCCTGCCGTGACGAACACCATGTCCGCCTCGGCCAGCGCTTCGCGGATCTCCGAACGACTCTCTTCGGCCGCCTGACAGCCCACTTCGGGATTCGCACCGGCGCCCAAGCCCTTCGTGAGCTCTTCGCCGATGTGGATGGTGCGGTCAGCGTCTGACATGAGAAGCGCTTGATGGTCTGTGTTGACCGCGATGAATTCAACGCCGCGGACGCCCGTTTCCACCATGCGGTTCACCGCATTGGTTCCGGCGCCACCGACGCCGACGACCTTGATGACCGCCAGATGGTCTCCTGAGAAGTTTGGCATTATCTGATCCTCCAGTGCTGCTGCGTTCATGGTCCGTTTTGGTTCGGCGCAGACTTCATGGCACGCATCCGCGCATTTGGAAGATAATTGTACATTATGCGTGGGTCAATGCAACAAACCGGCGAACGTTTTCTCGTGGGGAATATGTGGAGGTGCCTCTAGGCAGCGCGCCACGTGGGTCGGTCAGGCACGCGCACATTGATGTAGACCACCGACGGGTTCTCCTCCATGATCTGATTGCAGATGCGCTCCTTCTCGCGCACGTTGTCAGCCGTGCCGAAGGCGATCTCCACGTTGTCCTTGAGCGTGAGCAGGGTGGATTCCTCATCCGTAGCCGTCACAGCCTTCACGTTGTCAGCCAGATCCGTGGTGAGCCCGTTGATGATGGACAGCGCATTCAAGACCGAGTCATCGGTGCAGTAGGCGCCGATCTTCGGCTCCACCCCGTAGGGCACGCCCTTGATGGCCAGGACCTCATCGGCATCGGCGTAGATCCGATCCGAGATCTTCTGGCCCACATCGGACGCCTTGTCAGGGATAGCCATGAGCCACATCCCATCTTCGGCAAGCGCCCAGCGCTGGATGGTCTGATTCGTGCCGATGGGCACTTCCACGATGGCGCCCACAGAGCGCTCATGGACGTCGATCTCAAGCGTGTCGGGAAAGACCCGGTTCACATCCACGCTCTCTACCCATGAATCCCGAGCGAGGCTGGCCTTGATGCCCTCCACGTCCACATTGAGCAGCGTGGACCCCTCAGGGATCTTGACCAGTGCCGACACCTCTTCGTCGGTGAGATGGTCGGCCCCTTCCACGTTGACGTTCTGGATGCGGAAGGCACCCGTATTCGAGATGGCGGCCAAGGCGATGACAGCCACCACGATGACAGCCACGATGATGCCGATGACGATGAGGGGCACGCGTGCGCCCTTGGCCACGCGCTGAGCCGTGGAGGTGCGTGCAGAGCGAGCAGCGCTTGCGCGGATCTCCTTGATGCTCTTCGAACCGGCGAACGCGCCATCCCGCGCCGGAGCAGCCTCCTTGGGCGGCACGCCAGCGGCCATCTGCGCAAACGATGCGCTGATGGAGCCTTCGCGAGATGACAGGCCAGAAGAGCGGTGCGTGCGCGAAGCACGCGCGGATGAGCGAGGAATGCGCGCAGATGAGCGCACCTGAGATGAAGGCGCTGCGCCAGAGGAGCGCGAAGCGCGCGCAGGACGCGCAGAGGCGCGCGATGAGGCGGCTCGCGCAGCAGCAGAGCGGGGCGAGCCATGGCGCACGGTTCCCTGACGCGCCGGTGCGTGTCGGCTAGAACCCGAGGAACCTGACTTCCGGCTGGAGCTTGATGCCATATGCCTTCTCTACCTCTGAACCTACGATATCCATGAGCTGGCGCACGTCTTCGGCCGTGGCGCCTCCCGTGTTCACGATGAAGTTCGCATGCACCTCCGACACGCACGCGCCACCTACGCGCCGACCCTTGAGTCCCGCTTCATCGATCATCTTCGCCGCCGATGCGCCTTCAGGATTCTTGAAGACGCTCCCGCAGCTGGGCAGCCCCAAAGGCTGGCTCTTCTTGCGCCGCGCCATATTCGCTTCCATTCTCCCACGGATGAGGATGAGATCGGACTCTTCCATGGAAATCTCGCATTCGGCGATGACAGCATCGTCAGGAATGGAGGTAGAGCGGTAATCCCAGCGGATGTCAGAGGCGCTCACGCGATGGATGCCCTCTCCCGGATCGATGAGCACCACCGAATCCACGACCGTGCCCATCCCCACATCGCGCGTGCCAGCGTTCATGCGCACGGCCCCACCGATCGTGCCCGGCGTACCCACAGCGAACTCCAGACCCGTGAGCCCTTCGCGCATGGCAAGCTGCACGACCGAAGAGAGCAGCGCCGCGCCTCCAGCCACGATGCGACCGCGCTCCGGGCTGCATCCGATCTGCTTGAAATCCCGCCCTAAGACAAGCACTACACCGGGGTACCCCGCATCAGACACCAAGAGGTTCGTCCCGCGCCCGACCACCGTCCACGGGATGCCCTCCTCGGCGCACGCGTCCATCACCTGACGCACAGCCGAAGGCGAATCAGCCCGCACGAGATAGGCGGCCGGTCCTCCTATCCGATAGGACGTATGACGCGCCATGGGCTCTTTGGTCATGACCTCGCCGTCGAAGCCAGGATCCAAGAGCAGCTTCTGCACAGGCGTTGCGTGCTTCGCATTCGCAGACATGGCAGATCCCTTTGATTCCTTACGCGCTCTGCTGACGACTGGCCAGCTCATCCAAGACCAGCTGGCCTATCTCAGTGACATCCCCTGCTCCCAGCGTGAGCACGATATCTCCCGGTCGAGCCAGCTGCGCCACATGAGCCGGCACGTCCAAGCGGCGCGGCACGTATTCGGCTTGCGGATGCCCTTCATGGTCCAGCACCACATTCAGGAACGTCTTGCCCGAAACACCGGGAATGGGCGTCTCCCCTGCCGGATAGACATCCATGAAGGTGACCGTATCAGCATCGTCGAAGGCGCGCCCGAATTCATCATGGAGCACCTCTGCGAACAGCTTCGCACGCGAATACCGATGAGGCTGGAAGATGACGTGCACCTGGCGATAATCGAGCCCGCGCGCAGCCTTGATGGTAGCAGCGATCTCCGTGGGATGGTGAGCGTAGTCATCCACCACATCCACCTCATCCACGCGCCCCACCAGATCGAACCGACGCCGCACGCCGGCGAACTGCGCCAAAGCGGCGGCCGCCGCATCCACATCTTCGCCGAGCGCATCAGCCATGACCAGCGTAGCCGCGCCGTTCAAGACGTTATGGACGCCAGGGTTTTGGCGGATGGTGGACGCAACCTCTCTCCCAGAGGGCAACCGCAGCGTGAAATGGGAGGCCAAGCCTTCGCGCTGGATATCCACGACACGTGCATCCGCGTCCTCTTCGAAGCCGTAGGTGATCACGCGCCCGGCATGCGCCCGTGCCACCTCCACCAGCTTCTCATCGCCCGCCCAGACCACCACCGGGCCCCCTTCGGGCACGAGCGAAATGAACTGACCGAATTGCGCATAGATCTCCTGGAGGTTCTCATAGTGATCCAGATGATCCGGCTCGATGTTGGTGACGATCACGGCCTTCGGTGACAGATGCGTGAAGGACTTGTCCGACTCATCAGCTTCCACCACATAGTACCCACCGGACCCCGAATGCGAGTTCGCCCCGTATTCGCGCACCATGCCGCCGATGAGGAACGTAGGCGAGAGGCCCATCTTGTCGAAGGTGGATGCCAGCATGGAAGAGGTGGTGGTCTTGCCATGCGTGCCCGCCACGGCCACGGTGTCCAGATCGCGCCCCAGATGCGCCAGCATCTCTGCGCGGCGGACGATGTTCAGCCCGCGCTCCTTCGCAGCAATGAGCTCTGGGTTGTCATCCAGGATGGCCGTGGAGACCACGATGGTGGGATCGGTGTCGGGGATGTTGGACGCATCATGGCCGATATGCACGGTGATGCCCGCCTCTTCCAAGGGTTGGGTGAAGCGGCTGGATTTCAGGTCAGAGCCCTCCACGTGAAGGCCCTGGTCATGGGCTACGCGCGCGATGCCGCTCATGCCCACGCCGCCGATGCCGATGAAGTAGACGTTGTCAGAGACTGGTCGGGTCATGGATGCATCCCCTTGGCTCAGCTTGTGTTCGTATCGTTGGTATTCTAGCAGGGCTGCGCTTCCAGACCTAAGATGAGCATCTCACTGCTTCGCGCAGCTGACGCCTTCCACCACATCTGCCAGCTTCTCGGCCGCATGCACCGAATCAGCGGTGCCGGCGCACGCGCGCATCGCTTCGCGGGCGTGGGCATCATCCACCAACGTGAGGACAGCCTCCTTGAAGTCCTCCCCCTCCACGTCATCATCGCAGAACATGAGCGCGGCCCCTGATTCCACCCACGCTTGCGCGTTGGTGGTCTGGTGGTCTGCCGTGGCGTAGGGGAACGGCACGAGCACCGCCGGGATGCGCTTGGCGGAGATCTCAGCCAAAGAGGTGGCGCCTGCGCGCGAAACGATGGCATCCGTTGCGGCCAGCGCTTCGGGCATGCGGTCCTGATAGCCCACAAGCCGATAGCGCTCTTGCTCCTTCCCCGTGAGCGCAAGCGCCTCTTGGCACCGCTTGAGCTCCTTGGGGCCGCTCACATGCATGATGTAGAGGTCGTCGCGCGCAAGGAGGTCATCCTTCATGGCGCAGATGGCCTGATTGATGTGGCGCGCGCCTAAGCTGCCGCCGAAGATGAGGAGCATGGTGGCATCCAGAGGGATGCCCAAGGCGCACCGGGCCTCATCCCGCTTCGCGCTCATGACCGCACCGCGCACGGGATTGCCCGTGACGTGCGCGCCCACGCCGTGGGGGATGTCTGCCCGCGTGCATTCATAGGTGAGGCACGCCGCTTGCGCATGGCGCACCGCAGACTTGTTCGCCAGCCCCATGACGGAGTTCTGCTCATGCACCACCACCGGGATCATAAGCGCTTCTGCCGCGCGCACCACCGGCACTGAGACGTATCCGCCGAATCCCACTACCACGCTGGCGCCGATATCCGCAAGCCAGCGCTTGGCCGCCCGTTCGCTTGCCATGATGCGCGCGACGCCCGAGATGAGCGTCCAGGGGCGCGACCGGTCGAACCCAGAGGCGTCGAAGGCTTCGAAGGGAAGGCCCGCTTCCGGTGCCAGACGCGCTTCTATGCCAGAGGGCGTGCCGGCATAGAAGACCTCCCACCCTCTTGTCCTCAGCTGCTCGGCCAAGGCCAGCGCCGGATAGATATGCCCAGCGGTCCCGCCGCCGGTGAGCACGGCAACCTTACCCATGGGCATGCCCTAGCGGACTTCCAAGAGCTTCTGCTTGAGCTCCGTTTCCATCTTGCGGATCTCCACCTCCGCCTCGGCCCGCGCTTGGCGTCCCTCTTCCTGGATCTGCATGACCTCGTCGAAGGTCTGGATGAGATGCTCGTTGGTGGCGCGCAGCGTCTCGATGTCCACGATGCCACGCTCTGAGGCGCGCGCCACCTCCGTGGTGGACTGATGCAGCTTCTCGGCGTTCTTCTTTAGCAGCTCGTTCGTCATATCCGTGACGGCGTTCTGAGCCTTCAGCGCTGCCTCGTTGTTCGCGATGCCGAGCGCCAGCACCATCTGGCTCTTCCAGAGCGGGATGGTGTTCACGAGCGTCGTCTGGATCTTCTCCACCATGAGCATCTCGTTGTTCTGCACGAGGCGGATCTGCGGAGCGGTCTGCATGGCGATCATGCGCGTGAGGTCCAGATCCGAGAGCTTCTTCTCGAAGCGATTGCACGACGCCTCCAGCTTCTGCACCGCTTCCGCATCTTCGGTGCGCCCAGATGCCTTCGCCTGCGCCGTGAGCTCAGCCAGCTGGCCGCTGCGCACCTCTTCGAGGCGCTTCTTGCCAGCCAGCAGATACATGGTGAGCTCTTTGAAGTAGGTGAGATTCACGTCATAGAGCTTATCCAGCATGGCCGCATCCTTCATGAGGGACATCTGATGACCCTCCAGGGCGGACACGATCTTATCCACATTCGCCTCGGCCTTGTCATAGCGAGCCTTGAGGGCGGTCATCTTATTCGCCTGCTTCTTGAAGAAGCCGAACAGGCCCTTCTCATCCTCAGCGTCGAAGCTCTTGAGCTCCACCACCACGCCCGCGATGAGATCCCCCACCTCTCCCAGATCCTGGGTGCGCACGCGCTCTAAGGCGCTCTCGGAGAAATCCGCCATCTTCTTCTGCGCGCCCGCACCGTACTGGAGCACCGTGGTGGCGTTGGTGACATCTATCTGGCGGGCGAAGGCGTCCACCTGCGCCAGCTCCTCAGCGGTGAGCGTATCCTCCAGCGCTGGCGTCTTATCCGCGGGGCTGGGGATGACCTCGGCTTCAACAGCGGTGATGGCCTCCGTTTGGACATCGGGCGTGAGCGTGAGCTCAGGGGTGGGTGCATCGGGGATGTTCGAGAGGGCGTCAGTCATGGCCTATCCTTTCCGTTGGGCATCGCGGATATCATCGATCGGTGCATCGAAAGGGCTTTGGGTAAGCCCCTCTTGCGCGAGCACCACGTTCAGAACCGAGATCTCCGAGGAGACATCCATAGAGAGGTCGGCGAACGTGGCATCCAAGAGCTTCTCATAGGCTTGCAAAAGCACATCCAGCGTGGATTCTATCTCCTGCCGCGAGCTTTGGACATTGTCTCCCGGCGCTTCCTGCTCTTCCAGCGCATCATAGGCCGAAAGGAGCTTCACCGTGGTGGGAAGATAATAGTCTACGAAGCGTCCCAGCTGGTCGATCACCTGAGGCTCTTCCTTCGCGCGCGCCAAGATGCGCCCAACGACGGCCTCTATCTTCACGATGCGCTGGCTGACTGCCTCATCGCTGATATCCACATCCAACTGACGGATCTGGCGCAAGTAGCCATCGCCAGATTCCAAGAACGCCACCACCTTCGGAGAGAGAACCTCAGAGGAGATGACGGGCTCACCCGAAGGCGGTGCTGCCGGACCCGGCGCGCGGCGAGCGCGCTCTTCCATCTGACGGCGCTGTTCGGATTCGCGCAGGGCAAGGTAGTGCTGATAAGCCTCATCGGTCACCATGAGCGTGGTCTGCTCATCATCCATGCGCCCCTGGGGAAGCAAGCGGCCCTTCAGGATGTATGACAGCGACGTGGCGAGCTTGGCCGGCTTCTGTCCCATGAGATGAGCCAGCTCCGCGATGGACATGGCCTCGCGCGTCCCCATGATGCGTCGGATGTCTCCCATGTCGCTTGCGGCTCTGATGCGACGGATGCCGCTTGCAAGCAGCGCCAGCGACAATCCGAAGAACACGGCGGTGAAGGCCATGCCAGCGATCCACGAGGGTGCAGACATGGATCCCAGCAAGAAGAGCTCTTCGATGAGACCCGTGCCGAAGCTGAGCGTGAGCAAGCCACCGATGGCACAGCGGATGATGCCGGAGGTGCGCACCGATGAGATGCGTCCGAAGCGGGCATTGATTAGCGCTTGCTGGCGAGCAAGCGCCGCCTTCTCCTGAGCGCGCGATTGATTCTGCCGATACCCCTCAACCGCTTGTCCGATGGCATGCCCGATAGCGTCCCCTGCCCCGGAGAGCCCTTGCGCCAGCGCATCGGAGACCTGGCTCACGCCGCGTCCGATATCTTGGCAGAGGCGTTCGAAATCCTCCTGGCTCTTGCCATCCACCCGCGTGCGCGGATCAGGCGGCCCCGGTTCTTTGCCCCGCTCTTCCACGGGATGCGCGAAGAGGACCTCGACATCGATGGGGTCTCCCACCGGAGGCGCATCGACGTGGCGCTGCGCGCCTCTATTCGAGCGGCGTGGAGAGGAACCCTGATCGTAGTGCGAGCTCATGCGCTTCCTTACCCGTTGAGAGATTTGCGCAATCTTACCACGGATGCATCATGCGAATATGAGCACCATCCCCAAGACGATGCCTGCCATGGCGGCGAAGGCGGGAGCTTTGGACTGATAGATGAGATAGGCCTCGGGGAGTATCTCGCCGTAGACCACATACGCCATGGCACCGGAGGCGAAGCCAAGGCTCAGCGCCAGCCCCAACGGCCCGATGTCTCCCAACCAGAAGCCCAACCACGCGCCCAGGAGCGTGGGAAGGCCACAGAGGGTGGTGAGCAGCACGGCACGCACCTTCCCCATGCCGCCGGAGATGAGCGGGACCGCCACCGCCATGCCTTCGGGGATGTTATGCAGTCCGATCAGGACGGCCATGATCATCCCTGAGCCCAGCATGAGGTCATCGGAGATGGCGAAGCTGGCGCCGATGGTCATGCCTTCGGGGATGTTATGCAACGCGATGGCGCACGCCATGACGATGCCCGCCACCACGAGCGACAGGCGCGAATCCTTGTTGCGGATATGCTCGTTCAAGTGGTCCGCATGGATGAGCTCGTCGATGTCATCATGGGTCTGCGGATGCTCTTGAGCTTTGGTATGCGGCACCTCTGAGCGCGTCTTGCGGTCAATGGCCAAGTTCAATCCATAGACCACGATGATCCCTACGATGAAGGCGGCGGCCACCGCCCAAACACCCGCATCGAAGACAGACTTCGCCGCTTCTGCCGCCTCCGACAGAAGGTCGAAGCAGACGATGGAGGACATGACGCCGCCCGCGAAGGCCAGAAGCAGGCTCACGGTCTTGCTGGATTCGCTGTTGAACAGAGCGCCTATCACGCCGCCCAACCCCGTGCCCCCGGCTCCGGAGATCAGCGTCACGATGGTGATGAATGCGAACGGGCTCAGCGCTTCCATGGATGCTCCTGTTAGAAACATGCAACTTTTCTCTTCAAGGATAGCACCGAATGCACCGCCATTTTGCCCCGGCTTGTCAACGGATGGACAAAACGCCGATGCGCACCGATAGAATGAGGTCCATGGACGGATTCGCACATATCGCCACGCACGTGCTGGAGCATTCGCTGGCCGACACGCTCTACCTGATCCCCTTCCTCTACCTTACCTATCTTCTGATGGAATGGCTGGAGCACAAGACGGGCACGCGCACCCAAGACGCCATCAGGCATGCAGGGGCCGCAGGACCGGTCATCGGCGCGCTTCTGGGCGTCGTCCCGCAATGCGGCTTCTCTGCTGTCTCCGCTACGCTCTACGCGGGGCGCGTCATCACGCTGGGCACGCTCTTCGCTGTGTTCCTGTCCACCTCTGATGAGATGCTGCCCATCTTCTTGGCCGAGCGGGTCCCCCTTCCCCAGATCGCCTCCATCATGGGCGCAAAGGTGATCGTCGGCATGCTCATGGGCTTTCTGGTGGACGCCATCTTGCGCTTGGCGCGCCGGTACAACCAAAGCTTGAAGATCCATGAGATCTGTGAACACGACCACTGCGGCTGCGGTCCCGAATGCGCCACATGCGTTGAGCGGCCGGAGCTGGTCTATGAGCACGCTGAGGACTGTGCGCGCGGCTGCACCCATGAGCACCACGCCCATGAGCATGCTCATGATGACCATGGCTGGAAGGGCATCCTGATATCCGCTCTCAAGCACACCCTGCAGGTGATGGTCTTCATCTTCCTGATCACGGTGGTCTTGAACGCCATCATAGAGGTGGTGGGCGAAGATGCGCTGGGGGCCTTCCTCTCCTCCAATGAGGTGCTCTCCATCTTCGGGTCTGCCCTGGTGGGGCTCATCCCGAATTGCGCTGCATCCATCGTCATCGCAGATCTCTACGTTGAGGGCATCTTGGGCGCACCGGCCATGTTCGCAGGCCTTCTGGTATCTGCTGGCGTGGGGCTGTTGGTGCTCGTGCGCACGAATCATCACTGGAAGCAGAACGTGGCCATCATTGCCGTCCTGTATGCCACAGGCGTCCTCTGGGGCTTCGTGGCGCTTGCCTTCGGCGTCACGTTCTGACCGCGTTGCCTGTTCAACGGTCTCAAAACGAAGGGCATGCGCCCTTCGTTTTGAAGGATGTTATGGGTTTGCGCAAAGCACAAACCCATTGTATTTATCCGTGCGGCCAGTTGGCTGCACCCACGAGACCTGATGCATCTTCTTTGTGGGTGCTGGCAACTGCCAGCACATCCTCTCGAGTGATGCGGCACAAGAGGTTATCTGCCCTTGATAGATTGCTCCGCCGCTAAACTAACAGCACAGCAACCTAATCATGGATGAAGTTTGTGGTGCGTCCATGCGACGCGCATTCATTCGTCTGACCAGTTGGCCGCACCCACGAGACCCGATGCAGCTCCTTTGTGGGTGCTGGCAACTGCCAGCACAGGTGAAGACAATGCCCTTTGCATGGATATGCAAAGGGCATAACAGACATCCAAAAGAGCTTGGTTGGATGAGCGAAGTGAATCCAACCTTGTGCGCAGTGCTTGCACTGCGCTGTTGGTTCGGAGGCGAAATGACCTATCGGAGCAGATGACCTCCTGCGCCTCATCCTTCTCTAAGCAACGAAAAAGATGAGTGCATTGCATGCGCAACGCCGATGCATCACCCGCGTACTTCGGCGCCGGTGGCTGATTGCACCTTCTTCACGAGCTTCGCGTGCGCCTTGTCCACCTCTTCGGTGGTGAGCGTCCTATCCGGTGCGCGATAGATCAGACGATACGCCATGGACTTCTTGCCCGCACCCACGCGCTCATCATCACGATACACATCGAACAGCGCCACCTCTTCCAAGAGCTTTCCGCCCGCAGAGGTCATGACCTGCTCCATCTTCTCATGGGTCACGTCCTCTGCCACGACGAATGCTTGATCCACCTCGACCGAGGGGAACGTGGGCACATCCACGTAATCCCGCGCCGGACGTGACGCCTTCTCAAGCGCCACCATGTCAAGATCGAATGCGACGATAGGCGCTTCAGCGTCGAAGGCAGCGGCCACGAGCGGGTGTATCTCTCCCACCCAACCGATGGGCGTACCGCCCGAAAGCATCTGAGCTGCGCGTCCTGGCTGAAGCTGCGGCGCCTCCTCAGCAGAGAGCTCCTTGAAGCGCACCTTCGGCAGAGCAAGCTCGCGGACCAGATTCTCTACGATGCCCTTGCCGTCGAAGAAGTCGAAGGGCGCCTGATGTTGATTCCAGCCATCCTCTCTCATGGCACCAGCCAACACGCCCGCCACCCGCGTACGCTCCTTGGGCTTCTTGCGGCCTGAAGCCGTGGAGAACACCGTGCCGATCTCATAGAGCTGGATGTTCTTCGTGTCGTGATGCTGATTGTAGGACACCGAGCGCAAAAGCCCCGGAAGGATGGTCTGTCGCATGACGGATTGATCGGCATTGAGCGGATTCAGAAGCTCCACGGGCATTCCCAGATCGAGGCCGTCCATGCGCATGGCCGCCACATCAGCAGGCTCCACGAACGAATAGGTCATGGTCTCATTCATGCCGCTTGCACGCAGGGTATCGTTCACGATGCTGCGAACGACCTCTGACCGCTCGCGCATGCCGACGCGCTCAGGCGATGCTGGCAGCGTAGGAGCGATGCGATCCATGCCCCACAGCCTCACCACTTCCTCATAGAGGTCTATCTCGCGCTCCAGGTCAGGGCGGAAGGTAGGCGCCACCACATCCAGCACGCCCTCTTCTGCGGAAGGCTTCACCTGACAGCCGAGGCGCTCCAGGATATCCACGACGAAGTCCACGGGGATGTCAGCGCCCATCATGGCGTTGAAGCGCTGAGGGCGGAAGATGAGCGATACGGGCTCTGACTTGATGGGATAGAGATCCACGATGCCCGGGCGCACCGTGCCGCCACAGACCTCTGCCATGAGCGCTGCAGCTGCAGCAGAGATATCAGCGATGGGCACATCATCCACACCGCGTTCATAGCGCATGGACGCTTCGGAGATGAGACCGAGGTTGCGCGAGGTGCGCGAGGTGTGAGCGCGGCTGAACGTGGCCGTCTCCAAGAGGATGGTGGTCGTGTGATCTTCCACTTCAGAGCACAGGCCACCCATCACACCTGCCAACGCCACAGCGCTCTTCGGCGTAGCGATGACGGTCATGTCAGAGGTGAGGATCCGATCGACGCCGTCCAGCGTGGTGAATTCCTCGCCATCTTCAGCAGGGCGCACGATCACCTTCACGGTGCCGTCTTCGCCTTTCAAGGTGTCATAGTCGAACGCATGCAGGGGCTGACCGTAGAGGAACATGATGTAGTTGGTGACGTCCACCACATTGTTGATGGAACGCGCACCAGCAGCCATGACCCGCTCTGCCAGCCAATCGGGCGAAGGTCCCACCTGCACGCCTTCGATGATGCGCGCGGTATAGCGCTGGCAGCGATCAGGATCCGTGATCGTGAGCTGAACGGAGTCCGCTACGGGCTCCCCAGCAGTGAAGCCATCCAGCTTCGCCGCATCAGCTTGGAGCGGAAATGCCACAGGCGTCTGATACATGGCACCGATCTCACGGGCAAGGCCGACCACAGACAGGCAATCAGGCCGATTCGGGGTTATCTCCAGATCGAGCACGATGTCCCCTTGGCCCAGATACTCCGAAAACGCCATGCCCGTGGGCGCGTCTTCGGGGAGCACCCAGATGCCATCATGGTCATTGCCTTGGCCAAGCTCACGTCGAGAGCAGCACATGCCACAGCTGACCACACCGCGCAGCTTGCTCTTCTTGATCTTGAAGCCGCCGTCAGCGCTCGGAAGCACGGCGCCCACCGTGGCAACGGGCACCTTGATGTCAGCAGCGATGTTCGGCGCACCACAGACGATCTGCAGAGGCTCCTCTTCGCCAACATCCACGGTGACGACGTGCATGTGATCAGAATCCGGGTGCTCTGCGCACGTGAGGACATGCCCCACGACAACGCCTTCCAAGGCGCTCCCGAGCTTCTCAACGCCCTCAACGCCGGTGCCAGTGAGATCCAAGCGGTCGCAAAACGCCTGCGTGTCTGCAGGCACGTCAACGTAATCAGCCGCCCAAATGAGAGATAGCTTCATCAGTCATACCTCGCTTATCAGAATTGCCTGAGGAACCGCATGTCGCCTTCCAGCAGCATGCGCAGATCCGGCACGTTGTATTTGAGGCACGCGGCGCGCTCCACTCCCAAGCCGAACGCGAACCCGGAATAGACTTCCGCGTCGATCCCGCTCATCTGAAGCACGTTGGGATCCACCATGCCGCAGCCTAGAAGCTCCAGCCATCCGGTTCCCTTGCACATGCGGCACCCTTCGCCGTTGCACACAGCGCAGCTGACATCGACCTCAGCTGAGGGCTCAGTGAACGGAAAGTAGTGAGCACGGAACCGCGTGCGACGCTCAGGACCGAAGATGGCCTTGCAAGCGAAATCCAGGGTGCCCTTCAGATCCCCGAAGGTGATCCCCTTATCCACCACCAAGCCCTCGATCTGATGGAACTGCGGAAGATGGCTTGGATCCGCCACGTCGCGGCGATAGACCTTGCCCGGTGCTATGACATAGATGGGCAGCGTCCGGTCCTCCATGGCATGCACCTGCGCCCCTGAGGTCTGCGTGCGCAAGAGCACATCTGATTCGCCTTTGACCGCGCTGCTCTCGCCTGAGAGGTCCTTCACATAGAAGGTGTCCTGCATGGAGCGGCTGGGGTGATCGGGCGGCGCATTCAGCGCCTCGAAATTGTAATAATCGGTTTCAACCTCAGGACCTTCGATGACCGAGTAGCCCAGTCCCAAGAACACCTGCGATATCTCATCGATCATGCCGTTGATGAGATGGCGCGTGCCGATCTGCTGCGCACGCCCCGGAAGCGTGACGTCCACGGCATCGGAAGCGATGGCGGCGGCCAGCTCGCGCGCTGACAGATCGGCCTTCGCGACCTCCAGAGCAGCTTCGACAGCCTCTCGCGCCTCATTCACCGCACGCCCCACTTCGGCCTTCTGCTCCTTCGGGACGCTCCCCATGTTGCGCAGGTATGCTGTGAGCGTACCTGATTTGCCCAGCACCGCCACGCGAATGGCTTCAAGGGCCTGCGTATCCTGCGCGCTGGCGATGTCTGCCAACACGCTGCTCTTCAAAGAGCCGAGCTCTTCGACTATGGTCATCTGATCCCCTTAGAATCTAAACGCGAACGGTTGATGATTATAAGCGTCTGAGCGCGCACGAGCGCAGAAATACGGCGCGTTCGCGATGAACGATATGCCTACAGGAAGCGATAGGTGACCGTGCGCACGCCCCACGCGTAGCAATCCCCATAGCCGAAGGCCTTGAAGACGCCGGGTTGCAGATCCAGCGCACGCGAGCCGCCGCCCATAGAGCCGCAATCATTCACGGTGGCATACACTGTCATGCCATTGTAGACGATCTCCACGGTGCGCCCGTAATAGCTGCGGAAATTCGGCATGGACATGGGGATGGCCACGCCCATGGAGAAATCATCGCAGATGGCTCCCGTTGCCGTACGTCCCGGATTGGGCGTGTAAGGGTCTGACGAGCCGCCATAGGCAGACGCCACGCCCGTTCGGTACTCCCCGCTTGGCTGAGTGGGCGTGGGGTCTGGGATGACCGGCGTATTGTCAGAGACCACATCCTCGCGCTCGGTGGTATTGGCTTCCGGGTCCTCTTCCGGGGCCTCTTCTGCCGCTTGGGATTTCCAGATGAACTGCTCTGTCTGCTGGCGCAGGTCGGCCAGCTTCTCAGAGCTCTCATCAGCATACTGCGCCGCTTCCTCCACCACCGCAGCCGCTTCCGTGCGCTTGCTGTTCAAGACCTCAAGCTTCGCATCTTGTTCGTTCTTCTGCGCCGTCAGCTTGTTCGACGCTTGCATGAACTGGTCCTTCAATTCGCGCTGCTGGGCGATCTCAGCCGTTTGCTGATCCATGATCTTCTCGACGTAATCCACATTGCGCGAAAGCTCATTCCAGCTGCGCGCCCCCAAGATGGAGCTCAAGAGATTGGAAAGCGATGAGGAACGATACTCATACACCGCCGTGTTCGCCAGTGCGCTGCGCCCCTCCAACATGGAGGACTGCGCCTCCAGGACCTGGCTTGCCAGTGCATCGATCTCTGTCTGGAGCGCATCAACCTCATCTGAGAGCTCTCCGTATTCTGCCGAGATGGATGCCAGCTTCTCCTCGGCCGCTTGGAGCGCCGCCTCGGCGCTTTCGTATTTCTGCTGCGCCGCATCTATCTCATCAGTCATGGGATTGGCAGCATACGCCTGCAGCGAACCGGAGAGCGCCAATGCCAGCGCGCAGATGAGAGCCAAAAGGATCCTGCCCGAACGCGCATGAGCGCACCTGTGGCGGATGGTATTTATCCTGCGATTTGCCATATCCGTGAAATCATCCCGTAAAAGGCTGTCATTGGCAAGAGCCTGAACAGAAAATACATCAGGGCAAGCAACCATTCCCATGGAGGTGCCGCTTGCTCGTCGCCTCCAGATCATGAGGGCTATGCTTGCAGTTGTAGGTGCTGGCAACTGCAAGCACATTTCAGAACAATGGGCCTGTGCTCTGCACAGGCCCATAACATCCTTATCTGTTGCCTGAAAGATGATGCGGCGCACATAGTTGACCCACCTGAAAGGTTATCCCGCCGCCAAGCTAACAGCGCAGTGCAAGCACTGCGCATATGGGTAAAGTTTGTGGCGCGTCTCACGACGCGCATTCAAATGTGCCGCCAGTTGGCAGCACCCACGGAACCGGGTGAAGCTTGTACTTCAAAATTGCTGGCACCCAGGAGGATATATCTGATCTTTCGTAGCGAAGCGTTGCGCATTCGAAAACAATGATCCATGTTGATGTGGGTGCTGGCAACAGCCAGCACCTTTACTATGCAGTGGCTTTTGCATGGATATGCAAAAGCCATAACAAACATCCTTCAAGTATGGGTTGCCTGGAACAGGCAACCCCTGCACGGCGCTTGTCGCCGTGCCGTTAGTTTGTGCGGCGAGATAACCTATCGGATCAGATAACCTCTTGCGCCGCATCGCTTTTCAGACAGCAACAGAATGAGTGCTATAGGTTTGTGCAAGCACAAACCTATTGTTTTGGAAATGTGCGGCCAGTTGGCCGCACCCGCGAGAGACAGAACTGAAGTCTGCACGACGACAAAAACTAAAGCGAACTAAAGGTTAAGGAGTTCGCGCGCATGCGCCAAGGATGCTTCGCTTTCCGTGCCAGAGAGCATGCGCGCTATCTCTGCCACGCGCTCCTCTCCCTCCACCGCCGTGATGGACGTGGCTGCCACCCCATCGCGCTCCTGCTTGGATACCACATACTGCTTGTCTGCGCGGGTTGCCACCTGTGCCAGATGCGTGACGACGATGACCTGGTGGGTCCTCGCCAAGCGCGCCAGCACCTCAGCCAGCGCATTGGCCACCGCACCCCCCACACCAGCATCGATCTCATCGAACACGAGCGTAGAGACGCCATCAGCTTCGCCCATGACCACATGCAACGCCAGCATCACGCGCGAGAGCTCACCACCCGAAGCCACCTTCGAAAGCGGACGCGCACCCATGTTCGCTGAGGGTTTGAAGAGCAGCTCCACCTCATCAGGGCCGAACTCTCCCCATGTGTCGAAGGGCAACATCTCCACGTTACACTGAACAGATGCACTGCCCATCTCAAGCGACGCCATGACCTCCGATGCCTCACAAGCCAGCCGAGGTGCAGCTTGAGCGCGCACCTCATGGAGCGCCTCTCCAGCACGCCTGAGCTCCTCATGCGCGCGATCGAGGGCTGCGCGCGCCTCCTCTTCCGCGCCTTCAGCGTCCTCCATCATGGCCATCGTCTTGCGCGCCTCATCGGCTTTCGCGATGACGTCTTCCAAAGTGGGTCCGAAGCGCCGGATGAGCCCTTGGTATTCCGCCATGCGCGCCTGGCACTGATCCAACGTGGCCATGTCAAGGTCGATGGCATCGCGGTAGCGCAGCACATCGCGCGCCACATCCTCCACCACATATGTTGCATCCTTGAGCGACGTGGCATGCGACGCCAGCTCCGGATCGAAACGCGCAGCCTCTTCGATGAGCGCGATGGCAGCGTTCAAGCCATCGAGCACGCCCTCCTCCCCATTCAAGGCATCGTAGGCTTCATTGGAGGTGCGCGCCAGCACCTCAGCGTTCTCCGAGCGACGCACGAAGGCGGAAAGCTCCTCATAATCTGCCAAGGATGGGCCCACCGGGTCTATCTGGGAGAGCGCGAAGCGAGCCTCTTCCAAGAGCGCATCCGATGAGCGCTTGGAGGAGAGGATGCTCTCCAGGTGCGCATGAGCGCGACGCGCCTTCGCGAAGGCTGCTGCATAGGCTGCGTGAGCCTCCTCATAAGCGCTGCCGGCGAAGAGGTCCACCATGCGGCGATGCGCGGGCTTATGCAAGAGCGCATGCTGATCGTGCTGGCTGCACAAGTCGATGAGCGGAGCGATCACGTCCGCGAGCTCAGTCACGGTGGCCACCTGGCCATCCAGCTTCACGCGCGAACGCCCGTCAGCGCCCAGACGGCGAACGACCGTTATCTCGCGCTCCTCATCTGCGCCATCCCCTTCGCCAGCGAAGAGCGGAACGAAGAACCGACCTGAAACGCTGGCCTCAGACGCCCCTTCCCGGACATAGGTCTTATCCGCACGCTGACCAGATAAGAGGCGACACGCATTCAGAAGCGCTGTCTTGCCCGTGCCCGTCTCACCGGTGATGGCCGTGAGCCCTGATGAGGGCTCAAGCGATGCCTCTTCGATGAGCGCGATGTCT
This sequence comes from uncultured Eggerthellaceae bacterium, assembly GCA_947565185.1. Classification (GTDB taxonomy): domain Bacteria; phylum Actinomycetota; class Coriobacteriia; order Coriobacteriales; family Eggerthellaceae; genus MGBC163016. The sequence goes on along the minus strand of CANODU010000006.1, from coordinate 25,772 downwards.
TGAACGCAGATCTCGTCGATCACGAATGCTTCCGCCTTCCATACTTCGATCCCTTGCGGGCGCTCTTCTTCAGGTTCTTGAGCGCGTCCTCTTCGGTGGTGCCTTCGAACGCGGATTTGAGCGAGACCACTTGGTCGCGCAGACGCGCTGCCTCTTCGAAATCCATGCCCGCAGAGGCCGCCTGCATCTCCTCTTCCATGGACATGATCATGCGCAGGACCTCTTCGCGGGAGAGCTCTGCCAGCTCTCGGTTGATCTGTTCGGCGTCGACGCCCTTGGAATCCTCGGTGATGGCGCCCATGATGTCGTTGATGGCCTTGCGGATGGTCTGCGGTTGGATGCCATGCTCTTCGTTGTACGCCATCTGGAGCTGGCGGCGCCGGCGCGTCTCCTCGATGGCGCGATGCATGGAATCCGTCTCCTTGTCGGCATACATGATGACCTGACCTGACACGTTGCGCGCCGCGCGTCCGATGGTCTGGATGAGAGAGCGATGATTGCGCAAGAAGCCCTCTTTGTCTGCATCCAAGATGGCCACCAAGCTGACCTCGGGCAGGTCAAGGCCCTCGCGCAGCAGATTGATGCCCACGAGCACATCGAAGGCACCTAAGCGCAGATCGCGCAGGATCTCCACGCGGTCCAGCGTTGCGATGTCCGAATGCATATAGCGTGCCCGCACGCCCTGGTCCAGCAAGTGCTCCGTCAGGTCTTCGGCCATCTTCTTCGTGAGCGTGGTGATCAGCACGCGCTCATTGCGCTCTGCGCGCTCCTTCGCCTCATCGATGATGTCGTCGATCTGGCTGCGCGAGGTGCGCACGATGATCTCAGGATCCAAGAGCCCCGTGGGTCGGATGATCTGGTCCACCTTCGCCAGGCTCACCTTCTCCTCATAGTCCCCCGGCGTTGCGCTCACATAGATGAATTGCGGGACGCGGTCTTCGAACTCGTCGAAGCGAAGCGGGCGGTTATCCAGCGCTGAGGGCAAGCGGAACCCGTGCTCTGCCAGCGTGACTTTGCGCGAGCGATCCCCCTCATGCATGCCACGGATCTGCGGCACGGTGACATGGCTCTCATCGATGATGCAAAGGAAATCCTGAGGGAAGTAATCTATGAGCGTATAAGGAGGCTCACCAGGAGCCCGGCCATCCAGGTGCCGCGAGTAGTTCTCGATCCCGGAGCAGAAGCCCATGGTCTCCAGCATCTCCAGGTCATAGTTCGTGCGCATCTCCAAGCGTTGCGCCTCTAAGAGCTTGCCTTCTTCGTTGAACTCCTGGAGGCGCCCTTGCAGCTCATCGCGGATGGTGGTCAATGCGCGGTCCATCTTCGGACGAGCGGTCACATAGTGCGACGCGGGCCAGATGGGCATGGCCTGATAGGTGTTCAACACCTCACCGGTCACGTTGTCTATCTCGGCGATCTCCTCTATCTCATCGCCCCAGAAGTCGATGCGGATGGGATTGTCCGCATACGGGGGAAAGACATCCAGCGAGTCCCCGCGCACGCGGAACGTGCCGCGCGCAAGCTCGTAATCGTTGCGGTCATACTGGATGTCGATGAGGCCGTAGATGACCTCGTCGCGATCCTGAGGCACCGCCTTGTCCACGAACACGGCCATGCCAGCGTAATCTTGGGGGCTGCCGATGCCGTAGATGCAGGAGACCGATGCCACCACGATGACGTCTCTGCGCGAGAGCAATGCGCTCGTAGCCGCATGGCGCAGCTTCTCCACCTCTTCGTTGATGGAGGCATCCTTCTCTATGAATGTATCTGAGGAGGGCACATAGGCTTCCGGCTGGTAGTAATCGTAGTAGCTCACGAAATAGACCACGGCGTTGTTCGGGAAGAGATCCTTGAGCTCAGAGGCGAGCTGAGCGGCCAAGGTCTTGTTCGGCGCCATGACCAGCGTGGGCTTTTGCACCTCTTCGATCACCTTCGCCATGGTGAAGGTCTTGCCTGACCCGGTCACGCCCAAAAGCGTCTGATAGCGCAAGCCCTCTTCCACGCCCTTCGCCAAAGCCGCGATGGCCTCTGGCTGGTCCCCGGAGGGTTGATAGGGAGAAACCACCTTGAATGGCGTGTCGGCAAGCCGAACATCGGGCAGCTTGCCCTCCATCTGGATGCCCTCTATGTTGCGCAGATGCGATGACATCAAAACCCCTTCAATGCAAAAGCCCGACGCAGCTCAACTCATGCTGCATCGGGCTTCGAGTGACTGTGCTTCACGCCTCAGTCAGCGTAGGATTCCCACCAAGCCAATACCTTGTTGTACAGCTCATCTTTAGATGAGTTGTTGTTGAACACCACATCGGCCGCTTCCACCCTGTCCGCATCGGTGATCTGGCGCGCGATGCGGCGACGGACGTCATCTTCGTCGAATCCAGAGGCCACCGCACGCTCAATGCGGATGTCCGTGGGCGCCAGCACGGCGATGACCACATCCGCCGAATATGCCAGCGACGATTCGCGGTTCTTGAACGCCGAATACTCCACGATGACGGCCTCAGCACCGGAGTCCTCTATGTCATGGAGCATCTCCGTGTAGGACTCTTCGATGCGCGGCATGGTGATGCGGTTGAGCTTGCGCGTATCCGCAGGCGTCTTGAAGGCCTTGGCAGCCAGCTTCGGACGGATGACCTCTCCCTCTTCGTCGAAGATGTCATCGCCGAAGGCCTCTGCCAGCTCTTCCTTGACGATCTCCCATTTGAGGATGTCGTGGCCCACCTTGTCCAAGTCTATGAGCGGAAGACCTTGGTCGGTCAGCGCACGGCTTGCCGTGGACTTCCCTGCGCCCATGCCCCCGATGATGAATAGCTTCTTCAAGGCTGCACCCCTACCCTCAAGTTGGCCTATTCGGTTGCGCTGGTGTCTTCGATGACAGCCTCTTCCACCTCAGCTGCGTCATCAGATGCATCGTCAGCCACATCAGTCACTTCCACGACCTCAGCGGGCTCTTCCTTCTTGCGCGGCTTCGGCTCAGGAGCCTGGATGGATTCGTCCACCTCTATCTCATAGCCCAGCTCTTCGGCTGCTGCCTTCATGGACAGGCTGATGCGGCGACGCTCAGGGTTGATCTCCATGACCTTGACCTTGACGTCTTCGCCCTGCTTGACCACTTGCGCCGGTGTGTCGATGTGTTTAGGCGACATCTCGGAGATGTGCACGAGGCCCTCGACCGCCTCTCCCAGCTCCACGAAGGCGCCGAACGGGACGATCTTGGTGACATGGCCATCCACGATGGTGCCCACCGGGTAGTTCTGCACGAGCTTGATCCACGGATCCTCCGTGGTCTGCTTGAGACCGAGCGAGATGCGCTCGCGCTGCAGGTCCACATCCAGGACCTCAACCTCTACCTCATCGCCCACCTTGACCACCTCTGAAGGATGGTTCACATGATTCCAAGACAGCTCGGAGATGTGCACGAGGCCATCGATCCCACCCAGATCCACGAAGGCGCCGAAGTCCACGATGGAGGAAACGGTGCCCTTCAGGCGCATGCCCTTGGAGAGCTTGGAGAGGATCTCCGTGCGCTCGGCGCGACGCCCCTCCTCCAGAAGGACGCGGCGAGAGAGCACGACGTTGTTGCGATTGCGGTCCATCTCGATGACGCGCGCTTCGATCTCTGTGTTGAGGTACATCTCCAGATCCTTCACGCGGCGCAGATCCACCAGCGATGCCGGCAAGAAGCCGCGCAGGCCGATGTCCATGATGAGGCCGCCCTTGACCACTTCGATGACCTCGCCGGTGACGGTCTCGCCCGCCTTGAACTTCTCCTCCACGCGATTCCAAGCACGCTCGTACTCAGCACGCTTCTTGGAGAGGATGAGGCGGCCGTCCTTGTCTTCCTTCTGCAGGACCAGCGCTTCTATCTTGTCGCCCAGATTCACGATCTCAGACGGATCCACGTCCTTGCGAATGGAGAGCTCGCGGGCCGGGATGACGCCTTCGCTCTTGAAGCCGATGTCCACCAGCACCTCGTCATGCTCGAGCTTGACCACCGTGCCGTCTACGAGGTCTCCCTCGTCGAAGTCGGTCAGCGTGCCATCGATCATCGCATTCAGCTGATCGTCGGACACATCATCGAATTGGATGACGGAAGTGTTCTTGATCTCGGTCAAAATGGACCCCTTTCACATCTGCGGGGACCCTTTGCTCATGACGGATATTACTTACCATGTTCGCTTGCACATTCGCTAAAACGATATGTCTGTAAAAACCAACACGTCTCAAGGGCCTATATTCTCTTCGCCTGCCACTTTTGACAGACTTGCGAAGTATAGCACCATTGCGTACGGCTTTTGGCCGCAAATGCGCGAGGTTTGGAGCCAACCTTTATAGGGCGCACATCAGAGGAGCGCATGCGCTCCTCAGTAGCTCATCCCCATGGCATCCCGCACCTCATCCAGCGTGGCTTGAGCGACGCAGAGCGCACGCTCATTGCCCTCATACAAAATATCCTCTATGAAGGGGATGTCGCGCTCCAGTTCGCGGCGGCGTTCGCGGATGGGTGCCAGGTAGCCATTCACCGACTGCGTGACATAGGCCTTGAGCGCACCGGCGCCCGCATCTCCTATCTCTTCGGCGATATCCTGCTCGCTGCGCCCCGTGGTCAGCGCCGCCGTGGTCAAGAGGGCGCTCACGCCCGGGCGCTCATCTGGATCGAACGTGATCATGCGCTCAGGATCCGTCTTGGACTTCTTGATGAGCTTCGCCGTCTCCTCCTCCGTCGCAGAAAGCGAGATGGCATTGCCGTAGGATTTCGACATCTTGCGCCCATCGAGACCCGGTATCTCCACAGCTTCGGTGAGAAGCCCCACCGGCTCCGGGAACACGGGAGCGAAGCGCTCGTTGAAGCGGCGCGCTATCTGGCGCGTCTGCTCGATATGGGGCAGCTGGTCCTTGCCCACCGGTACGATGTTGCCCTTGCAGAACAGGATGTCGCAAGCCTGATGCACAGGATAGGTGAGCAGAAGGCCCGTGAGCGCGTGGCCCGAGGCATCCTTTTCCGCCTTCACCGTGGGATTGCGCAGAAGCTCAGATTCGCTTACCAAGGAAAGGAACGGCAGCATCAGCTGGTTCAAGGGCGGGATGGCCGAATGGGTGAAGATCATGGTCTTCTCTGGGTCTATCCCGCAGGCAAGGTAGTCGATCACCATGTTCAGCACGTTGTCATGGATGTCGGCGGTGGTGTCGCGATCCGTGATCACCTGATAGTCGGCGATCACGATGTTGGTGTGCACGCCCGCATCTTGCAGGCGCACGCGCTCCTTGATGGTGCCGAAGAAATGCCCCAGATGCAGCCTACCCGTAGGGCGATCGCCGGTGAGCATGATGTATCGGGACGGGTCCTTCGCAAGGTCTGCTTTGACCTCGTCGCTCATCTTCTTCTGTGCTAAGAATGTATCCGTGGTGCCCATGGACCGAACCTTTCGAATCTCTTTCGCTGACTGCGCTGAAGAGGGCCGTTCTCTCTTCTCTACAGCGCCTGCTTGAGCGCTTGCGCCAACTGATCGGCGCAGCTGGTGGAACGCGGACCGCAGGTGTTGCCTTCAAGGATGTCTATGACGTCTTGGACGGGCATGCCGCTCACCAGCTTCCCGATGGCCTTCAGGTTGCCATCGCAGCCGCCCATGAACTTGACATCGCGCACGATGCCATCTTCGGTCTGGATATCTATCTTGCGCGAGCAAACGCCTCTAGGCGCGAATTCGATATGTTCCATAGAAGCTCCTCCTTCATCAATGCCTCGCAAGTATAGTGCACTCAGGAAGGGACGTCAGAGCGTGATCTGCTGGATGTAGACGTCGTTTCGAAGCTCGGTGGCGCGCTCGGCGTCGATGCGGCCCGCGCGGTGCATGTCCCTGATGATCTCCAGTTCGCGAGAGAGCGCTTGGGCCTGCACATCTTCCACCGCGTCATAGATGCGTCGAAGCTGGTCAAGATGGGCAGTGAGGGATGGAGAGCCCGCAGATCCCCCCTTCGCTTCGCCTTGCGTCTCGTCATCTTCGGCCTCGCGCAGCTGCTCTGCCACATCCTCGATGCCCTCATAGACGGCATGGCACACGTCCGCCACGGAAAGAGCTTGAGCGCGCACGCCCTCGGAAGCGTGGGAAGCCAGATCGCGCAGCTGGTCGACATAGCGCTTCATCACGATGGCCGTAGCCGGCTCATCCACACCGTCCCCTTCAAGGGCACCAGATGCCCTCACATCTCCCGTCAGATGCGCATCCGCCTGGATAGAAGCGATCACCCGCTCCACCAGCTCCACCTCAGCATCCACGCGCTCCTTCGAGCGCTTCGCCTCTCGCTTGTGGGGCACGAGGGCAGGCACGGCGAAGTCAGCCAGGATGAGCGTGCAGAGGATGACGCCCGCTGCCACCGAGAGGAGCGCATTGCGCATAGGGCCTCCGCTGGCGAAAGCGAAGGTGGCAGGGACGGTGAGCATGAGCGAAAGGGTGATGGCTCCCTTGGGACCAGCAAAGGCCATGGCGAGCGTGTTCTTGAGGGCCTTTCTCGTGCAGACGTCCCGCGCCTTGCCGCCCGCGCGCTTCGCGCAGACCGCATCCATGCCCCAGATCCAGAAAAAGCGCACCCCTTCCAAGATGACCGTGAGCACGATGACCACGCCGATGAGCATGGGATCTCCCAGTCCACCCGCCTCTGTCGGATGCAGGATGCGCGGAAGCTGCATCCCCAAGATCACGAAGATGACGCCGTTCAAGATGAAGGAGAGCGTATCCCATACGCTCCGCGACTGCAGCTTCTGTTGAGCGGTGGCAGCGGTGTGCCTATGGGGCAGAAGCGACATCATGAGCCCTGCGGTGACTACGGCGATGACCGCGCCTATGTGGATGTGGGCCGCGATGAGGTAGATGCCGAAGGGAAGCAGGAGCTCGAGCGTGACATGGAGGGTGGGGCTGTCCACACCAAGACGCCTGATGCCTTCGAAGATGCCCCAAGCCACAACTCCCATGATCGCACCGCCCACCATGCCGCCGAACAGATCCAGCGCGAATTCCTCTCCCGCGTGCATGAGGGAGAACGCACCGGTAGCCGCAAGGCTGATGCAGCATTGGAAGACGACGGTGCCCGTGACGTCGTTGAAGAACGCCTCACCGGTGAGCAGTGCCTCATGGCGGCGCCCGAAGCGGTAGTCCTTGGAAAGCTCCGTCACTGCCACTGCATCGGTGGAGCCCATGGCGGCGCCGAAGGCGATGCAGAGAGAAAGCGGCAGAGCAGGCACGAGCACATGCAGCGCGCCTCCGGTGGAGAACGCGATGGCGAACACGAGGCCCACGGCCAAAGACGCGATCCCCCAACGGTTCTTCCAAAGCTCACCGGAGTCAGCATGGCGCGACTCGTTGAAGTGGAGCGGCGCGATGAACAGGATGAGGAGCAGCTCTGGGTCGATGCCGCTCTCAACAGGCGTGGTGGCGAACAGGGCGATGAGCGCGCCTAAGGCGATCTGCACGAGCGGCAGGGAAAGCGGGCGCAGCACCTTATCCAGGATGCTGGAAGCCACGACAGCCGCCAGCAAGAACAGTATGAGCGTGAGCGCCTGCATCCATCACCTCCCCTTCCAGCTTGAAGCAGCAGATTCTAGCGCACCCGAAGGGACGGGGTAAACGGGTGCAGCTATCTGCGCATCCAGGCCCGCGCAGACATCGCTTCGCTACCTCTTTCCTCAAGAGGCGCCTCAGGTACAGGGGATATACTGGAATGCAGGAACAAGCACGGGAAGGCGAAGGCGGATGAGGCAACCGTGAAGACCCTGAGCATACGTGACATCATCGGGCCCGTGATGATCGGACCGTCCAGCTCCCACACAGCCGGAGCGCTGCGCATCGCGCTGATCACGCGACATCTGCTGGCAGCCGAACCTGTCCAGGTCACCTTCACCCTCTACGGCAGCTTCGCTCGCACCTATCAAGGCCACGGCACTGACCGGGCGCTTCTGGCAGGCATGCTAGGACTGGCCGCTGATGACGAGCGCATTCGGGACTCCTTTTCCTTGGCACGCGAAGCGCACCTGGCTTTCTCGTTCATCCCCGACGTGTCAACCACCTGCGACCATGCGAACACCGTAGACATCCAGGTGACTGATGCCTCAGGTGCCGTGACGCGGGTGCGCGGAGAATCCATCGGCGGCGGTGCGGCGCGGATCACGCGCCTGAACGGCGTTGCTGTGGAGCTCACCGGTGAATATCACAGCCTGGTGGTGAAGCATCGGGATTGCCGAGGCGTGCTGGCGTTCATAGCCGCCTGCGTCGCTGAGACGGGCGTGAACATAGCCACCACGCGCCTGTTCCGCGAGAAACGTGGAGAGGTGGCCTACACCGTGATGGAAACCGATGATGCTCTGCCACCGACGCTGATAGAGCGCATCTCGTCTGGCATAGAGGTGATGTCAGTCCATGCGCTGGCAAGCGACCGCTCCCGTGAGGAATTCGCTCCGCTCACGCCAGAAGAAGAGCGCGCCGCTGGCATGGAGCCCACCGGGTTCGGCACTGACATAAATGCAGTGGAAGCAGCAGAGCTCTTCGAGCGCCTGGACTTCCGCACGGGAGAGGAGCTGCTAGCCCTCTGCGAGGCAGAAGGGTTGCCCATATCAGATGTCGTCTGTCGCCGTGAGCGCTGCTTGCTCGTACAGGATGGCATCGCCGTGGACGATACGCACCGCTATGTGGATGATGCGCTGGCTACCATGAGGGCATCGGTAAGAAGCGCCCTGTCCCATCCGCGTCCATCCATGGGTGGCCTCATCGGTGGCGAGGCAGCGAAGCTCAAGGCATTCGCAAAGGATCCGAACGCGCCCTGCGATCCGCTGCTGGCGCACGCGGTGACTTTCAGCATGGCCGTGCTGGAGACCAATGCTGCCATGGGACGGATCGTGGCGGCACCTACAGCGGGGTCTGCCGGCGTGCTCCCAGGCGTGCTCTTCGCCCTACAGCAAGAGCGCGGTCTGACCGATGAGCAGCTGAACCGGGGCGTTGCCAACGCAGCGGCTATCGGGATGCTCATCACGAGACAGGCTACGGTATCAGGCGCTGAAGGCGGATGCCAGGCCGAAGTGGGCACCGCCAGCGCCATGGCGGCAAGCGCAGCCACCGAGCTTCTGGGCGGCACGCCCGCCCAGTGCCTAGCCGCGGCCGTGAACGCACTGTCATGCCTGCTGGGGCTCGTGTGCGACCCTATCGGAGGCCTGGTGGAAGTGCCCTGTCAGAAGCGCAACGCCACAGGAGCGGCGAATGCCTTAGTAGCAGCCCAGCTGGCACTTGCGGGGATAGGCTCCACTACCACCTTCGACGAAACGGTGGCGGCCATGGACGCTGTCGGACGCTCTCTGCCCTTCGAGCTACGCGAAAGCGCCTTGGGCGGCCTGGCAGCAACCCCGAGCGCGCATGCCCTCTGCGCCATTTGCCCCGGCTGCGAGGGCTGAGCGCACCCAAAGGGACGGGAGCAAGAAAACAGGCCAGAGAAAAGAACCCTCTGGCCTGCGCTTTTGTGGTGGTCGCTACAGGATTTGAACCTGTGACCCCCGCCGTGTGAAGGCGATGCTCTCCCGCTGAGCCAAGCGACCGAATATGCATGCACCCCATCAGGTGCAAGATGGCATTGTACCCGGAGCGCGCATTCGAATCAAGCGTTTTCTACAACCGGTCATCCAGATCCATCTGCATGAGGAAGACGTTGTCGCGCATGCTCTTCGCCGCTTGGCGATCGATGCGTCCCCGCTCGTACATCTTCTGGATCTCCTCCAGCTCTAGCTGATAGGCCAGCCGTCGCACATCATCGGTCTGATCGATGATCTTGAACGACGTGGTCACGCTGGGCGGCCGGCGCCGGAGCGCTGCCAAGGTGGCTTCGTATTCCACCAGCAACTTGCTCACATCTTCGGTTTGCACGTTCTCATCGGAGATCATCGCATGTAACATGTTCACGACGTTGATATGCGTCTCTATCTGGAGATCGCGCATCTCCTCAGCCGCGTTGGTCTGCACCCTGCGTGGCACCAGATGGAGCACCGCCTGCCGAATGCGCAGGATGGCACCACGCACGTACGCGAAGACGGCCTTCGGCGTGAAGCGGCCACCCTGATGCCGCGCATAGCGCTCGATGCGCTCTAGGCGCCCGATGTACTCATACCCCACCTCGTGGCTCACCACGCCCGCATTCACTAGCTTGAGCGCATGTTCCTGCTCCCACTCCAGCGCCTGACAGCGCAACTCCACATCCTGAGTGTCATCTGCGCCCGCCATGCTCTTCGTCTGCGCAAGGCGGTCTTGGTAGATCTTGATCACGCGCCGCGTAGCCGTCAGGTTGTCCTTTTGCTGCTGAGCCGTGAGCTCTTCGATCACCGTTCGCAGGATGTCAGCCAAGCATTCGAAATAGCTCTGACGTGCCCGTATCTCATCGGTCTTGCGGGTGCGCTTCGGCGCTACCACCGGCACGACGAACGTGGCCAGAAGCAGCGTGCACAAGATGACGCCGCACCCGATGAAGATGATCAGATGCCGGGCGGGGAACCGAGCTCCTGAGGAGAGGAAGATGGGGATGGTGAACAGGATGGAGAGCGTGATGGTGCCCTTCGCGCCACACAGCGTCACCGCAAGCGCATTGCGCAGGGACCTCCGAGTGAACTTCGCTTTCGCAACGCGGTGCGCGTGCACGTATTCCATGAGGACGCACCAGATGAAGCGCGTGCCCATGAGCAAGACCGTAACGAGCGCCACCAAGCCCAAAAGCGTCACATTGGAGATGGACTGATCCTCCCATGAATAGAACATGGCCGTGGGGATCTGCGTGCCCAAGAGCACGAACACGATGCCATTGAGCGCGAAGGAGATGACCTGCCACACGCTTGAGGAGACGATGTTCATATGCGCGATGGACGGGCTCACCGTACGCGGAGCGATGACGTTCACCAGCCCCGCCACCACCACGGCGATGATGCCGCTCACATGGATGGAATTGGCTGCCAGATACACGACGAAGGGGATGCAGATCTCGAAGAGCACATGGAAGGTGATGCTCTCGATGCCGATATCGCGGATCTTGCGCAGGATGAGATTGCAGAGATAGCCGATGAGCGCTCCGAAGGCCAGGCCACCAACGAACTCCACGACGAAGCTCTCCCCTGCATCCAGAAGCGAGAACGATCCCGTAGCTGCCGCAGCGATGGCGAACTGGAAGCAGACGATGCCCGAAGCATCGTTCAAGAGCAGCTCGCCCTTGAGGATGCCCCACTGCCGCTCAGGGATGCTCACCTGCTTTGACAGGGATGTGACGGCCACAGCATCTGTCGGACCCAAAGCAGCGCCCAAAGCGAATGCTGCGGCCAAGGAGATGGCAGGCATGATCGCGTGCAAGGTGAAGCCGATGATCAACATGGTGATGACCACGAGCCCGATGGCCAGCGAGAGAATGGGTCCGCGATTCTTCCAGAGGATGGCCTTGTCCGCGTTCTTCGCCTCTATATATAAGAGCGGCGCGATGAAGAGCACGAGGAAGAGATCCGGCTCCAGCTCGATCACGATGTTGCCGCGCGCGAAGATGGCGATGATGATGCCTAGACCCACTTGGATGAGAGGCAGTGACACCTTGGGGATGACGCGATCTGCCACAGCGGATATGAGCACAGCTATGGCAAGGAGCAAAACGAGCGTCAATGTCTCCATGTCATACCTCTTTCAAGCTCATCATGCTGGTTCGTTGTCGTCTGCGTTTCGGTGAACTCAACCCAAGGGCACGCCCATCTTGGTTGACCACCTATTCTATTGGAACTGATCCGTTCGTTTTATATCCTAGTTATAGGATAATAGAACGAACGCATACGACGTAAGGAGCTTCAAGCATGCTCTATGTGTTGACAGGCACCGTGCAGATCGGGAAGACGCGCTGGCTAGAGCGCCTCGTCACGAAGCTCGCTCATGAGGGCATCACGTGCTACGGCGTCATCGCACCCGGCATCTGGAAAGAAGAGCCATCACCGGACGGCACAGGCCTCACGCGAGAGAAGCTCGGCATAGAGAACGTGCTCTTGCCCGATAACACGCGCATCCCCTTCGCCTTGCGCCGCGACATCGCACGCGCGAAGGGCTGCTACCATCCGAAGAGCCAAGCAGGCGCAGCACAGCTTGGCTGGCACATATCCGATGATGCCATCGAAGCGGTGAATCGCCACATGACCTCCATCGCCTCGCGCAGCATGCGCAAGGAAGGCCCAGCTCTGTTGGTGATAGATGAGCTGGGGCGCTTGGAGCTTTTGAGTGAACAAGGGCTCACCGAGGCGATCTCGCTGCTAGAAAGAGGCCCCGTCGGCTCCATCCGCGATGCTCTCGTCGTAGCGCGCGACGCCCTCGCCCCCCTTGTCGAAGAGCGCTTCGATGCATGGGGCGGATGTCAGCTCATCTCCCCCACGAAAGCAAACGAGCAGCTCATCATCCATGCTCTCAAAGCGCAAAAGCGGCCCTGAGGGGAGGCCGCTTTTGCCAGAGAGAGAAGAGGGAGGAGGTATGGCTCCTCGTGGTTCGTTATAATACGAACATGAGAATAATATTTATACAAGGATAATTTGATAGCCCCTACGCGTTCGGCAGGGCTCCTGCCAGCAATTCAGAAAGCTCGGCATCGGTCAGATCATAGCCGTACATGGTGTGATAGTAAGCCTTCGTGACATCCTGGATGCTGTCGTCGAACGCGTCCGGGTACAGCAAGCGAGGAAGCCATTGCATGCCCATGAGCTGGTTCACCGTCGGCGGGTTGTTCATCCAGCACCACGGATCATTCGGCACCTCATAGTAGTTATCGTTCGCGATGGCAGCTATGCCCTGCCACGCAGGATCATCCCCCACGGTATCGTAGATGCTTCCTGCCTGGAAGATGATGAGATCGGGGTTCCAGACGGCTATCTGCTCCAAGCTGATCTCATTGCCCGTGCCCTTGCCGGATGCATCGTCCACGACGACCACATTGTTCGCGACCATGTCGATGACCTGCGCTTGCACGGAGGTCTTCGCGATGGCGTTCAATCCGTTCTCGCCCAAGAGATACGCCATGTTCACGCGCTCTGATTCGGGGATGGTGGCCATGGTGTCTTTGACCTTGTCATAGACCTGGGTGCAATACGCTGACAGCTCATCGCCGCGCTCTTCCATGTTCAGCAGCTCGCCCAACGTCTTGTATGCGGCGCCATAGTCTTCCAGATATGCTTCTACGAACACGACCGGGATACCCAGCTGATCCTGAAGCGCGTCCAAGCTCTCCTGGGTATCCTTCTTCACCTCGCCGGTATCGATGATGACCTGCGGATCGGCTGCGGCCACAGCTTCGCGATTGAAGTCGTCCTTCGCACCCAGCACGGCGCCGAAGACCGGATAATCCTTGAACTTCTCACCGAAGATCTTCAGCTGATCGTCATTGAGCGGCTGGGAGAGACCCACCATGAGGTCAGGTGCCATGGTGAGCAGCACCTGCTGAGCCGTATGGCCCGATGGGCAGATGCGCTCAAGGGTAGCGGGCAGCTCGACTTCGCGCCCAAGCGAATCGGTGAAGGTGCGCGTCTGCGCCTCAGCTACCTGAGAGCTTGCCTGTGCGTCTGAGGCAGAGCTGCTCTCCTGAGATGAGGAGCATCCCACAAGCCCAAGCGCGCCGAAGCCGATGGCGCACGCGCACACTGCAGCCAGAGCGCCCCTTGCCACCTTCCCCGCTGGTGTTGCTGTTCCCACAAAACGCATGTTCTTCCTCCTTTTGGTCTGAAGCGCTTCCTATCCTCTTTCTATCTCATTGACAGGCACGCATACGCGCACCCTGTCGCCATAAAGGGAGTTCACCTCGACCTCCACGCTATATAAGCCGCTGATGAGCTCTGAGGTGATCACCTCGTGCGGGTCCCCGAACGCGTCTATGCGCCCATCCTTCAGCACGAGCGTCTTATCGGAATAGAGGAAGGCATGATCGGGGTTGTGCGTAGACTGCACGATGGACAGCCCCTCCCGCGCCAGCTGGCGCACGCACGAGAGCACGCGCACGGTGTTGCCATAATCAAGGGCGCTCGTTGGCTCATCCATGGCGATGGTGCGCGCATTCTGAGCCAAGGCGCGGGCGATGAGCACGAGCTGCTGCTCGCCGCCGGATATCTGGGTATAGCGCCGGTGCGCAAGGCGCTCGATCCCGATGCGCTCCAAGGCCTCATAGGCGCGCGTGCGCTCGGCGCACCCCGGATTCGAGAGCATCTTGAGATCGGACCCGGTGGCCATGAGCACCACATCCAGCACCTCATAGTCATACACCGGAGCGTGTGATTGCGGGATGTAGGAGATCTCGCGAGCGCGCTCTTTGATGGAGAGCTCCTTCATATCCTTGCCATTCACGATGATGCGTCCCGAATAATGCTGGTTGAGCCCGAGGATGCATCGGAAGAGCGTGGATTTGCCCACTCCGTTCGGCCCGAGGACGCCCACCAGGCATCCGTCAGGGATGTCGAAAGACAGGTCATGGAGCACCTCATGGCTTCCATAGGAAAAGCTCAGATCCTCTACGCGAATGCTCATACGCGCTTCTTCCTCGTGATGAGATACAGGAAGAACGGTGCGCCGACGAATGCAGTGAGGATGCCGATGGGGATCTCGGCAGTGGTAGCAAGGCGCGCGATATCATCCACTAACAAGAGGAATCCTGCGCCCATGAGCATGGATGCGGGGATGAGGCGGCGGTAATCCGCTCCCACCATCATGCGGCATAGATGCGGGATGACCAGGCCCACCCACCCGATCATGCCCGTGACAGAGACGCATGCTGCCGTGATGAAGGTGGCGGCCACGATGACCACGATGCGGATGAGGCGCGCATTCACGCCCATGGTGGATGCTTCGTCATCTCCCATGGTGAGGATGTTGATGCGCCACCGCAAGCAGAAGAGCACGACGCAACCGATGAGCAGGATGGGGAACACGACACCCACTTGGTCCATCTTCGCGCCCGTCAGGCTTCCCATGAGCCAATAGGTGATGTCGGCCAGCTCATCAGTGGGATCGGCCACCAGCTTGGCATAGGAGACGCCCGCCTGGAACAGCGAGCTCACCATGACGCCAGCCAAGACCACCACCATCATGTGGTTGCCCTTGGCGCGAGCGCTGATGAGCAGGACGAGGAATACGGTGAGCAATGCCATGAAGAAGGCGGATACGGACACCATCGCGCCGGTGAATCCCGCCAAGATGGCTACAGCCGCACCGAAGGCAGCTCCTTGGCTCGCGCCCAAGATGTCAGGAGAGACGAGCGGATTCTGGAACGTCCCCTGATAGGCGGCACCGGCCACTGACAGGCAGCACCCCACCATGAGCGCCAACAAGATGCGCGGCAGGCGCACATTGAAGAAGAGCGTGGATTGCTGCTCTGTCCATGTCTGGTCAAGAGGGATGACGCAGTTCACGAGCATGGCCACCGCTTCAGCCGGGTTGATGGGGTAGCGCCCCAACAGAAGCGACGCAGCCGTGATGAGCACCATAGCTACCACAAGCCCCACGATGACGGCATGCGCCCTTCGAGCAGAATCGGATCTGCCCGGACAAGCACTTGATGCCACGTTGCTCACGCTTCCCCTCGCTTCTATATATCCTCAAAGTGGGATAATTGTAGCAAAAGTATATTCTTATTCAGAGATGATATTCACAAAAGGATAAAGGAGTCCTGCTCGCTCATCCCGGGGCGGCATGGCGACCATCGCAGCACATGTCTTCGCAGAAGCTGGCGTGGGAGTTGCCCCGCATGAGGTAACAGCTAGAGCGTATGGGAGCTCATGTACACGGGAAGGACGTTGATGCTATCCCTCACCCCCATGCACGCGCCAAGCGCCGCACCCCTTCGCCGATCGACTCCGCGGCGATGCCAGAGAAGCCCATCAAGACCATGCTATCCATGGGATGGGACGATGAGGCCCAGTACTGGTCAGTGGGATAGACGCGCACATCCTTCTCCAGCGCAAGCCGCATCAGCTCATCTTGGCTACGGCCATCCACGTCTTCGACGAGCAGATGCAAACCTGCATCTGCTCCGAATATCCTCACACGATCGCCAAGCTCTCGCTCAAGGCAGCGAACGAGACGGTCATGATGACGCTGATAGAGGCTCTTCGTCGTATGGATGTATCTGCTCCATGCCGAAGAGGCCATGAATGAGCGGAGGATCTCCTGATCAAGCCACGCGAGCGAACAGTAGTCACCGGAATGCGCCGCATTCCAGCGCGCAAGCAGCTCAGCGGGCAGCACGATGTAGGAGATGCGCATCGCCGGACTCAGTATCTTCGACATCGTCCCCAGATAGATGGTCCTTTGCGGATCGATGGACCTGAGAGCAGGGGACGGGCTGGAACGATAGCGATACTCGCAACAATAATCATCTTCGATGATGTATGAGCCGCTCTCCTTCGCCCATTCGACGAGCTTCAGGCGCGCTGAGAGCGACATGATGAATCCCAAGGGGAACTGATTGGACGGCGTCACCATCGCAAGATGCGCATCGGATGCCAAGAGCGCGTCGAGAAAGGCCTTTTCGCCTTCATGCACGGGAATAGGCCTGAGCGCGCACTGAGCGCACATGAAAGCATAGCGAGCAGCATCGTATCCCGGCTCTTCCATGGCGACGATGCGCTCCTCCGCGGGAAAGATGGAGACGATGTTCCTGAGCGCTACTTGGGTTCCTGGCTGCAAGATGATCTGCTCCGGCACACAGCGGATACCACGTGTGCTGTGCAGATATCGAGCGATCTGGTCCCTGAGACCATACAGCCCGAACGGATCGATATAGCGCACAGCATCCGCGCTTGCAGACCCCGAAAGCGCAGCATCGGCAAGGGAGCGCAGAACAGAGAGGGGCAGCATGGTCGGATGACGATCGCCATAGCAGAAATCGAAGGAGCATCCGCGAGCACCGCCGAGAGGCTCCCGGTTGCGCGCCGATTCACTCTGTTCGATCAATGCCCGTTCATCGGGAAGCGAGGGCTCATCTTCCAACACAGAGAAATCAAGATCCTCCACGATATAGCCGATGCCCCGCTGCCCCTTCGCGTATCCTTCAAGAGCCAGCTGCTTATATGCTGCTTCAACGGTATTGCGGGCAACGCCCAGATCCTTGGCCATCACCCGAATGGCCGGGAGCATAGCGCCAGCTCCCAACTCGCCCGATGCTATGGCCGCGGCTATCTGAGAGTAGAGCTGCCGATAGGCAGGCATCGCATGCGCCTTGTCAATGCATATGTGCATGAGCAATCCCCATCGTCCTGACCTCAGAGTCAACAAATTAGCATCAATCCCCATTGCAAATGATGAAGAATCAGAAAATGATGTGGATTGAAGGGAAAAGGTTCCCCCACCCCCAGGGAAGGAGAACGACGATGAGGGAGATGACGCGGCGCGACTTCGTAGCAGCCAGCGCAGGAGCAACATGCGCGATTGGGGCTGCGCTTGCCTTGGATGCTTCGATAGGCAGCGCTGAAGCAGAGGCTCTGACAGGATCTGCGCCATTCGATGAGAAGTGGATCCGCACCACGTGCTCGCCGAACTGCACGGGCGCATGCGGCATGATGGCCTATGCCAAAGATGGCAGAGTCCACATGATCCGCCAAGCTGCCGACTACCCCTACGAGCACTACAATCCACGCGGCTGTCTGAAGGGCCTCTCCATCAATACCATGCTCTCAGGTCCCGATCGCCTGACGGTGCCGCTCATCAAAGACGAAGATGGCAAGCAAGTGGAGACGGACTGGGATACGGCCCTTGACACCGCCGCCAATCGCCTCAAAGAGATCATGGACGAATACGGGCCGGAATCCATCGGCGTCATCTACCAAGTGCAGGGAACGGGGCATATCCAGAAGGGCGCGCTCGTGCGCATCGCGAACACGTTCGGCTGGTCGGTCATCGGCGGCTATGAGCTCAACGGCGACCTGCCCATGTTCTGGCCTGAGACGTTCGGCTGCCAGAGCGAGGAGCTGGAATCCTACTGCTGGGAGGATTCGAAGCTCACGCTCATCTTTGGCTCCAACATCATGGTCACCCGCATGCCCGACGCCCACTTCCTCACCTATTCTCAGGAAAACGGCGGCCGCGTCATCTACTTCGACCCGAACTATTCCGCCTCGGCGGAACGGGCGGATGAGTGGGTGCGCATAGCACCTGATTCAGACGGCGCGTTCGCCTTGGGAATGGCGAAGACCATCATCGACGAGGGACTCTTCGATGAGCACTTCATGCGCACCTACACCGATTCCCCGCTGCTGATCAACACCCAGACCGGCAAGCGCATCCTGGCGGATGAGGTAGTGGGGGTCCAAGCGGTAGCGGATATCCCCGACTACCGCTCAAGCTTCGTGGCCATCTCGCAAACGTCAGGCGCGCCGGTAGCCACCACGCCCCTAGAGCTGCCTGACAACGACTACGCGCTCACGGGCACCTATGAGATCGCGCTCACGGATGGCTCCACTGTTGAGGCCAAGCCCGCCTTCCAGCTCCTCGCCGAGCAATTGGAGCAGTACAGCCCTGATGCCGTGGCTGATATCTGCAACGTGGACGCCGATACCATCCGTCGCATCGCCCGGGACGCCGCCCAGACAAAGCCCATGCACATCATCTTCGGCGGTGGCACCCAGCAGTGGTACCACGGAGACCTCAAGGGCCGCGCCTGCGCCTTGGTAGCATGCCTGACCGGCAATGTAGGCCAACTGGGCGGCGGCATCTCCACCTATGTGGGCCAGTACAAGACGCGCTTCAATACCGCCAGCTGGATGGCGCCAGAAGGTTCCATCAAGAACTCCTGCCCGTTCCATTACTGGGTGAATGGCCCCACGCCGCTCATGAAGGCGAAATATCCCAAGGACGGCTTCAAGGCCATCGTCGTTGGCTGGGGCAATCCGTTAGAGCAGCACAACGTGGCGAACTGGCTGCGCGAGCATGTGGATTCGGGTGACATCGAGCTGTTCTGCCTGGACTTCCAGCAAACGCTCACCGCCACTGCCGCCACCGTCACCTTCCCTTGCGCCAGCTGGTATGAGAAGACCGAGCTCACTACCACGCCACTGCATCCCTACGTGCAGCTCCAGCAGCGCATCGTGGATCCGCCAGGCCAGGCGCGCGAGGAGATCTGGATCTTCACGGAGCTGGCGAACCGCATCGACCCGTCCAAGGAAACGCTCTGGCCCCGTTTCGCACCGGAGGATTCCGAAAAGAGAGCAGATGAGGTGCTAGCGCTCCTTCTGGAGAAGGGCGGTCCCACCATCGATCACCTGACACCTGAGGAGCTGCGCCACGGCCCCGGCAAGCTGGCGCACGCGAACCCAGGCGAGAAGCGCATCCCCTTCTGGGAGCAGATCAACGAGCGCATCCCCTTCCCCACCGTATCGCGCCCAAATCCCCTTGATGCCACATCCAAGTTCGTGCGCTCCGGACGCATCGAGTTCTACCGAGATGAGGACATCTTCCTTGAGCTGGGCGAACAACTCCCCTGCTACAAGCCTCCCTTCGAAGACACCGAATACAAGGATGATCCCGATGCCCGCGTGCTCTATCCCTTGGGCTACACCACGCGCAACAGCGCCTTCCGCGTGCATGCTACCTATGTGAACAACCCGTTCATGCTGGAGCTTCAGGACAACACGCCGAAGGTGTGGCTGAATCCTGAGACTGCTGCTGAGCGCGGGCTCAAGACGGGAGACTGGGTAGAGGTCTACAACAGCCGCGGTATGGTGGAGGGGCAGCTCATCGAAGATCCGGGCGTCTATCCCACGCAATGCATCTTCGACCAGGGGTGGTGGTCGGCCTACGACAACAAGACCAGCTACAACTCGCTCATCTGGCCTTGGATCAACCCCACCAACGAGGTCTACTACATCGCAAGCGTCTGGTCGCCCAACATGGCATGGAACGAGACCGCCTGCAACGTGCGCCTCAGCAACGGCGGCGCGCCTCAGATCGTGCGGGACACGGGAAAGAGCATCCTTGACGGCCCCATCCCGCAAGGATCCGGCATCGAATACGCGAAGGGAGCTGAATCATGAGATTCGCCATGGCCATCGATCTTGACCGTTGCATCGGCTGCCGCACCTGCGCGGTCATCTGCAAGGACTTCAACGCTCAGCCCCAAGGGATCTGGTGGAACCGCGTCTTCACCAGCGGCACCCCCGAATACGACGTAGCCGTGAAGGTGGACGACCAGCTCCGCATGGAGTTCGTGCCCATAAGCTGCCAGCACTGCACCAATGCCCCCTGCCAGACGGTCTGTCCCACCCAGGCCACCTACACCGATCCTGACACGGGCACGGTGCTGGTGGACTATGACCGCTGCATCGGCTGCCGCATGTGCGCAAGCGCTTGTCCCTACGGCGTGCGCCAGTTCAACTGGGGCGCGCCCGCGAAGATGGCAGGCCTTGGCGGGACGGAGCTGGAATACGGCTATCCGGAGCCCTACCATGACGGGGAGCACCTGGTCTACGCTCCCCATCGCCCCGAAGGCGTCATGGAGAAGTGCACGTTCTGCGCTCAATACACCTCCCAAGGCAAAGAACCGGTCTGCTGCCGGTCATGCCCGGGCAATGCACGCATCTTCGGAGATATGGATGACCCCTCCTCCCCCATCCGCGCATACCTGAAGGACAAGGAGCCGTTCTTCTTGGGCGAGGAATACCACACCGAACCGAACATCTACTACTTGGCGGCGCACAAGGTCACGCAGGTGAACCAGGTGCCTGCATCCGCTGATGGGAAGGAGGCGTGATCATGGAGAAGAGCACGCGCTTTATCGGATATGCCGGTTGTGCCCTCCTCGTCCTTGGCCTCATCGGCTGGGCTCTCCAGCTCACCGGTGGCCTCTTGGCCGGATCCGGCATGACCAACATCTTCCTCTGGGGGCTCATGATCGCCATGTTCGCCTTCATGGTGGGCTTCGGCGCAGGCGCGCAGATCGTTGCAAGCGCCATCTTCCTGACGGGCAGAGAGGAGCTCATGGGACTGGCGCGCACCGCTTCTGCCATAGGGCTTGCCTGCGTGGGGGCTGCAGGTATCGCCATCTTGGCTGACCTGGGCGCCATCCGCAACATCCTCTTCATGCTCACGGGCCTCAACTTCAATTCACCCTTGGCCTGGGACATGATGGCCATGACGGCCTTCGTCATCCTATCAGTGGTGCAGCTGGTCATGATCGCGCGAAACAGCTCCCAGGTGAAGATCTGGGCGACACTGGCGGGCGCATGTGCAGTGGTGCTGCAGATCATCGAAGGACTGCTGTTCTCGTTGCAGTCGGTCCATGCCTGGTGGGCGACCCCCATCATGCCCATCGACTTCTTGGCTGTGGCGGTGGTGAGCGGCAGCGCGCTTGTCCTGTTCATCGCTTGCATGAAGGGCACAGACAGCACGGGCCTCGCGTGGCTTGCGCGCCTCTGCGCCATTGCCGTGGCGGTGCACCTGGTGCTCGCTCTCGCCGATCTAGGGTTGGTGGCACTGGAGGGCAGTCCCGTCTCGGACGGCGTGCTGGCGGCCATCGGGGGCCAGCTTCCCCTCTACGTGGCCGAGCTCATCCTGCCTGCCGCAGGCATGATCATCCTCTTCGCAACCATGAGATCTCCGAAGGGCACGCCCAAGATGATAGCCTCCGCGCTGATCGTGGTCGGCATCCTCGCACATCGGCTGATGCTGCTCTATCCGGCCTACAATGCGCCTTCGCTCTACCTCACGCTCTCAGGCACGGATTCCGTGACGGGGCCCTATCCCATCTCCACGGGGCGCTATCTTGACTGGGACACCACCTTTGCCCTGGGGACGAACTACATGCCGGCCCCCGTTGAATGGTTGGCAGCGCTTCTGCCCATCGGCGTGGCCATCGTCGGCACGTTCGTCATACTCTGGGCGATGAAGAAGATCTCAAGCACCGCCACACGCTGACATCGCTCGGAAAAGCGGTATCTGCGAAGCCCCCTGATCCCTTCGCAGATGTGCACCGGTCCCTGATGCGTGCCTATCCCTGAGAGATGACGCGCTCTCCTAAGGCAATCTTAGGAGAGCGCTCTTTTCTTACGACCATCAAATACCCATTGCATGGCCGATGCACACGCTCAGAGTCACCCGATTGTCCTACGCTAGCGCTATCGTGCATCCGAACGGCACCGATAAGGGTGACGGAAGGGAGAGATCATGGCCGACCAACGATACGACCGATTCTTCGTGCGCGCAGGCGCGTGCGCACTGCCCACAGACGTTCCTGCCATCCCCGATGGCATCACGCCCGTTCTGTGGCTGGACAGCAAGATCGTTCCCGAAGCGACCATGACCGCTGGGGCTTTCTGGGTGAAAGAGCCCTTCCAGACAGACGAGGTCATGGTGCACCCCACGGGCGGCATGATGTGGTTCTGTGGCCCTGACCGTAACAACCCTGAGGATCTGGATGCAGAGCTTCAGATCA
Source organism: uncultured Eggerthellaceae bacterium (assembly GCA_947565185.1). Taxonomy (GTDB): domain Bacteria; phylum Actinomycetota; class Coriobacteriia; order Coriobacteriales; family Eggerthellaceae; genus MGBC163016. The sequence goes on along the minus strand of CANODU010000006.1, from coordinate 3,329 downwards.
CCTTGGGCGGAGACGTGATCGACATCACCCATACAGGCGCGCTCTACATCCCTGCAGGCGTACCCGTGGGCAACTTCAAGGCCACGCGCGTGGGCACGCCGGTGCTCTGCTACAGCTCCTACTTCGACACTGGTGCCTACAATGGCACTCCCGCTGAGATGCCCGAGGGCACGGGTGCCTATGCGAATCATTATGTGGAGCGATACGAGCCCACGAGCGGCATCATCCCTGAGGCACCCGAAGGCTTCCTGCAGCTGCTTTGCTGGCTGGCGGGAGACAAGGTGGAAGGTGCTCCTTATCTTGAGCTCTGCCGGTTCATGACCACGAACCCCGACGGTCCTGCCGCCCACGTGCATGAGAAGGAGGAGTTCATCGGCTTCATCGGGCTTGACCCAGAACATCCCGAAGAGTTGCACGCTGATGTCATCTTCTATCTGGGCGAAGAGGAGATCCACACCACCAAGAGCACGGTCATCTTCGTGCCGGGCAACGTCCCCCACTCCCCCATCATCGTACCAGCGCTGGACCAAGACATCATCCACTTCAGCGGATCGGGATTCAGCGAATACGACAAGACCGAGATCTGATCCCAGATCGAAAGACGAGGCGAAGCATTCGCCTTCCCTGAGAGCAGCCGGCCCTGCACCTCCTTTGCAGAGCCGGCTGCTCTTTCCATCTGCAGAGCTGCCTCATTCCCCATACAATGCCCTCATGGACGCCCGAAGGAAAGCTATGGCCGGACCTGCGAACATCCTATAATCTTGGGCACCACCCACGAAGAGGAGGAGCGCGTGCTCGACTTTTCCAGCGATTATGCCCGGGGCTGCCATCCAGAGATCCTGGCAGCCCTTGGGAGGACCAACGATCAGAGCTTTCCCGGCTACGGCTCAGATGAGCTCTGCGAACAGGCCACGGAGCTGATCCGCGCAGCATGCGCATGCCCGGATGCCATGGTCATCTTCCTTGAGGGCGGCACGCAGACGAACCAGATAGCATCGAAGATGCTGCTCAAGCCTTGGCAGGGGGTCATCTCCCCCGAAACGGGACATGTAGCCACGCATGAGGCCGGCGCTATCGAGCATGCAGGGCATAAGGTGATCGCCGTTGGTGCCCATGAGGGCAAGATGAGCGTCCAGGCCGTGCGCGCATGCCTCGAGGCGCACGCATCGGATGAGAACCGTGAGCACATGGTGGAACCAGGCATGGTCTACCTCACGCATCCTACTGAATACGGCACGCTCTACACCTTGGATGAGCTCCAGGCATTCGCAGACCTCTGCCACCAGTTCTCCATCGCGCTCTATATGGACGGAGCGCGCTTGGGATACGGCTTGGTCACGCCAGGCACGGATGTGACGCTTCCCGACATCGCGCGCCTCTGCGATTGCTTCAGCATCGGAGGGACGAAGCTGGGGGCCTTGTTCGGCGAGGCGCTCGTGTTCCCACGCATGACACCGGATCACGCGCTCTCGCAGGTGAAGCAAAGCGGTGCGCTTCTGGCGAAGGGATGGCTTTTGGGCCTTCAGTTCACCACGCTCTTCTACGGCAGCGCTGAAGGACGCTTTCATGAGAGCCTCTACCTCCAAGGAGCCCGACACGCCATCCGCTGCGCTGGCAAGCTGCGCACAGGGCTTGCCGCCAAGGGATATGCATTCGCCGTTGATTCCCCCACCAATCAGCTCTTCGTGACCGTGCCGAATGGGGAGCTTGAGCGCTTGAGTGCATTCGTGCGCTACGGCTTCTGGGAGCGGGTGGATGCTGAGCACACCACCATCCGCTTCGCCACCAGCTGGTACACCGCTGAAGAGGATGTGGACGCGCTCCTTGAAGCGCTGTAGCCTTTGAAGAGCACACGCGAAGGAAAGGACAGCCATGAGCGACATCCATGAGATAGAACATCCCCTCATCGCGGCGAAGCTCACCCGCATACGAGATGAGCGCACCCCTTCAGAGGATATCCGCGCGCTCTTGCGCCAGATCACCGTGCTCATGGCCTTCGAAGCCACGAAGAGCCTGCCCACCACGCTCATCCCCGTGAGAACGCCCATCGCCCAAGGCGAATTCCGCACCTTGGCCTGCGGCCCTATCACGCTCGTGCCCATCCTGCGCGCAGGGATGGGAATGCTGGACGGGATGCTGGAGGTGCTCCCGGATGCGCGCGTGGGCTACATCGGGATGCGCCGCGACGAAGAGAGCCTGCAACCGGTGGAATACCTCTGCAAGCTGCCGTCGGATATCGGTGCAGCTCCCGTTATCGTGCTGGACCCCATGTTGGCCACAGGCGGCAGCGCTGCAGATGCCGTGAGCATGCTAAAGGCCCACGGTGCCCATGACATCCGCATGATGAATCTCGTGGCCGCTCCAGAGGGCATCCGCGCCTTCCAGGATGCCCACCCTGACGTGGACATCTTCGTAGCGGCCATCGATGACGGGCTGAACGAGCGTGCCTATATCGTCCCTGGCATAGGCGATGCAGGAGACCGCCTCTTCGGCACCGACGCATAGAAGCGCCACCAGGATCGCTCAGGGGGGGGCAGATCTTTAGATCTGCGCTACAACGAAATGAGATGTCGGTTGATGTGGGTGCTGTCAGCATGATCTGTCACGGCATTGCAACCATGTTGCGATGAGACCGCCATCGCCTCTTTTCGGATAGCAGCTAGAGTAGGAACCTGATGACTCTGGTTGTTCGATACGAATGCGAAAGGCGCATCTATGACGAAGAACGTGCTATTCATCTGCGGATCGCTGCGCAAGCACTCTCTTAACCGTCAAGTCGGCGAATACGTGCGATCGCTGCTACCCCCTGCAGTCTGTGCTCAGTGGCTTGAATTCGCTGACCTTCCTTTCATGAACCAGGACGAGGAGTTCCCCACGCCTTCTGCCGTGCAGCGCGTTCGCACTGAGGTTGCCGCAACAGATGCAATCTGGATCTTCTCGCCAGAATACAACCACGGCATCCCCGGCGTGCTGAAGAACTGCCTGGACTGGCTTTCGCGCCCTCTTGAACCCGGTTCGCACGATACCGCCATGAAAGGAAAGCTCACGCTCTTCTGCTGCGCCGGCGGTGGAGCGAAAGCGCGCTATTGTGCAGCGGATCTGGCAGAGACGCTGTCATTCTTGCAAACCGATCTGATAGAGGCCACCCACGTTCAGGTAGCGCTCAACCGGCATGACTACACGACTGATGAGCTTGCGTTGGCGCCTGAGGAAAAGACAGCCCTTGCCGCCCAGGCAAAGCTGCTCTGCTCATTGCTCAGCTAGTCTGTATCAGGGAGGTCTGTATCAGGGGGACGGAGGAGTGAGACATCCTGCGGATGTCTCACTCC
>CANODU010000005.1 GCA_947565185.1 uncultured Eggerthellaceae bacterium | reverse complement strand
CGATCTTCGGAGCAAGTTAGTTCGAGGCGACGACGCGTCGAGGCGAACGCGTACCATGCCCCCCCCGCGAAGGCAAAGGATGTTATAGGTTCGTGCAAGCACGAACCTATTGTCTAAAAGATGTGCCGCCAGTTGGCGGCACCCACGAAGAGGAGGGACAGCCTGGTCCCCACTGGCGGCACCCACAAGGATGGGGAACAGCCTGATCCCCATTGCCAGCACCTACCACAACCGGCATTCGTAGGGGGCGTGTTAGAATACGCATCACTCGCCCCCGTAGCTCAATGGATAGAGCACTGGTCTCCTAAACCGGGTGTGTAGGTTCGATTCCTATCGGGGGCACCAGCAATACCCGAACCCGCCGCGTGCGGGTTCTTTCGCATCAAGGAGGCTCCATGGCGGACATTCAGCTCAGATTCGGCAAGGATATGCTGGTCATCGGTGGTTCGGTGACGTGGTCGTTGGCGTCGATGGCTGCTGATCTTGATGAGTTGGAGGACATCGTCGGTGCGGATCTGATGCCTGGGTCGCGCGAGATACCTACATCTGACGCTCCGTTCGACACCGAGCTGTCGCTCATCTTGGAGCCGGAGGTGTTCGAAGACGCGTTCCAACTGGAGAAGGCGGCGGGAGCGCAGTGCCTGGTGGCACCCACGGCGAATCTGACGCCTGCGCGCCTGGCGCACACGGGCATGCGCGACGCGGCGGTCCCGCTGGCGGAGGCGGCGGTGCAGGTGGCGCATGCGCCCACGCCGGAGCATGTGCTGGTGGAGCTGGCACCGTGCGGATTGCCGCTGGACGTGGCCTCGAAGTCGTCGTTGATGGAGCACCGCGTGCAATATGAGCGCGCAGCGCGCCTGTTCGCAGACCTCCCGTTCGACGCATTCTTCCTGAATGGCTTCACGCGCGCGGCAAGCCTCAAGTGTGCGCTCATGGGCATTCGCAAGGTGAGCGACGCGCCCATCTTGGCCAGCGTGGACGTGGATGCGGCTGGCGTGCTGCGGCCCCTGACGCCCAGCGTGCACCCCCCGTGCGTACGGGAGACGGTGGAGGACGCAGTGGCCGTCATGGCGGAATTCGGCGCACAGGTAGCTGGATTCTGCACGGACGCGCCTGCTGAGGAGGCATGTGCGCTGGCGCAGCGCGTGGCGAAGGCGGCGTATCTGCCGGTCATGGCCCAGTTGTTCGTGCGTGCGAGCGGATCAGATGATGCTTCGGTGCCAGAGGGGGCGTATGCGCAGCCGGATGCGCTCTATGATGCGGCGTTGGCGTTGGCGGCATCAGGCGTGCAGTTCGTGCGCGCAGCTGGGCAGGCCACACCGGCGCATACGGGCGCTCTGGCCGCGGCAGTAGCGGGCAGGGATGTAGGCGTGAAAGCCGCGACGGAGACAAGCGCTTCCGCGTGCGGCGGGGAGAGCGCGCTCTCGCTTGACGTGGACGCGCTGGGTGCGCGCCTGCGGGCATCCGTGAACGACGCACTGGGAATAGGAGGTGCGCAGTGAGCGGAGAAGCGGCTTCGAATGTGAAGCGCTCGGATCATTACGGGGAGCTGCAGAAGGTGATCGACGCGCTCTTCGCGGAGGACGACGCGCCGTATCTGGCGCAGGTGGATCCTGAGGCGGCGTTTCGGGTGGCGCGTCTGCAGGTGGTATTGGCGGCGGAGGCGGCAGATCTGCCGGAGGATCTGCTGCGCATCGTGTCGTTGTTGCCGCCGGGAGAATACACGCGTCAGGCGTTGACTGATCAGCTCAATTCCGCCATCACTGGTCACGCGTGGGGACAGGTCTACGGCACCGTTTCGTAGATGCGCATCCGATCTTGATATGCATCCATGCGGCGGGAGATGCCGCTTACGCGTCATCTACGGAATCATGGGCGGAGTGCCATGGTTAAGAGATGCCGCTTACGCGTCATCTACGGCATCGTTTCGCAATGATCATGCAGAGGTTCCCGGTACCTGACATTTTCCAAAAAACATCGTTTGTTCCCTTGCGCATCTCGAATGTTCCGGATACTATATGTACCCGCTGAGAACAACGCGAACCACAATATCTTGTGCCAAGTGTTGAGAACTCAGTGAAAAGGCTGTGGAAACCTTGTGGAAGGAACAAAGGATTCTCCAGCTGAGGCATGGAATTTCAGTGCCTGACGGATAAAGCGCAAAAAACGGAGAAAAGGAAGCTTAGACATGCCACAAGCCATCATCAAGCGCGACGGCCGCACAGCAGAGTTCCACGTTGAGAAGATCGCATCCGCCATTGAGAAGGCATTCCAGGCGTGTGCCGCCATGCAGGATCGTCAGACGGCTGACATGATCGCTGCGAAGGTGGCGCAGAAGCTGGATGACGGCGCTATCGAAGGCACGCCCACCGTTGAAGGCGTGCAGGACTTGGTGGAGGAGACGCTGATCGAAAGCGGCTTCGTCCAGACGGCGAAGGCATACATCCTCTATAGGGCAGAGCGCAACCGCGTGCGCGACGTCAATTCGCGCTTGATCCAAACGCTGAAGGACATCACCTTCAGCAAGGCCGCTGACTCTGACCTCAAGCGCGAGAATGCGAACATCAACGCTGACACTGCCATGGGCACCATGCTCAAGTATGGCAGCGAATCTGCGAAGCAGTTCTACGAGATGTGCGTGATCGACCCGAAGTTCGCGAAGGCGCATCGCGAAGGCGACATCCACATCCATGACATGGATTTCTACACGCTGACCACCACGTGCTGCCAGATCGAGCTGCGCAAGCTCTTCAAGGGCGGGTTCTCCACGGGGCACGGCGTCCTGCGCGAGCCGAACGACATTGCCAGCTACACAGCGCTTGCGTGCATCGCCATCCAGTCCAATCAGAATGACCAGCACGGCGGCCAGTCCGTGTGCGACTTCGACTATGGCCTGGCTGACGGCGTTCGCAAGACCTACCGTCGCCTGTTCAAGAAGCATCTGGCAGAGGCCGTTGATCTGCTGACCAATGTGGAGGATGACCGCCAGTTCGCCGAAGACGCCACGGCTGTGGCAGAAGCAGCCACGGGCGTGGTGGCCTCTCTTGACCTTGATGCGGATTATCGCGCGCACCTTGAGGCCGTCATGGCTGATGCGGGCATCTCTCAGGCTGACATCGCGGCCATCCTGGTGTTCACGCAGAAGAACGCGGAGCGCGACACGGATCGCACCACGTTCCAGGCCATGGAGGCGCTGGTGCATAACCTGAACACCATGCATTCCCGCGCAGGTGCGCAGACGCCGTTCAGCTCCGTCAACTACGGCATGGACACCTCTCCTGAGGGTCGCATGGTCATCAAGAACATGCTGTTGGCCACCGAAGAGGGTCTGGGTCATGGCGAAACGCCCATCTTCCCGGTGCAGATCTTCCGCGTGAAGGAAGGCGTGAACTACAATCCGGAGGATCCGAACTACGACCTGTTCAAGCTGGCCATGCATTGCTCAGCGAAGCGCCTGTTCCCGAACTTCAGCTTCCTGGATGCGCCGTTCAACGCGCAGTACTACAAGGGCACGCCGGAAACGGAGATTGCCTACATGGGCTGCCGTACGCGCGTCATGGGCAACGTCTATGATCCTGACCGTGAGGTCACGCCCGGTCGCGGCAACCTCTCGTTCACGTCCATCAATCTGCCGCGCCTGGCCCTGCGTGCCAAGGGCGATGTGGATCTGTTCTTCGACCTGCTGGATTCCAAGCTGCAGCTGGTCACCGGCCAGCTGGATGAGCGCTTCCAGATCCAGGCGAAGAAGCATGTCTATAACGCACCGTTCCTCATGGGGCAGGGCGTCTGGATAGACTCTGAGAACCTGAAGTATGACGACACCCAGGAAGAGGTGCTCAAGCATGGCACGCTGACCACGGGCTTCATCGGCCTGGCGGAATGCCTGGTGGCGCTCATTGGCAAGCATCATGGTGAGAGCGAAGAGGCGCAGCGCCTGGGCCTTGAGATCGTCGGCCACATGCGCAGCTACTGCGACCGCATCTCTCAGGAGCGCCATATGAACTACACGCTCATTGCCACGCCGGCGGAGGGCCTGTCCGGACGTTTCGTGCGCATGGACCGCGAGCGCTTCGGATCCATCCCGGGTGTGACGGACAGGGACTATTACACGAATGGCTTCCACGTGCCGGTCTATTACGACATCTCCGCGTTCGACAAGATCAGCTGCGAAGCGCCCTATCATGCGCTCACCAATGGTGGCCACATCAGCTACATCGAACTGGACGGAGACCCGACGGACAACCTGGAGGCCTTCGAATCCGTCATCCGCTTCATGAAGGAGAGCGGCATGGGGTACGGTTCCATCAACCACCCTGTCGACCGTGATCCGGTCTGTGGCTACAACGGCATCATCGGTGATACGTGCCCGAAGTGCGGCCGCAGCGAACATGAGGGCGGGCAAGGGTTCGAGCGCATCCGTCGTATCACGGGATATCTGGTGGGTACGCTGGATCGCTTCAACGATGCGAAGCGCGCCGAAGAGAGCGAACGCGTCAAGCATCAGATCTAGAGCGTGTCAGCCCCGCCTTCGGCGGGGCTTTTTTCATGGGATGGGTCAAGTGGGCTCACACCTGGTCTAGATGCCGCTTACGCGTCATCTACGGCGTCATCTGCGGATGATCGGGTACTTCATCTTAGTGTGCTATGGCCTTTGCATGGATATGCAAAGGCCATTGTTTTGAAAGGTGCTGGCAGTTGCCAGCACCCACGAGGGTTGAGTCTCCGTTGCCGTGGGTGCCGGCAATTACGGGGAAAGGTTGCGGATCGTCGTGGGTGCCGCCAACGGGCGGCACGGATGAATGTGCGTCGCGAGACGCGCCACTCTTTCATGAGGCAGGCTGGAGAGGCAGCACCTCGTAGACGCGTTCGGGAGACGCCATGGTGGTTACGTTCGTCAGAGCCTTCGTAATGGCATTTCCGTAGACGAAATCGACCTCCTTGTCATATTGGCTGCGCACAGAAGCGCGTTCGGCATTGAGGTCCGCGATGCTCATCCATGTGGTGCCGTCGATGCAGACGAAGGTCTCACCTTCGTTGGCTACCACGTTGGCCGACGTGGCCTGTTCAGGGTTCGCCTCATCCAGATAAGCCACCTCAAGCCCCAAATAGGTAGAAGCATCGGCGGCAGGTTCGCCGTCTTGAGACGCATCTGGCTCAGCGAGGATCTCAAGCGTGAGGGTGAAGCTCTGCCCCTTCACCACCAGCGCGGGCGTATCCAGCTCAAGCGTGTGGAATCCGGGTACAGGGAAGGTGGCCGCTGCTTGGGAGAGGGGCGTAGATGCGGCCATGACCTGATCAGGCGTCGCATTCGCGCGATCGAATCCGGCCGGCAGCACGCCGACGGTCACAGCGCAGCGCGTATTCGGCTGGAACGTCCAGGCGGTCACGGCTTGGATCAGCTCGGTCTCTTGCGCCGTGAAGACGTTCGCCGCCTGCACGCGCCCCTGATACTTCACGGGTGTCACATATTCGGATGCGCCTACGTAATCATGTTGGTAGAGCTTCTGGTAGCTCTCAGACACAGGCGTCACGGCGAAGGCCTCCAAGTCAGCGATGGTGTGATCGTGATACGAGAGCCAGAAATAGCCGCTGGCCTGCCCTTGCGCGTCCACCAAGCCCCAGCGCGTAGCTTCATCCGGACTGCCCAAGCGGTCATAGAGCGCATCGTTGCCCCAGCTGTTCTTGCAGAGCCACGCGCCGTCGGCTGGCGGCTGGCCGCTTTCGGTTCCCTGGAAGCTGGATGCTGGATACGCGTCATCCCACCCTACGATCACCGCTGCGTGGTCTTGCGTGACGGAAGATGCAGCGTCGAATTGGCTCCATGTTGAGAACGTGAAGCTCTGACTGGGCTCGGCGCCTGAATGGTCACCCGCCAGGACGTCAGCGGGGATGTTCTGCTCCATGGCCAGCGCTACGGCCACGCCGCCTACATCCACCAATGTGCGCTTGATGGCAGCGGTTGCCTGTTCGTCGTAGCCTGTATACGCATGATCCGCATCGGTCAGAGCGGGGCTTTCCAGCCGCAGCACCTCATCCACGCGCCAGCCAAGATCCTCAGCGCTGCGCAGCTCATCGGCCAGCGACCAATCCTCAAGGCGTGCATCGTAGGCCGGGTTCGACCCATACCACGGATAGGTCAGCCCCGGTGCATAACCGTTGTATTCATAGGGAGCTGCCTCTTCGCCCACCAGCGATTGCCACGCGGTGAGCGCGGACGCCGCCGTGGCGAAGTTTCCGCCCGAGAGCTGCTCTTCTGAGGAAGGCGCGTTCAGGAAATAGCCTTCGCCGGATTGCGCGCCGCCGCTGGCTTCCGTCTGCGGTTCATGGGCGAACCAAGCCATGGCGCGCTCAGAGACATCCGGTGCAAGCGGCAGGTTGGCAAGAGCGGGTTCAGCGAAAGCGGGCGAATCGGGTGCGAGCATGCTTTGATCAGCGCCCGCCTGTGCTGCTTCGGCCTTCAGGATGGAGCTTTCGATGGCGCCTGCTACGGCGAAAGCCCAGCAGGCACCCCATGGCTTCTGGATCTTCGCGGTGGTGGACTGCCCGATGTTCGTGAGGAAGTAGCGTGGAGCAGCAGTGGCATCGACCAAAGCAGGCGTCTCGGGTGCCGCAGCGTTCCCGTCCGTGTGCGCCGCAGCCGAAGGCGATTCAGGGAGGGGGCCCGGTTGCGGACCGACTTCCACTGCGAAGCCAGGCAATGCCAAAGCCAGGGCAAGCGCTCCTGCCAGCAGACATGCGGCGATATATGAAAGTAACCTTTTCATGAGCGAATTCTATTTCAGAGGGCGGATTCATTAGAATCTGGTGAGCAGAAAACCCTTCAAGGTTACAGAAATCGGGGGATCCTCATCGCCCGTTTCCGGCGGTGAAGAGGAGGCTGATATGGGCAGATCCGCAGGTGGTGGCTTCGGCGGAGGTGGCTTTGGCGGCTTTTCCGGTGGATTCTCTGGCGGCGGCCGGTCCACAGGCGGATTCTCTGGCGGAGGCGGCGGCGGACGTTCGGCTGGTCCCAGTTTCGGCGGTTCCGGCGGCTACGGCGGAGGACACTCTGGCGGTGGTGGCAACTTCTTTGGTGGATTCCTGTTGGGCAGCCTGCTCAGCGACCGAGGTGGCCGTGGCTCGGGTGGTGGCGGACAAGGCAACCCACAAGGCGGCAATGGCTCAGGCGGTCCGGGCGCCGGCGGATGTTTGACCACCATCCTGGTCATCTTTGCCGCCATGCTGCTCTGCGGAGCGTTGGTGGCTCTCATGGATGGCGGCGCGTGTTCTGCCAGCACCTCCGGTTCCACGCAGTCAACGGTAGAGCGTACGCCGCTGCCGCAGGGTAGCGTTCAGGAGACACCATACTTCACCGATGAAGGCGACTGGATCGCGAACCCGCAGCAATTGGAGCAAGCCATGCGCCAGTTCTATATGGAGACGGGCGTGCAACCATACCTGTTCATCGAGCCGAATGGCGCATACCGGTCCTCTTCGGAGCTCTCTTCGCTGGCATCGCAGTTCTATCAGGACAATATCACCGACGAAGCGCACTTCGTCGTCTTCTTCTGCGACGACGACAATGGCAGCTTCAACGTGGGCTATACCGTTGGGGCTCAGGCGAAGACCGTGATGGATTCGGAGGCGCTGGCCATCTTCCAGGATTGCCTGGATGCGAATTACCTGGATTTCTCCCTGTCTGAGACGGAGATCTTCGCAGACACGTATACGCAGACGGCCGACCGCATCATGACCACGGATGCCAAGCGCAATGCGCCCGTGTACATCACGTTCGCGGTTGTTGCGGGTGTGATCGTCGTGGTCATCGTGGTGGCCCTTGTGTTGCGGAAGCGGCGCATCGCGCGCATGGAGGAGCTGAAGCGCCAAGAGGAGATCCTGTCGAAGCCACTCGAGAAATTCGGCGATGACGAACTGAAGGATCTGGAGGAGAAATACTCCGAATAGGTCTGGTCTGCCTTCATGGGGGCACGGGGGTCGTGGGTGCGGCCAACTGGCCGCACGAGAACTAAACCATGGACCTGTGCTCGCACAGGTCCATAACCTTCATCTTCTTGTGCCTTTATGGGGGGTGATGGTACGCGTTCGCCTCGACGCGTCGTCGCCTCGAACTAACTTCGGCAAACCCAGCCGAAGTGGATTTCTCGGCTCCTTTGGCTTGACCTCGGCTCAACGCACCATGCCCCCATTCGGCTTGATGATTTTTGTTGATAGGCCGCAGATCCTGCGGCAGCCCTGCTTCGCAGTGCCGGCAGTTGCCGGCACCTACAAGGGCCGCGCACAGGATCTGCGGGCGCCTGGCAGGAACCTGTTGCATGATCTTGCTTGCTGCTTTTAGGGATGCGCATGAAGATCGCATGCGCATCTACGAAGGTCTTGGCCTTCGGACCTTCGTTCTTCGTAGTGCAGAACTTTAGCGTATCAGGGGGACGGAGGAGTGAGACGCGCGTCGCGCATCTCACTCCTCCGTCCCCCTGATACAACCAAGCAACCTAAGCCTCAGTGATGCTGGTGGCGCGTCTGACAACGCGCATTCAAATGTGCTGGCAGTTGCCAGCACCCACAAAAGGTGAGGCACTGCTTTGCAGTGCTCGCACATATGCTTGCGCGGGGCTGGCGCGTTCGATATACTTCCGCTCAGTCGCTCATCGGGCGGCGCACGGCAGGCCAACGTGGCTCAGTTGGTAGAGCAACGCACTCGTAATGCGTAGGTCAGCGGTTCGAGTCCGCTCGTTGGCTCCAGAGTTCTTGCAGGTCAGAAGCGCATTCGCTTCTGACCTGTTTCATATCAGAATGCGGAACAGGACGAAGAGAGGTTCTCATGATCAACAGATCCGCCTTCCATAAGCTGAGCTATGGCCTCTATCTCGTGACGGCATGCACGCCCGACGGCAAGAAAGTGGGGTGTGTGGCCAACACGTTCCAGCAGGTGGCCTCCGAGCCGCCCATGGTCAGCGTTTCGCTCAACAAACAGAATGCCACCACGCAAGCCATCCTGGAGAGCGGTACGTACGCGGTCAGCGTGATCGGGCAGTCAGCTACCATGGATCTCATCGGGCTGTTCGGCTTCAAGACGTCGAACGAGGTGGACAAGTTCGCGGAGACCCAGCATGAGATGTGCAGCGCAGATCTGCCCATCGTGCTGGAGCATTGCGTGGCGAAGTTCGTCGTTGAGGTGCGCGAACGCGTGGACGTGGGGACGCACATCATGTTCGTCGGGGCAGTCACAGAAGCAGATGTGGCGGCCGACGATGCGCCCATGACGTATGCGTACTATCACGAGGTGCTGCGCGGGAAGACGCCGCCGAAAGCTGCATCCTATGTGGAGGAGGCACCCGCGAATCCCGCTTCTGAGGCTGCGCCTGCAGCCGACGCGCCGAAGTACGGATGGCGGTGCAAGCTCTGCGGCTATATCGAGATGATGGACGAGCTGCCGGATGATTACACCTGCCCCATCTGCGGCGTTGGCAAGGACATGTTCGAACGCATTGAGCTGTAGCAGGACGGAAGCGTATCAGGGGGACGGAGGAGTGAGACATCCTGCGGATGTCTCACTCCTCCGTCCCCCTGATACGCTTCCGGCTATGCTGGGGGGAAGCGCAAGACCAGATACACGGCGGCCAAGACGACCGTCACGAGCATCATGGGGAAGCCCACCTTCAGATACTGCACGAACGTGATGGTGTGCCCGTTCTTTCGCGAGATGTCCGACAGCACGACGTTCGCCGAAGCTCCGATGAGCGACCCATTGCCGCCCAGGCAGGCACCCAAGGACACCGCCCACCACAGCGGCGTCACGTCCATGCCCGTAGCGCCCATGGATATCAGGATGGGGATCATGGTGGCCACGAACGGGATGTTGTCCAAGAATGCGGACACGATGGCTGAGCCGAACACCAGCACGAGCATGGTCAGGAACACATTCCCGCCGGTCACGCCCACCAGCCACGCAGCCAGCATGTCGATGACGCCCGTGGCTGTCATGGCACCCACGATGATGAACAAGCCTGCGAAGAACACGAGCGTGGTCCATTCCACTTGCGCCAGTGCATGGTCGATGGACGCGCGCGAAAGGAGCAGGATGAGGGCCGCGGCACCCAGCGCGATCACGCAGGATTCCCAGCCGAGCATGTCGTGGCACATGAAGCCTACGACCACCAACGCGATCATGACGACGGAGATGCGCAGGAGGCGGTGGTCCTTGATGTAGTCGGCGGGGCGCAGCGCCAGCACGTCATCCACTTCGGATTGAGGCGCTGTCAGCTTGCGTCCGTACAGGAAGTAGAAGCAGACGCAGATGACGGCCAAGATGATGATGACGGCCGGCGCGTCCACCGCGATGAAGTCCACGAAGCCATAACCCGCGGCGGATCCGATCATGATGTTCGGCGGATCCCCGATCAAGGTGGCCGTGCCACCGATGTTCGACGCCATGATCTCCGTCAGGAAGAAGGGGACGGGGTCCACCTTCAGCAGCTTGCAGATGTTGAGCGTCATCGGTCCGATCAAGAGCACGGTGGTCACGTTATCCAGGAAGGCCGAAAGCACTGCCGTGAGCAGCACGAACAGCAGCATGATGCGCCATGGTTCGCCCTTTGCCAGATGCGCGCATTTGACGGCGAGGTATTCGAACAGCCCTGACAGCTTCACGACGCCCACGAAGAGCATCATCCCGAAGAGCACGCCCAGCGTGTTGAAATCGATGTGGCCGATGGCCTCTTCGAAGGGCATGACCCCCAGCATCAGCACGAGCGCGGCGCCGGCCAAGGCCACGATAGCGCGGTGCACCTTCTCTGAGATGATGACCGCCAGCGCGATCACGAATATGGCAACTGAAGTGATTTGTGCTGCATCCATCGGTGACTCCTACAGGTACATCTTCGCCTAACCCTTCAGCATTCTAGCGAATACGGCCTGAGTGTCTTGTTGTATCTCATTTGACAGCGGTCATAATATGTTGCGTGTTGCCGAGGAGGCAGAACTAAAGTTCTGCACTACGAAAAAGATGCGATTCAGTGCGGGCGTAGCGCAGCACTTCAGTGCTGCCTCGGGAAAACCTTGGGGTGGCAGAACTAAAGTTCTGCACTACGGTTCTGCACTACGAAAGAGATGCGATTCGGTGCGGGTGTAGTGCTGGCAGGGGAAGGAGGGCCGATGGGAGTCCGAGCAAAGGTGGCGCAAGCGGCAAGCGGCGTCCTCACCTGGGGACTGCGGCATATCGCGCGCCGGCCGGCGGCGAACCTGCCCGGCATCGTAGGGCTGGCAGTGGACCCCCAGCTCATCGCTGACTTGCGGGGACGCATGCACGAAGGCTGTGTCGTGGTGGTCGGCACGAACGGCAAGACCACCGTGACGAACCTCATCGCTGACGTGCTGGAAGGCGCAGGCAAAAGCGTCGTCTGCAATCGTACGGGTGCGAACCTGAACAGCGGCGTGGCGTCAGCGTTGCTGCACACGCGCGGCGCGGATTGGGGTGTCATCGAATGCGATGAGCTGTGGTCGGCGAAGGTGCTGCCGGATCTGCGTCCCACGTGCATGGTGCTCCTGAACCTGTTCCGGGATCAGCTGGATCGCTGCGGTGAGATCGACCGCATCCAGGATGCCATCGTGGCGGGGCTTCTGGCATCTCCCGCAACCACGCTGATATACAACGCCGACGACCCGCTCTGCGAAACGGTGGCGCGCCGCGTCCAGGAAGCAGGCGAGCAAGAGACGGCCGCGCAGGATGCGAACGGATGCGGTCCAGCACCAAGGCGCTTCATCCCATTCGGCGTGGAAGGGTGCATGAACCTTGCGCAGAACGTAGTGGCCGATGCCACCATCTGCCAGGCGTGTTCGCATATGCTGACCTACGAGTACCGCCAATACGGACAGCTGGGCGCCTACGCGTGCCCGCAGTGCGGCTTTACGCGGCCGCCGCTTACCTTCGCGGCTCACGATGTGCGCCTGCATGCGCGCGGCCTCACCCTCCGCATCATGTATCACGGGGACGGAGGAGTGAGACAGGCACACCTCAGCGCAAAGCTCTCCGGAACATACATGGTCTACAACCTGCTGGCTGTGTTCGCGGCGGCCACCCTCTGTGGTTGCACGCCGGAGGAGGTCCAGCATGCCGTGAGCGCGTTCGCCCCGCATAACGGGCGTTTGCAGGAGTACCGCATCCAGGGACGCGATGTGCTGCTCAACCTGGCGAAGAACCCGACCGGGTTCAACCAGAATCTGCGCATCGTCGGCACCGATGACGGTCCGCGGGTGGTGGCGTTCTTCATCAACGATCGCGACGTGGACGGGCACGACATCTCGTGGATCTGGGACATCGATTTCGAAGAGCTGCTGGCTCAGCCGAACATCCAGGCGGTGTTCGCCGGGGGCGAGCGCAAGAATGATCTGCAAGTGCGCCTGAAGTATGCGGGCGTGAAGGCGGCGTTGGTGGACAGCATCGAAGAGGTGTTCGCGCGCGTTGCGGACGCGCCGGATGTGGACGCGCATGCTGCTGTGTACGCCATTGCGAACTACACGGCGCTGCCGCCCGTGCATGCGGCGTTGGACCGGATGCAGGAGGCGGAGCCGCACGAAAAGGCGGCCGCGAAAGCACCGCACGACTTCGTGTCCACGAAGAGCTCCGCGTCTCAGGCGCCTGCTACGCCCGACGCAAGCGGCACGAGCGCCATGCCCGATGCAGATGCCAGCGCATCCGAAGAGCTGCACGACGGGGGCGAACCCATCACCATCATGCACATGCTGCCTGACCTGCTGAACCTCTACGGGGACGGCGGCAACGTGCGCATCCTGGCGCAGCGCCTGGCGTGGCGCGGCATCCCGGTGCGGGTGCACGAGGTGCGCTACGGGGACGAGGTGCCGTTGGATGCGGCCGACCTCGTGTTCATCGGCGGTTCGCCGGATCGTGAGCAGCGCATGGCCAGCGAGCAGCTTGCCAAGGTGCGCGAGCCGTTGGCGGCCTATGTAGATGCGGGTGGCCCGGTCCTGGCCATTTGCGGCGGCTATCAGATGCTCGGGCGCATCTGGCTCTTGGACGGCGAAGAGGTGCCGGGGCTTTCCATTCTGCCCATGGAGACGCGCCGGCCGGGCACGTCGGCGGATCGGCTGGTGGACAACATCGCGCTGAACTCGCCAGTGGCAGAGATGCCTGTCATCGGGTACGAGAATCACGCGGGGCGCACGGTGCTGGACCCGGACGCCGAGCCGTTCGGGCGTGTGGTGTCGCACACGGGGTGCGGCAACACCGATGAGGTGGCTGGCGATAAGCAGGTGGATGGCATTCGGTTCCAGAATGTGGTGGGCACGTATCTGCACGGGCCGCTTCTCGCGAAGAATCCGGAGGTGGCCGACTGGCTGCTGGCGCGGGCGGCAGAGCGCTACGCTGCGCGCACGGGGTGCGCAGCACCCTCGCTGCCTCCCTTGGATGATGCCGAAGAGCGCGCGGCGAATGCCTTCATGGCGCGCAAGATCATCCGATAGGCGGTGGGTCTGTGTTGCATGTGCGCGTGATCTGCGTGGGGGCGCTCAAAGAGCGCTTCTGGAAGGATGCGTGCGCCGAATACGTGAAGCGCTTGGCGCCCTATGCGCACCTTTCTGTGGAGGAGCTGTCCGATGTGGATCCGGCACGGGCGGGTGGCGAAGCGCAGGCGAGGGAGCGCGAAGGTGAGGCCATCTTGCGCGTTGTGGCTCCGGGAGAGTTCGCCATCTTGCTGGACATCGGAGGCAAGCTGGTATCCAGTCCGGATATCGCCCATGCGCTGGAAGAGCTGGCGTTGGATGGCGTGAACGACGTGGCGCTCATCATCGGCGGTTCGTGTGGCGTATCTGACGCTGTTCGGCAGCGGGCACAGGCGCGCTGGTCGTTGGGGCGCATCACGTTGCCGCACAACCTGGCGCGGGTCGTGCTCTTGGAGCAGATCTACCGTGCGTTCAAGATCCAGCGCGGCGAGCCGTATCATAAGTGACGCACGGAGCGCGCCGCTTCGCTTGCGCGGAGCGGTTCGAGGGGAGGCAGCATGCGATTCATCTCATGGAACGTGAACGGGATCCGCGCCGTTCTCAAGAAGGATTTCCTGGAGGTGTTCCGCCAGTTCGGCGCTGATATCTTCGCGCTGCAAGAGACGAAATGCCAGCCGGGGCAGGTGGCGCTTGATCTGCCGGGCTACCATCAGTTCTACAGCTACGCGCAGAAGCGCGGCTATTCGGGCACGGCGCTGTTCTGCCGGGAGGAGCCGCTGCAGGTGCTCCACGGGCTGGGGGATGCGTATCTGGACACGGAAGGGCGGATCCTGGCCGCGGAGTTCCCCGGTTTCTGGTTCGTGGACGTGTACACGCCGAATTCGCAGAACGAGCTTGCGCGGATCGACCATCGCATGCAGTGGGACGACGCGTTCCGCGATTTCTGCAAGGGCCTTGAGGAGGGCATCGTGCCGGCGGGCGTGCCTGTGAGCCGGGCGCAGGACGGGCAGAGCGCCGATGCGGCGGAAGCGCAGGCGTATCTGGCATTCCTAGAGACGAACGATGCGGATGCGGCTGCAGATGCGCTGCCGAAGACAGGTGAAGGAGAGCGAACGGATGCGAAGCCCGTTATCATGTGCGGCGATTTCAACGTGGCGCACCATGACATAGACCTCAAGAATCCGGGACCGAACCGCGGGATGTCGGGGTTCTCGGATGAGGAGCGCGCCAAGATGGACGCGCTGCAGGCGGCGGGATTCGTGGACACGTTCCGCTTCATGCATCCTGACCTGGCAGGCGTCTATACGTGGTGGAGCTATCTGCGCCGCGCGCGGCGCACGAATGCCGGTTGGCGCATCGATTATTTCCTGGTGAGCGAAAGCCTGAAGGATCAGATCGTGGCGGCTTCCATCTACGATGACGTGGAGGGCAGCGATCACTGCCCCGTCGGCCTCGAGCTGGACATCTGACCCGCATCGTCGCGCTGTTTCCGTTCGGCAGATTTGCTAGGATGTTCGCTGTTGAAAGGAAGCGCATGGACAAAGCCAAGATCGAAGAGGGCGTGCGCCTGATCCTGGAGGGGATCGGCGAGGATCCGGACCGCGAGGGCCTTTTGAAGACGCCCGCGCGCGTGGCCCGTATGTACGAGGAAGTGTTCGCCGGGCTTGCGGAGGATCCGCGCCGCCATTTCGTCACCACCTTCGACGAGGGCCATCAGGAGATGGTGCTTGAGCGGGACATCCCGTTCTATTCCATGTGCGAGCATCATCTGGTGCCGTTCTTCGGCAAGGCGCACATCGCTTACATTCCTGCCGTGGACGGCCGCATCTGCGGGCTGTCGAAGCTGGCGCGGCTCTTGGATGCATTCGCCAAGCGCCCGCAAGTGCAGGAGCGTCTGACCTCGCAGGTGGCCGACACGCTCATGGAGGAGCTGCATCCGCAGGGCGTGTTGGTGGTCTTGGAGGCGGAGCATCTGTGCATGAGCATGCGCGGCGTGAAGAAGCCAGGCAGCAAGACCACCACCAGCGCCGTACGCGGTGTCTTCGAACGGCGCCATGCCACACGCAGCGAGGCGCTGAACCTCATCCTGCGCGGATAGATCAGACGGACGAAAGGAACGCCCATGAAATGCGTCATCTCAGTGCTTGGCAAGGACCGCACCGGCATCGTGGCCGCGGTGGCTACCGTGCTCACCGAATGCGCGGCGAACATCGACGACATCAACCAGACCATCTTGGGCCAGGAGGAGCTCTTCTCCATGACCATGCTGGTGACGCTGGATCCGGAGGTGTGTCCGTTCAATGAGGTGCAGGAGCGGTTGGCGGAAGCGGGCGAAGAGCTGGGCTGCCAAGTGACCATTCAGCGCGAAGACGTCTTCCGCTTCATGCACGAGGTGTAACAGCGTATCGGCGCTGTTTCTGGCTGATACACACAAAGGTGAACGGTTTAACCGGGCTTACGCCCGGTTAGATGCCGCTTACGCGTCATCTACGAAGGCAGAGCACCCACATCAATCTGCGCCTTGATCACCGACGAAGCCGAGGCATGTAAAGGGTGCAGCAGGGAGGGTTGAAGCCGATTCTGCAGCCCAAGAAATCCATGATGATATATATCATGGATTTCGCCGGGCGAAGCCAAGGCTGAACGCCCTTCCTGCTGCACCCGCTGCCCAGCTCTTCGTTTCATATCTTTTTCATCGGCACTGCGAAGCAGCTGAATACCCTTTCTGCTGCACCCGCAAGAGGGTACGCATCATGATCTGGTCCGAAAACAAGGAAGGCACCGAGGTGGAGGAGGTTCCACGGTGCCTTCGCGCTCATCTGGGTGAGTTGGTTGGAATCTTCGCCGGCTGGTCAGACCGACTATGGTTGTTAAGATTCACCCGGATTCGGTTGTCAAACTGCGTGACACGCTTCCAAGGTTGTTCCGACTGGCTTCGCGTCACGCTAGTGCTGGGAAACACTGTCATGCACTATACGCGCGATACCTTAAACCTTCCTGAAACACCGTTTGTGTTTTCAGGTTGATTTCAGGTTCGCCTGCCCTCCCCATGACGGGAAGCCGCGCTAGAATGTCGGAAACTCCGAGGAGGCTCCCCATGCATGTTCTCATAGCGGAAGATGACGAGCGTCTGGCAGACGCGCTCGAGAAGATCTTGAATGACAACGGTTACGAGATCGATAAGGTGACCGACGGTCAGGCGGCTTTGGATTATGCTACCGTCGAAGCCTACGACGTCATCGTCATGGACGTCATGATGCCGAAGATGGACGGCTTCGAAGCCACCCGTCAGATCCGTCGTGCGAACATCTCCACGCCCATCCTGCTCTTGACCGCACGCGATGCCGTGGGTGACAAGATCACCGGTTTGGATGCGGGCGCGGATGATTACATGACCAAGCCCTTCTCGCCAGCCGAGCTCATGGCGCATCTGCGCGCGCTTTCGCGGCGGCAAGGGGAGGTGCAGTTCGAAAGCCTCACCGTGGGCGATCTCACGTTGGGCCTTGAGAACTACGAGCTCACGTGCGAAAGCAAGTCCATCACGCTGAGCTTCAAGGAGTTCTCCATCATGAAGATCCTCATGTCCGCCCCGGGTACCATCGTCTCCAAAGAGACGCTGATCCAGAAGGCGTGGGGGGTCACCTCCAGCGCGGGGGACAACAACGTGGAGGCCTACATCTCCTTCCTGCGCAAGAAGCTGAAACATCTGGGCAGCGCTTGCAAGATAGAGACAGTGCGCCGCGCGGGATACCGCTTCGTGGGCTGACGCGCACGGGAGCCTACGTCTATGGAAGAGACGGTCATCAAGCGCCTGCGCATCAAGTTCATCTCCATCAACATGGCGCTGGCCTTCTTCGTGCTCTTGGTCACGTTCGGCACGGTCTGCGCGCTGAATCATATGAACAGCGTGAACACCATCAACGAGCATCTGGCGTACGTGCTCACGCGCGCATCTGTCACTGCCTCGCACACAGCGGGCCAGGTGGAGAGCGTGCAGCCCTTGGAACGACCGAATGTGCCAACGGCCGATATCGCGCTCACCGAGAGCGTTGTCGAATCGAATGAAGGCGCTGCCAGTTCCAGCGCTGCCGCCACCGCTTCGTCCAAGAAGGCCGGGAGCGCGCCCAGTACGGTCTCAGCGCCCGTCATCGGCAGCGGCCAAGCGTCTGCCTCCATCTTGACTGCGGTGTACAAGGTGGATTCGGATGGCGTCTATACCACCGTTCCCGCTTACACCACGGCCACCATGCCCGAGAGCATCCTGCTTCGAGCCAACGCTTCCGTGCTGGAGAGCACGAGCGTGCGCGGCTACTTGGCCGAGTTCGACCTGATGTATGAGAAGCTGCAGACCGATGGCGGTTGGTACGTGGCCTACGCGAACGCCGCCAGCACGCACGGCTGGCAGATCTTGGCTGTGCTGTTGGCCATCGTGGGGCTGATCGCGCTCATCGTGTTCTTCCTGATCAACATCGCCTTCTCGCAGTGGGCCACGCGCCCGGTGGCGCAGAGCATCCACCGTCAGCAGCAGTTCACCGCTGATGCATCTCATGAGCTCAAGACGCCGCTCACGGTGATCCTGGCGAACCTGTCCATCCTGCGGTCGCACGCTGATTCCACCGTGGCCGAGCAGATGCAGTGGGTGGAGAGCTCCGAACGCGAGGCGGAACGCATGCAGACGCTGGTGAACGACATGCTGAGCCTGGCGCGCGCACGGACGGCGAAGGGCGGTGCGCCGGCGCCTGAGCAGATGCGCCAATTGGATCTCAGCGACCTGGTGGAAGGCGAGGTGCTGCAGTTCGAATCCGTGGCATTCGAGCGCGGCATCTTGCTCGAGAGCTCTATCAAGGAAGGCGTCATGGTGAGGGGCGATGCAGAGAAGCTGGGACGCATGGCATCCACGCTCATCGACAACGCGTGCAAGTACGTGGAGGACAACGGATTGGTGGACGTGGCGCTGGATGTGGATGCGTCGAACATGGTCAAGGGGCCGGTCGCGCGCTTGCGCGTCCACAATACGGGCGAGGCTATCCCGGCTGATCAGCTGAAGCATCTGTTCGACCGCTTCTATCGTGCTGACAAGGCGCGCACAGGCGGCAAGGGCGGCTATGGGCTTGGGCTTGCCATCGGTCAACAGATCGCCCACGAACACAACGGCGAAATTACGGTTGCCTCTTCGCCGGAGGCGGGGACCACGTTTACTGTCACACTTCCCCTATACGACGGCTAGCGGCGCCTTCGCGCGCTGCTTGTGCCAGGAATAGGGGAGGCGCGCATGAAGGGCAAAGGGCTCATCACCGAATTCAAGGACTTCATCAACCGCGGCAACGTCATGGACATGGCGGTGGGCGTCATCATCGGTGCGGCGTTCACGTCCATCGTGACGGCTCTGGTGGACAACATCATCAATCCGTTCATCACGCTGATCACCGGCGGCAATGGTACGAACGTCGGCGGCCTGGCCATTCCCGTGACGGATACGCAGAGCATCGACTTCGGCGCATTCATCAGCGCCATCATCAACTTCCTGATCGTGGCATTCTGCGTGTTCCTCATCGTGAAGGCATTCAATGCCATGAAGGATAAGGGCAAGCTGGTACGTCGCAAGGACGGCAAAGAGGAAGTGGAAGTGGCGCCGAAGTGCCCGTATTGCCTGGAAGAGGTCAATGTGGGTGCCACGAAGTGCTTCCACTGCGCGTCCACCCTGCCCGCTCCAGCCGAACCCACGCTGGAAGAGGTCTGATCTTTGTACGTATCACGGGGACGGAGGAGTGAGATGCGCGACGCGCGTCTCACTCCTCCGTCCCCGTGATACGCTCAGGCAGAACTAAAGTTCTGCACTACGAAAGCAACAAGCAAGGTCAAGCAATAGGTTCCTGCCAGGTGCCCGCAGATCCTGTGCGCGGCCCTTGTAGGTGCCGGCAACTGCCGGCACTGCGAAGCAGGGCTGCCGCAGGATCTGCGGCCTATCAACAAAAATCATCAAGCCGAATGGGGGCATGGTGCGTTGAGCCGAGGTCAAGCCAAAGGAGCCGAGAAATCCACTTGCTCCGCGCTCTTCGGAGCAAGTTAGTTCGAGGCGACGACGCGTCGAGGCGAACGCGTACCATGCCCCCATGAGAGCACACAGAAGGCCCCATGAAGGCAAAATGGTGGCGCGTCTGACGACGCGCATTCATCCGTGCCGCCAGTTGGCGGCACCCACGAGGACGGGGGACAGCCTGATCCTTGCGGTCAGCACCCACAAGAATGTGGAACGGGGCCCGGAATGGTATCATGACCCGATAACTGCTAACGCACAAAAGGAGCTAGGACGCAGTCATGGGGTTCCTCTCTAAGTTCGAAGGAAAGATGGAGGACACGGTCGAAGGCGCAGCTGAGCGCCTTGGCGGTGCGTCCATTTCCCCCGTCCAGATAGCCAAGAAGGCTGAAAAGCAGATGAAGCGCGAAAAGGTGGTGGGCGCCGGGAAGCAGTACGCGCCCACGCTGTACACGGTGTTGGTCAGCCCCGAAGATGATGCGCGCATGTTCAACTACTATCCCACGCTTGCGGGGGAGACGGAAACGTACCTGCAGGCGAAGGCGGCTGAATACGGGTTCGCCATGGACGGGCAGCCGCTCGTGCGATTCATCGCCGACGATCAGCTCAAGCGCGGCAAGTTCGACATCGTAGCCGAACTGGTGGCAGCGCAGATCGTCGAGCGCCTGCGCGCCGATGAGATGGCTCGCTACGGCATATCATCTCCGCGTACGGCACGCCCGCAAGGTCCGCAAGGACAGCGACGCGCGCAAGGCGCACGGTCGGCAGCGCCGCAGCCACGTCAAGCCCATGCTCCGGCGCAGGGCGGCAGCTTCGTGCCGCTGCAGGGACAGCGCGGATCCAGCTTCGCCGTAGAAGATGCCTATGATCCTGATCTGGATGAGATCAGCTCAGCCAACATCGCGGAACCGAATTGGCGCGCCCAGCCGGTGCCGCAGCCTGCAGCTCAACCGGTCGCGCAACCAGCGCCGCAGCCCATGCCCCAGTCGGATCCGGATGCTACCAGCTTGGCTGCGGGTTACGCAGACGCGCCTATTGCCGGTGATCTGCGCGAGGTGTACCTCTACGATGAGGCCCGTGATTGTGCGTATCAGCTGACGGGCGAGCCGGAGCGCATGGGACGCGAATCCGCGAATGACATCGTCATCCCTGATATCAACGCGTCGCGCGTGCATGCAGAGATCCGCTGCGAACCCACGGGTGCCTGGGTCATCACGGACCTTGGATCGCTGAACGGCGTGTTCGTGAACGGTCGCCGCATCAAGAGCGCACCCTTGCGCGATGCGGACATGATCCGCATCGGCATCACCGAACTCGAGTTCCAAGATCTGGAGCAGTAGCGGATGATCGATATCGTCCTTTTGATCGCGCGGCTGCTCTTCGTAGCGCTGCTGTATCTATTCCTGTTCGCCATCGTGCGCACGGGCATCGGGCAGATCCGCGGCACACGCAAGAAGGGCAAGACCTGGACCATCGCCGTCGAAGAGGGCCCGAATGAGCTGCGCGGCGTGCAGATGCCGGTCACAGGCCCGGTGGTGGTGGGACGCGCTCCCGGGGCGGACATCGTCATCGCCACCGGCTTCGTCTCAGGGCGCCATGCGCGCTTCCAGCTCATGGGTCAGAATCTGTTCGTGGAGGATCTGGGATCGCGCAATGGCACCATGGTGAATGGCGCCCCCATCACCGATCCCACAGCGTTGCGCAACAAGGATGTGGTGGAGATCGGCGACGTGGCCATCCGGGTGAGGCACGAATGACAGCGCCCGACCATTTCCACGCTTCCAGTGAAGAGGCATTCGGCGCGCGCACGGATGTGGGCTACACGCGAGCGCACAATGAGGACTCTCTGCTGGTCAAGCCGCCGCTCTACGCTGTGTGCGACGGCATGGGCGGTCACGAGGCAGGGGAAGTTGCTTCTGAGATAGCCGTTGAAGAGCTGCGGCGCCATGCGCCAGCCGAACCGGATGCTGACGCGCTGGGTCATGCGGTGGATGAGGCGAATCTGGCCATCATCCGCGCCGTTTCCGAGGGCATCGGGCGTGAGGGCATGGGCACCACGTGCACCGCGGCCATGCTGGATGGCGACCGTCTGGCCATCGCGCAGTGTGGCGATTCGCGCGCGTACCTTTTGCATGCTGGCACGTTGCAACAGCTCACGCGTGACCACAGCCTGGTGGCGGATCTGATCGAACGCGGAGAGATCCAGCCGGAGGAGGCGCGCACGCACCCGTGGCGCTCGTACATCACGCGTGCGTTGGGCTTGGATCCGCGCATCCATGCGGATCTCTATGAGCTGGCAGCAGATGCGGGGGATCGGCTCATGCTCTGCTCCGACGGGTTGTATTCCATGGTGGATGACACGGAGATCTGCCGTATCCTGACGCATACTGCTGACCCGCAAGATGCTGCAGACGCGCTCACGGAAGCAGCGCTGGCGGCGGGCGGCAATGACAACATCAGCGTGATCGTGGTGGATGCCGTCGGGTCGAAGAGGCGGCGCCGCAAGCTGGCACGCAAGACGCGCGTGGCCGCGGTGACGGTGATCATCGGGCTCGTGCTCATCTTGGGGGGAGCTGGATTCGCGCTGAACTGGTGGATGACCAATTCCGCCTATCTGGGAGAAGTGGACGGCAACGTGGCCGTGTACCAGGGCATTCCTGGGCAGGTGCTGGGCATGGGGTATTCGCATCTGGATGAGGTGACGGACGTTCCGTTGGATGTCCTGCAGCCGGGGACCGCCGCGCGCATCCGCCAGCAAGAGGTTCGATGCGAATCCTTGGAAGCAGCGCGCCATCTGGTGAACGAATACCGGATGGAAGCAGACTTGGATCAGGGCGCGGATGGTGCGGATGGCGCGCATGGCGCTGACGGCACTGAGCCCACCTCCTCTTCCGGTGCGGCTGCGCAGCCCGCATCGGATGCATCACCCACTCCGGACACCCCGCCCGCCCCTGACGCGCAATCGGGCCAGAGCGCATGACGCGTCGCAACATCGAACTGCTGCTGCTCGTCGTCGCAGCCCCCATCGTGATCGTGCTGTTCGCCATGATGGTGGTGACTGGCGGTCAAGAGCTCTCGTTCAACACCTTAGGCGTGCCCATCGGCATCTTCATCGCGTTCGTGGCCGCGCACCTGGCAACGCGCAAGCTGGCGCCCAACGCGGATCCGGCGCTCTTGCCCATCACGTTCGCCCTGTCCGGCATCGGCATCGCGTTCGTCACGCGTCTGGCGCCCGCCGCTGCCAGCCGCCAGCTGATCTGGCTCTTCGCAGGCGTGGCCGTGCTCATCCTGCTCTTGGGGCTCATCAAGCGCATGGACAAGCTGGCGCAGTACAAATACACGCTCATGATCGTGGGCGTGCTGCTTTTGCTCTCGCCCATGCTGCCCGTGGTGGGCACAGAGATCAACGGCAGCCGCCTCTGGCTCAAGATAGGCGACCTGTCCTTCCAACCTGGTGAGATCGCGAAGATCTGCATCGTGTTGTTCTTAGCCGCCTACCTGGCGCAGAATCGCGAGATGCTCTCCGTCTTCACGTGGCAGGTGGGCCCGGTGAAGCTGCCTTCGCTGGCTACGCTGATGCCGCTGCTCATCATGTGGGCGTTGGCGTTCCTCATCGTCGTGCTGGAGAAGGACTTGGGCAGCGCGCTCGTGTTGTTCCTCGTATTCCTGGTCATGCTCTACGTGGCCACGGGCAAGAAGCTCTATCTGGTGGTGGGCGTCGTCCTGGCCGCCATAGCAGCAGTAGCGCTCTTCTTCATGTTCAGCCACGTGCAGACGCGCGTGGATATCTGGCTGGACCCGTTCGCTGACGCGCAGGACAAGGGCTATCAGATCGTGCAGGCGCTCTATTCGCTGGCCGACGGCGGCATGTTCGGCCAGGGCATCGGGCGCGGCATGTCCACGGACATCCCGTATGTGGAATCGGACTTCATCTTCGCGGCCATCGGCGAAGAGACGGGGCTTCTGGGTGCAGCCGGCATGCTCCTGCTCTACCTCTGCTTCGCCATCCGTGGCATCCTGACGGCGGCACGTGCGAAGAGCGATTTCAGCTCGTTCACGGCCGTCGGCGCCACGTCCATCGTCATCTTGGGCGCGTTCATCATCGTGGGCGGCGTGACGCGGCTCATTCCGCTTACGGGCATCACGCTTCCCTTCGTGAGCCAAGGCGGCTCGTCGCTTCTGGCTGGCTTCATCATCGTGGCGCTGCTTCTGCGCATCGGCGACGAAGCTACGGGGCGCGAAGCGGAGATGACGTCCGCTCTGGGCGTATCGCTCCACGCGAACAGCGTGCTAGGCCGCGTGGCCCTGGGTCGGCGCCTCACGAACACCATCATCATGTTCTCTGTCCTCTTCGCGGCGCTGGTGGCGAACCTCACGTGGGTGATGGTGGTGAACGCTGAGGAGTACCAGAACATGCCCGGCAACAATCACACCATCGCGAAGGAGTCGCAATCCGAGCGCGGGACCATCTCCACCTATGACGGCGTGGTGCTGGCGCGCTCGGTGGAGCAGGAGGACGGCACGTATGAGCGCGAATACCCGGCGGGGGATCTAGCCACGCATGTGGTGGGGTACTACTCCAGCCGGTACGGCTCCAGCGGCATCGAGGCGTCCATGAACGACACGTTGCGGGGTCATGAGAACTATGCGAACTGGACCGACGTCATCAATGCGCTGGCGGGCATCGGCAATCCCGGCAATGATGTCACGCTCACCATCAATTCCAAGGTGCAGACGGCGGCGCAAGAGGCGCTTTCGGGGTTGACGGGCGCGTGCGTGGTGATGGATCCCACCACGGGCGCCGTGCTCGCCATGGCGTCTTCGCCCACCTACGATGCAGCTGATTTCGATGAGGTCATCGCGAACGCGAGCAGCGGGGCGAACGGTGGCTCGTCGGAGCTGCTGAATCGTGCGACGCAGTCGCTCTATGCGCCGGGATCCACGTTCAAGACGGTCACGTTGGCGGGCGCTCTGGCTGACGGCATCTGCACGCCGGACACCGTCTACGATGCGCCCGCCGAGATTGACATCGGCAATGCGCCCGTCACGAACTTCAACGATCGCGGCTACGGTCGGATCACGGTGGCCGATGCCTTCGAGGTCTCAGCGAACACGGTGTTCGGTCAGATCGGCGTTGAGATGGGAAGCGAGGCGCTCGTACGCACCGCTGAGGGATTCGGCTTCAACCGCGACATCTTGTTCGACTTGCCGGTGGCCACCTCTCTCATGCCCGACCCGGCTGAGATGACCACATGGGAGACGGCGTGGTCTGCCGATGGCGAACCCGTGGGCGAGCACGCCTCTCCCGCAGGGCCTCAGGCCACGGTCTTGCAGATGGCGCTCGTGGGATGCGCTGCGGCGCACGAGGGAGAGATCCTCTCCCCGTACCTGGTTGAAGGCGTGTACAGCGCGTCGGGCGAGAAGAGCTATTCCACATCTCCGTCGCGGTTCGCCGAACCGCTCTCTTCGGATGTGGCCGGTGAGGTGCTGGATGTCATGCGCGGCGTGGTCACGTCCGGCACGGCTACGGATGCGGCTGTTGAGGGCGTGACCATTGCGGGCAAGACGGGCACCGCTGAGAAAGAGGGACGACCGGATGACAGCTGGTTCATCGGGATCGGAGATGTTGATGGGGCGAAGAACGTGGTCGTGGCCATCATGGTGGAGGGTGCTGGCCGTGAGGTGCATGCGGCAGGACTCTCTGCGAATGTGATGCGCACCGCCCTGGAAGTCCAAGGCGCCTTATAACATCCTTTGCTTTCATGGGGACACGGTACGCGTTCGCCTCGACGCGTCGTCGCCTCGAACTAACTTGCTCCGAAACCCACGGAGCAAGTGGATTTCTCGGCTCCTTTGGCTTGACCTCGGCTCAACGCACCATGCCCCCATTCGGCTCTGCAACTCTTATGGATAGGCCGCAGATCCTGCGGCAACCTTTCAGGCTGCACACAGGATCTGCGGGCGCCTGGCAGGAACCTGCATCTCTTCTTCAAAGTGTGTCGGTGCTGCTTCGCAGCACCTCTTTGTATGGGACGGCCTTACGCGCTTCGCGCGAACGGCCTAACCGGGCTTGCGCCCGGTTGGAGACTTCGTGGGTGCCGCCAACTGGCGGCACGAGAACAAAACAATGGA
Source organism: uncultured Eggerthellaceae bacterium (assembly GCA_947565185.1). Classification (GTDB taxonomy): domain Bacteria; phylum Actinomycetota; class Coriobacteriia; order Coriobacteriales; family Eggerthellaceae; genus MGBC163016. The sequence continues at coordinate 31,032 of CANODU010000005.1, read as the reverse complement.
TCTGCGCAAAGCGCAGATCCATCACATCCCTCATATGCTGGGGATCAGAGGGGACCATCAGTTCCCTGCATATATACGGGCAGAACTAAAGTTCTGCACTACGAAGGTCTGTATGTGCGTTCTTCAAACCGAAGGGCGAAGGCCCTTCGGTTTAGGCTGTTCACCTTGAGCGGAGCGAAAGGTGTAAAGCCGTCATCAAAAGAGGCATTGCAAAGCAAGGCCGACACATATGAACAGGCAACAAGCACAGAAGAGCAACAGGTTCCTGCCAGGTGCCCGCAGATCCTGTGTGTGGCCCCCGGAGGGGGCTGCCGCAGGATCTGCGGCCTATCGCACGGAAATGCTCAAGGCCGGAGGGCGAAGGGGTTGAGGCCGATTCTGCAGCCCAAGAAATCCATGATATACATCATCATGGATTTCGCCGGGCGAAGCCAAGGCCGAACGCCCTTTTGACCTCCGGCCTCTCTCGGAACGCCCCTTCGGCCCTCCGGATAGCAGAGGGTTTCCGTGTTATCATGTCAGGCACGCATTGAACGCAGAGCAAACGAACAAGATGATGTGTGTTTTGAAGGAGTCGTTGTGACAAGACAAGGTCCCATGACCGGCCGAGTCTTCGCTGGGCGCTACGAAGTAGGAGAGCGCATCGGCGTCGGCGGGATGGCCGAGGTCTATACCGCCACGGACACGACGCTTGGCCGTGTCGTTGCTGTCAAGGTGATGTTGCCGCAGTATGCGGACGACCCTGATTTCGCCCGTCGCTTCCGTCAGGAAGCCGCTGCCGCTGCGAATCTGCAAAGCCCCTATATCGTGAACGTCTACGACTGGGGCCATGATGATGATACGTACTACATCGTCATGGAGTACATCCGCGGTTCTGACCTGAAGACCGCTATCCAGCAGCGCGGCGCCATCAATCAGCGCAAGGTGGCTGAGATCGCTTCGCAGGTCTGCCAGGCGCTCACAGCTGCGCATCAACAGGACATCATCCATCGCGACGTGAAGCCGCAGAACATCATGGTCCAGCCGGACGGCAATGTGAAGGTCATGGACTTCGGCATCGCGCGAGCGAAGAACTCCACGGCGGACAAGACCACGGTGGTGCTGGGTACCGCGCACTATGCTTCGCCAGAACAGGCACAAGGCAAGGACCTCTCGGCCGCGTCCGACATCTATTCGCTCGGCGTGGTCATGTACGAAGCGGCCACAGGTCAGCTTCCCTTCGACGGGCCGGATGCCGTGAGCGTGGCCCTCATGCAGGTGCAAGACGAGCCTCAACCGCCGCGCGAGATCAATCCGGATATCTCGCCGGAGCTCGAATCCATCATCATGTGCGCCATGCAGAAAGAGCCGGGGCGCCGCTTCGCGACGGCGAACGACATGCGCATGGCCCTCAACGACTTCCTGGCCGGACGCCCCTTGGGCGCAACGGCAGTGCTTCCGCAGGACGGCTTCACCAGTGCGCAGACGCGTGTCATGGCGCCGGTGGGCACGCTGGATGCGGACGCAACGAAGACCATGCCCATCACGCCGGGTGCCGGCGCACATGCGGCGAATCAGCCGGGCAACGCGCGCAGCTACAAGGGCGATGCGGGCAAGGAGCCCATGTCCGGCAAGAAGAAGGCCGGCATCATCGTGGCCATCGTGGCCGTTCTCGCGCTTCTGGGACTGGGATGCTTCTTCGCCTTCGGCGCGGGTGGCGACAAAGCCGATGTCCCGGATGTCACGGGCATGACGGCTGAGCAGGCGCAGATGACCATCGAACAGCATGGCTTCAAGGTGGGCGAGGTCAAGAACGTCTACGATGACACCGCCGAGCCAGGTACCGTCGTCGGGCAGAACCCGAAGGGCGGCACGCAAGCTGACAAGGGTTCCAAGATCAACATCGACGTTTCGCAAGGCAGCGAAGAGATAGAAGTGCCAGACGTCATGGGGGTGACGCTGGACGAAGCGCGCAAGGCCATCACCGTGGCCGGGTTCTCTGTGGGCGAGACCACCAAGGAATACTCTGACAGCGTGGAAGAGGGCAAGGTCATGAAGCAGACGCCCTCGGCCAAGTCCATGGCAGCGCAGGGTTCCAAGATAGACCTGGTCATCTCGCAGGGCACGGACCAGAAGGAAGTGCCCGATGTGGAGGGGCTCTCTCTGGACGCGGCGCGTTCGAAGATAGAGCGCGCGGGTCTCAAGCTCACGCAGGCGGGCAGCCAGCACAGCAACTCCGTCGACAAGGATTGCGTGATCAGCCAGTCGCCGTCAGCGGGTTCGCAGGTCCCCGAAGGCTCGTCGGTCAGCGTGGTCGTCTCCTTGGGCAAGGAGGACACATCCGTCAGCGTGCCGAACGTGGTGGGTCAATCGCGCGACGAGGCCGTGTCTGCGCTGCGCAATGCTGGATTCATCGTGGATGTGGATTCGGACAACTCTGACACGGTGGCAGCCGGGCTGGTCATCAGCCAGAACAGGACTGGGCAGGCCGAACGCGGCGACCGCGTGCTCATCGTGGTGTCCGAAGGTCCCGCGCCGCAACCGACGCCTCCCAGCGGAGGCGGAGACTCCGGCACATCCGGAGGACAGGGAGGCAACACCCCCGCCGCACAATCCGCTTGAGAGCACGAGGGCCCCGTTTTCGGGGCCCTCTTCGCATGCGGCATGAAGCCCCGCCCGCACCTGAAAGGATGAACCCACCAGTCAAGGTGGGTACTCGCAGCACGCTTCCTGGCTTTCGTGCCAACGGGCACGAATCCCCATTTCACCTGCAATGTAGAGCTCCCTAAGATAAAGCGTCGGTCCATCGCAATATGAGGTGGGGCGGAACCTGCCCTCAGTATAAGGGCATCGTTTTGCAAGGAAAAGCCTTGACATGAAACCGTTGGTCAGGATGTGCCTTCGCGCATGCATGGTGCGCGATCAGATGCCGCTTGCGCGTCATCTCCGGAGGTAGGGCGAGGGCATCACCAGCGGCTGGGGCGTTCGATGTGCACCGTCTCCGGTTGCCAGAGGATCACGCTTCCCTGTGCCAGCGTCTTCGGCATGTCGATCAAGCGCTGGTTCGACGATCCGCACCACTTGAGATCGAGCGACTTCTTGGCCTCCACGAACGGTCCATCCACCAGCACGTGCGTGTGCTCCAAGAGCGTGCGCACATCCGCATCCTCTGAGGCAAGGAGGTCTTCCAGAAGATACCCGGTATACGTCCAGATGTCGTATCCCTCCCCGTCAAGCGCCGCTGCCAGCTGCGCGCAGGCGTGCGCCTGTTCGAAGGGCTCACCACCCGATAGCGTCACACCGCTCACCAGCGGGTTCGCGCGCACATCGGCCAGCACCTCCTCAAGGTCATGCACCTGCCCCCCGCTCGCCGGCTGGCTCTCAGGGTTATGGCAACCGGGGCATCCATGCGTGCAGCCCTGCACGAAGATGGCGTAGCGCAGCCCTGGCCCATCCACGATGGAATCCTGTACGCATCCATAGAGGCGGATCTGCGTCATGGTCATATCCTCTTCCGCTCAGGGGTCACGTGCGGGGCGTGGCGTGCGTGATCAGAGACTGCCTTGAGCGCTACGGTCTTGATCTGGGCAGCGTTCGCTCCTTCGGTGATGGAGAAGCTGAGCGTGCCGCGGTAGCCCCGTTCAGTGATCTCCGTCAGCTGGATCTTCGCCGGATCCTTCATGGCCACGTATTCCTTGACGGCTTTGTCCACGGCGCTTTCCATGTCCGCCAGCAGCTTGTCCATGCTCTCATTCGTGGGCTCCACCAGGATGGAAATGCGGATATCGGTCTCAGGCGCCAGCTTGATCAGAGCGTCGGTGTTCATGAGCGAATTGGGGATGACGATGTGCTCGCCTCGCACGTTGACGATGCAGGTGTGGCGCCAGGTGACATCATCAACGATGCCCTCGTTCGACGCGACGCGGATGCGGTCTCCCGGCACCACCAGCTTCGTGAGGCTCACCTGCAGGCCTGCGATCAGGTTCGAAAGCGTTGCCTGGAAGCCGAGGGATATGGCCACGCCGCCGATGCCGAGCGCTGTCACAGCCGCCGAGATGTTCACGTTGAAGCACGTGGAGAGGACCACGCACAGCCCGATCACCCAGACGGTGACGCGCCCGATGTTCACGAAGATGCTGGAAGCGGGCAAGGGGTTGTTGTCCACATGGAGCACCTTCTTGATGAGCTTCGTCACCAGATGAGCGCAGACGGCCGTGACCGCCGCCACCACGACGATGGTGATCAACGTGCTCAGCCAGTCCACGTGGAGGACCTTGTCAAGCCAGTCCTTGAAGCCGTTTGTGATGGTCTCCAGATCCATGGCGCCTATTGTACTTGCTTCGCCATGGGACAAAACGGTGACAATTCTGAGAAAGCGTGCGAAACGCATACGCGATGAGGCACAATCCTTGAGATCATGACCCTGTCGCCTGCGAAGGTGCGGCGAAGATAAGGAGACGAACATGGCAGGAATACTGGACCGCTTCACCACCATCATCAAGGCGAACATCAATGACCTGTTGGATCGTGCGGAAGACCCCTCGAAGATGATCGAGCAGTACATGCGCGACCTGACGGAGAGCTTAGCTGAGGTCAAGGAGTCCACGGCGGCCGTCATGGCTGAAGAATCTCGCACGAAGCGCATCCTGGACGAGAACCAGGAGCAGATCGACAAGTACGAGGACCTGGCGCGCAAGGCGCTCTCGGCGGGCAATGAAGACGATGCGCGCGCATTCCTGAAGAAGAAGCAGGAGCTAGAGGGCAAGGACGCCGGCCTGCAGATGGCCTATGCCACGGCCAAGGAGAACGCGTCGAAGATGCGCCAGATGCACGACAAGCTGGTGTCGGACATCGAAACGCTGCAAGAGCGCAAGGAGGTCATCAAGGCGAAGACCGCTGTGGCCAAGACACAAGACAAGGTCAACAAGATGACGGCTGGATCCGATAAGGCAGAAGGCGCCATGAGCGCGTTCGATCGCATGGAGGCGAAGGCCGACGAGATGCTGGATCGCGCGAATGCCATGGAGCAGCTGAACGCACAGCCCAAGTCTGAGACTGAGGAGCTGGAGAAGAAGTACGAATCCATGGGCGTGGATGCGGAAGTAGAGGATGACCTTGCCCGCTTGAAGGCTGAGATGGGCATGTAAGCCGCATCTGAGCTACAGTAGTCATGGCGGCTTTCGGCATGTGCTTGGCCGCCGTGCGCAAAGAAGGAGGATGCCATGTATGAGAAGGTCCTTGTTCCGTTCGATGATTCCGATTCCGCGCGGCGTGCGTTGGAGAGTGCGATCGAGCTGGTCAAAGGGGCAGCGAATCCGCAGGTCACCGTTCTGAACGTCGTGGATTGGCACGATTACAACGCTGAGACGTTCAAGATCGCGTCGCGCATGAGCGGCGTTCTGGGAGATTCGCTGGATATGAATGCCATCTCAGAGGTAGGGGACGAAGCTGAGGTGCGTGAGATGGACCGCATCGCGAAGAGCATCGCCGATATCGTGAAGGATGTGTCGTATGTGGATATCGCCGTGGTCAATGGCAGCCCGCATGACACCATCGTGGCTTACGCCAGCGACATGGATTACGATTGCATCGCCATGGGGCATCGTGGCATGGGCGTGATCCGCGGCATGCTCGGGTCGGTGGCGTTCTCCGTTCTGCAGAAGGCGAACAAGCCTGTCCTCGTCGTAAAGTAGACCGGGCGTATCGGCGTATCAGGGGGACGGAGGAGTGAGATGCGCGCCGCGCATCTCACTCCTCCGTCCCCCTGATACACCTCTGGCTGCTCCATATATATGAGCACCCAGCACAGTGCAAAGGCAACTGGTTGTGGGTCGACAGAAAAAAACTCACAAGATAATGTGGAATCCCACACGAAAACACCCTCGGAGGGTTTACTATGTCTGAGGCCGCGGGCAATCGACCAAAAAACATCCTCCGCCCGCTGCGTCCATCTAACCACTGATAAATAGGGCACCCATCTAGGAAACGAATGACCGTAGCAACCTTGCCCGAGCATATCGTACACGGGGCGCGTGCGTCCCGATGATAGACGTCTTCGAAAGCACGGTTCGCACCTATCCCGATGCCATCTTCTTCACCTTCGTCGCCGAAGATGGTACTCATATCCCTTATACCTACAAGCAGGCACGTCTGGTCTCAGCGGCGCTGTCGCGGCGCATCCGCAAGCAAGGCGTGCGTCCTGGGGAACTGGTTGTCGTAGACCTGCCGAACTGCCCTGAATTCATCTTCCTGACCCTTGCAGCTGCCTACGGGGATTTCACGCTGGTCACGCTCAAGCATGCGCTCACGAAGACGGAGAAGCTGGCGCGCGTGCTGGAGCTGGAGCGTGATGGCTTGCGCATCGGGCTGCAGGTGGACGCGGCTCGTGCTCGCGACCTCATGCCCGACGTCCGTCAGCTTCCGCCGGCGGTCACCGAAGACGAAGATGCCGCCATCGTGGAGAGCATCCTGGAGTCCTCCGGCCGTGCGCGCTCCATCATGGGGGAGCAGCGCGACATCGTGGATGACACCGTTCATTTCGCCGAACGCGCCGCGCATATCTTCGACGGCTCAGCCCGCGCGAACATCCTGTTCACGAAGGGCACCACGCCGGCAACGAAGACGCGCGCTGTGCCGCTGACCTGGGCGCAGCTCACGGGTGCTGCGGCGAAGGCGAACCGTTCGCTGGCCGAGCACGGCAGCCATCTCTGGCAAGAGAAGCTCCCGCTGGCGCGGTCAGGGCGCGGTGGCAACTTGGCTAACCTCACTGGCCCCAACACGAACGTCCCGGACATCATGTGGCAATGCGTCCTGCCGCTCTGCCATATCTCAGGCTTCCAGATCCTCGTGCGGTCGGTGGTCGGGCGCACGCCGCTGCTGGTCTACGAGCGCTTCGACGCTGAAGCGGTCCTGAACGACGCCGAAGCAGAGCAGATCACGCACATCACCGTGTCTGACCGCATGATGCAGGACCTGCTCACGGTGGAGGAGTGGCGTGATGATATCCAACCGCAGGCCATCAGCCGCTTGGCCGCGTATCAGTGCATCCTCCTTGCTGGCCACAAGCTGAACCCTCGCACGGTCGGACGTGGGTTGGATGTGGGCGCGCGCATGTTCGCCAGCTATGGCATGCCAGAGACCTCCAGCTTCATCGCTACATCGCTGATCACGCCGGATTTCCGTGGCGGTCTCAGGCTCATGGATGGCTACACGGCGCACATCATAGACCCGGATGAGAATGGCTTCGGGCGTTTGGCCGTGCAGGGCCCGGGAGTGTTCGACGGGTATCTCAACTCATCCACCGCATTCACGGTGGATCACTACTTCATCACCGGGGATGTGGCCGCGCTCTACGACGGCTGCATCTACGTGCGCAACCGCACGGCGCACATGTTCGAAAGCGCCGGCGAGACGGTGTATCCCGAAGAGTTGGCTGACGTGCTCCGGCATGTGCCAGGCGTCAGCGGCGCGCACGTCTTCGGCGTGCCGGATGCGAAGAAGGGGCGCCGGCCGGTGGCTATCGTGGAGCGGGATGATCCTACGCTCACGCCGGAGGTGGTGGAGGACACGGCGTATCTATGGATGGGTGGCCGCAGCCAGCTTGACGGCGTGGTGGTCGTGGATCAGCTGCCGCGTCGGGAAGATGGCAAGGTGGATCGCGAACTGACCGAAGAGATGTTCAAGAATCGTCTGCAAGTGGCGAAGGTGATCCTGCATCACGTGCGCATCCCCTTCAACCATCCGCTGCAGACGGCATTGGGCACGCTGCATGAGCGGGATACCGTCATCGTGGAGGTGGTGGACGCGCTCGGGCGCACGGGGCTGGGGGAGTGCGTCGCGTTCGGCGAAGGCTACGGGCTGGCGGAGACGCTGCCTGAAGACGTGGCATGGATGCGCGACGTGCTCGTGCCGGCCATTCGCGACCGCGTGTTCTTGCATCCGCGCGAAGCGGCTGAGCTGGTGGCAACGCTGCCTGATGCCGCTGCGCACCCCATGGCATCCAGCGCCATCGACAACGCGCTGTGGGATCTGTTCGGACAGGCCACAGAACGTCCGCTCTGGCAGCTGATCGGGGAGGAATACCGCCAGATCTGGGCAGACGCTGGCAGGCTGGATGAGTACCTGCGGCTGCCCATCGTGGTGGAGGTCTCTGGCAATGAGGCCTGCGTCACCTCCGGTGCCACCATCGGGCTTGCACCTACACCTGTCATGATGGAGAACGCCACGGCTGCCGTGGCTGCCGGGTACAAGCGACTCAAGATGAAGGTGGCGCCCGGGGTGGGCTACGCAACGGTGGAGGCCATCCGCCGAGCGTTCCCGAATCTCCTGATCACGCTGGATGCGAATCGCAGCTTCACGGACGATACATTCGCAGAGCTCAAAGCCTACGACGCGCTGAACATCGGCTGGATCGAAGAGCCGTTCGACGTCAGCGGCGGCTCCACGGCCGTGCGCCGCGACGCGCTGCTCAAGATGCAATCCATGCAACCCTACATGGCAACGCCGGTGTGCGCGGACGAATCCTACGCGAACGCGGCCGAGGCAGAACGGCTGCTGCAATTCCCGGATATCCGCTGCGTGGCCGTCAAGGCGCCGAAATTCGGCAGCATCTCCGAGGCGCTGCGGTTCGTGGCCCGCGCGAAGATGAGCGGCCGCGTCGTCTGGATGGGCGGCATGTACGATACAGGCGTTGCGCGGCGCGTGGCGGCGGCGTTCGAAACGCTGCCTGACATGGTGTTCCCGGGTGATGTGGGCGCGGTGTCGCGCTTCTTCGACGTGGATGTCACCTATCCGGCTTACACGGCGAAGGCTGGTACGGTGCGGCTGAACACCGAGGGCTTCGAATACGGCATCGGCTGCACGCTGGATGAAGAGGTCCTCGCTCAGGTGGAGGTCGACCAGCTCGTCCTCTGAGGATTCCGTACGCTTCTTCTATGATCTGCTGTGCGCACCGTAGGTGACGCGTAAGCGGCACCTCTGTTGTGGACATCGCAAGGTGACGCGTAAGCGGCACCTGAGACAGTCCTCTCTGACGGCTTGGCAAACCTTATGTGAGCAGTCATCTTTTCTCCGATTTGCGGTATAACATCAAAGACACTGATCTTGCACGCATCATCTTCCGGGGGATACATGGGACTCACTCGCAGGCAATGGTTCGCCATATCCGTCATCGTCGTCGGCACGTTCGTCACGGTCTTGAACCAGACGCTCGTGGCACCGGCTCTGCCATCCATCATGGCGGATACCGGCGTGGATGCGGCCACGGCTCAATGGCTGACCACCGGCTTCACGCTGGTGAACGCCATCATGATCCCCATCACGGCTTACCTCCAGGACCGCTTCTCCACCAAGGCGTTGTTCCTGTTCTCCATGGCCGTGTTCATGGTGGGCGCGCTCATGTGCGGATTGACGCCGAATTTCCCGGTGCTCTTAGCAGGCCGCATCGTGCAGGCCATGGGCGCGGGCATCCTCATGCCCATGTCCATGACCGTGCTCTTGGTCACGTTCCCCGTCGAGAAGCGCGGCACGGCCATGGGCGTCTTCGGCCTGGTGGTGGCCTTCGCGCCAGCCATCGGCCCTACCGTGGGCGGCATCGTGGTGGACACGTCTGACTGGCACATCATGTTCTTGGGGATCGCCGCTCTGGTGGCCATCGTCTTGCTCCTGGCGGCGGTGCTCATGGAGAAGAAGGAAGTGGGCGGCACTCCCGGCGACGCAGCGTTCGACGCCCTTTCGGTGGTGCTCTCCACGCTCGGCTTCGGCGGCATGCTCTATGGCTTCTCAGCGCTCGGCAGCACAGGGCTCAACGTCATCTCCATCGTGGCCATGGTCATCGGCATCGTGTGCGTCGTCTGGTTCTTCATTCGCCAGACGCATCTGGAGACGCCCATGTTGCGCGTGAAGGTGCTCTACAATCGCAAGTTCTTGATGGCCACCATCATCGGCATGCTGGTGCAAGGCTCGCTTCTGGCGGCGGCCATCCTCATGCCCATCTATATCCAGACGCTCTTGGGTCTGTCGGCCACGGTGTCTGGCCTGGTCCTCATGCCTGGTGCCATCGTCATGGGCATCATGAACCCCGTGGCGGGCAAGCTCTTCGACAAGCACGGGCCGCGGACGCTGGGTCTGGTGGGCATGGGGCTGCTCTTCGTCACGTCGGTGGGCTTCGGCCTGCTGTCGCTGCGCTCGGCGCTGTGGTTCGTCGTCGTGCTCTACATCGTGCGCATGTTCTCCATGGCGCTCGTGAACATGCCCATCACCACGTGGGGCATGAATGCGCTGGACACGAAGCTCATGAATCACGGCACCAGCGTGAACAACACGCTGCGCCAGGTGGCAGGTTCGCTGGGCACGGCCATCGTGGTGTCGGTCTCCACCAGCGTGCAGAACGCCACCACAGCGGATCTGGGAGCGACGGATGCCACCATGTTGGGGATCGACGTGGCATTCATGGTCTGTGCCGCCATGGTGCTCGTGGGGCTCGTGCTCACGTTCATCTACGTGAAGGACAAGCCGGGCACCACCGAAGCGGTGGGACGCGAATCTCGCGAAGGGAGCGCTGATGCGGCAACCACCGCTGAGGGTAACAGCATGCAGAACAAAGAGCTCCTGCGCCGCATCATGAAGACGGATATCTATGCGCTGCATCCCAATGCTACGGTGCATGATGCCATGGAGCTCTTCATCACGAAGAAGATCAGCGCGTGTCCCATCGTGGACGAACAGGGCGAACCGGTCGGATTCATCTCTGACGGCGACATCTTGAAGCAGCTCTCCCGCCAGAGCGGCTCATACATGGATCCCATCGTGCTCATCGCCATGTCAGCGAACGATACGTCCACCTATGATGAGAAGCTGGAGCAGATCATGGATCTGCCGGTGTCTGAAATAGGGGCGAAGGGCACCATCGGCGTCAACATCCACGCTGATCTGGAGGAGGTCTGCCGCGTATTGGCGAAGAACCACTTGAAGAAGGTGCCCGTGATCGAGAACGATCGGATCGTCGGCGTGATCAACCGCAGCGACATCACCCAGTATTCCATGGAGTCATACCTCGCCAACCACTCGTAGCGCCCCTCTGATACCCACATCAACCAGTCTCTCTGCCTGTTCAAAGTGTGTCGGCATTGCGCAAGCAATGCCTCTTTTGATGACGGCCTCACACCTTGTCGCTGCGCTCAAGGTGAACGGCCTAAAACAAAAGGCGTGTGCCTTTTGTTTTGAAAGAGGTCCAACCCTCGTGGGTGCGGCCAACTGGCCGCACATCTTCTAAACCATAGGTTTGTGCTTGCACAAACCTATAACGCTTATCCTGCTGCTGCCTGAAATTTGTTATGTCCTTTACATTCCATGTAAAGGACATTGCATTCAAAGGTGCTGGCTGTTGCCAGCACCCACGGGTCATCCTGCAACTCTTAGAGAATTGGCAGTTGCCAGCATCTACGAAAGGGATGCATTTGAGACCTCGTGGGTGTCGCCAACTGGCGGCACGGATGAATGCGCGTCGTGCGTACGCGTCACCCTCTTCTCCTCAGCAACGTCCCGCATCGCACCATATGAGATGTACCCCTGAGAACAACCGCAAGCCATTGCTTTCCGGATGACCCCTACTACATATCTTTTACGCCTTCGGGGGTTGATTTTGGCTGTTGACACGTTGGTATAATATGCGCGAGTGTAATAGGCTTGGGGGCGTCTCTTATGCTGATGGTCAAGATATCGAAACCGTTGCGGTTTTTGAAGTTCTGCATGGCAGCTCTCCTCGGCATTGCATTCGTATGCATGCTGCACGTAGCGATAGCTTACGAAGGTTCGCCATCCGCCTTTGCAGCTGAGACGGACAAGAACATATTCGTCGACAACGGCGGCGCTGATAGCGACGTCGTCTATCTTTCTGACATCCCCTACGCCAATGCCAAGGTTGGGTGGGGCAGCCTGACGCTGGACAAGAACGGCGTCAACAATGGTGGGATCACGCTCAACGTCAACGGCTCTGCTACCACGTTCAACAAGGGCATCTTCGCCCATGCCACGTCGGCGGTCGACTACGACATCAGCCAGTACAGCTCCGAATACTCCCATTTCGTGACGTATTACGGCTTGAATACGACGAACAACAACGTCGGCAACGGCGTCAAGTTCTCCGTTTTCACTTCGAATGACGGCGAGAATTGGGAGCTCAAGACCGATGAGGATCCGACGCCGATCAAAAGCGGCGACGGTGCTCGCCAGTTCAGGATCAACATCCAAGGCGTCAAATACATTCGCCTCTACGCAGACGCCAATGGCAGCAACGCGTCCGACCATTCCGTGTGGGCTGATACCAAGCTGGTGCACGAGGGCTACAAGGACAACATCGTCAGGACCGTGGAAGACCTTGATGCAGAGATCATGTCAAAATACACGGGCGGTCCCGTGCCGGAGGAGCTGCAGCTGACCCTTCTGCAGCGCAATCTCATCGCTGCTGTTGGGCAATACGGGCTGCGTACCTTCGTTGAGAAAAGCCCGGAAAACCGTACGATGCTAGAGTGGTTCTTGAACGACGAGGAAGCGCTCCGCTTGTGGACGATGGGAGGCACTCCCAACGGAGCGTATGTGAATGCGCTTCAGGTGCTGAGCAACCTCTACGCGGCGCACAAGGACGACTTGCAAGACGACACGGTGGCAAACGGCGTGCGCAATGGCGACCTGAACCTGCACATGATGCTGGCGCTTTCGCTTGCCCATGCAAGCCCCATCAATCTTTGGATCTTCAACAACCAGACCTCGAACCCGGTGACGCGCTACGAGATCTTCAAGAGCATGTACGAGAACGGCAAGCTGGGTAACCCTCGGATGTTCGCGAATTTCACCGTGGAAGAGATGCGCTGGGTCATGACGGCGCAGATGGATGACGAGTCGATCCTGTGGCTTCGTGACTACACGTCGAAGTTCGGTGACGGATTCCAGCTGAGTGCGCGCTTCAATCCATACAACTACATCACGTACCGGTTCGGCTACTCGTACGGGAACCCGAAATACTACGCTCCAGAAAACTATGACATGTGGGATAAGAAGTACAACCTGTCCGCCTATAACATCACCTATAAGTCCGGCTATCCGAAGCTTTGGATCGTGTTCGAAGAGGGCTCCGTGTGCGGCGGCCTTTCCAAGACGGGCTCGAACATCCAATGCGCATGGGGATACCCGGCCACTCCCGTCGGCCAACCTGGACACTGCGCCTATATCTATATGTACGACGCAGGCGGCGGCAAGAATGCCTGGCAGCTGACCAACAGCATCGTCGCTAACGGCTGGGCGAACACCACGCCAACGCTCATGCCCTACGGATGGGGTTCAGGCGGTGCGAACGTGACCAATAACGGCACCATCCAATCCGCTTCCTATATGTTCCTGTCGCAGGAAGCCCAAAACGAGTATGACACGTTCGAGAAGGCGAACATGCTGATGCTCATGGCGAAGGTCTACCGCAACGACTGGGACGCGCTGGTCCAGATCTACAACGACGCCTATGACCAGGAGCACATCAACCTGGATGCGTGGAACGGCCTCATCAACATCGCGCTGGATGCCCGCACGAATTCCTCGCAGGAACAGCTGTATGACCTCGCTGTCCAGTGCGCCAACGACATGAAGTACCACCCGCTGCCGATGTATGACCTCACGCGTCGCATCGGAGCCAAGATCACCGACCCTGCCATCAAGGCGAAGTTCATGATGCTGGTGCAGTCCACGCTGCAGGCTGCTTCTCGCGCGAACAGCTCGCAGTCCATCCAGGCCAAGGAGATCAACGCCGTTGCGAATGCGTTGCTCGGCTATGTGGACAACCGCATCGCCTCCTTCTCGTTCGACGGAGCGGACGCGAACAAGATCGTTCTGGCGAAGTCGTTCCAGGGCTCAGGTGTAGCCTGGGAATACAGCCTTGACGGGGGCAGCACGTGGGTCGAGGTGCACGAAGACTCGGTCGAACTCACACGGCAGCAGATCGCGAGCATCACCGCTGCGAACGACATCAAGGTGCACATCATCGGCGCGCCTCGCCAAGGGAACATTTTCACCATCGACATCACGCAGCCGTCGCTCTCGACGGCAGGATTCTCGCCCAATGACGACGAGAACCGCTTCTATGGCACGACCAGCCTGACGGAGTACTACATCAGCGAAGACGTGGATTCGACGGTCGTGCCTGCGGATGCGGTATGGACCTCATTCGCTACAGCTCCGAACCTTGAGGGGAACAGGCGCCTGTTCGTTCGCAACCGCGCCACGGGAACGCAGCTTGCGACGAACTACGTCTGGTATACCTACCATGAGAACATCATCGTCGAGAACCGCAACTACATCGAACCTTCGCATTTGACGATCGCAGAAGCACACGGCGGAGCGGCATTGGGCGCACCGGCGAACATACTCGACGGCAACGCTAACACGTATTGGCTGACGGGCAAGGGCGCTCTTCCGCATTACGTTACCATCGGCCTGGACGAACCGAGGTTCATCTCGGGTTTCGATTTCCTTCCCAAGCGCCTGAACTCGACGATCAACGTGCCCTACGGACTCGTGCAGCAATTCTCCATCTCCGTGAGCATGGACCTCACGAACTGGACCGATGTCGTTGCGAACGGAAGTACCGCGAAGACAGGTGCAGGGCTTCACGCCGAGACGTTCACGCCGGTTCAAGCGAAATATGTCAGGCTCACCTGCAAGACCGCGGAAAGCATGAACAACCTTCCCTTGGGAGCCAAGGGCTTGGTTTCGATCGCGGATGTCAAGATCTACGAGGACTTAGCGGCTGACCCCACACCGAAGGCGAAGGTGCGCTACGACATCTCCAGCAGGACGAATCATGATGTCGTGGCGGAGCTGGTCAATCCCACCAGGCCCATCACCGTGACGAACACGGAGAACGGTGCCACCACGCACACGTTCACCGAGAATGGCAGCTTCACGTTCCAATTCGTCGACGAGGGCGGCAACCAAGGCTCTGCCGAGGCAACTGTTACGTGGATCGACAAGACGGCGCCTGAGATGGACGTCTCCTTCAGCACGACAGAACCCACCAACAATGATGTCGTTGCCACGATGACGTTCACCGAACCCGTGGTCATCACCTCCGATGGCGTCAATGTGCTCAACAGCGACGGCACGGCATATGACGGCACGCTGACGTCTGACCCCACCGACCCCAAGAACATCACGTTCGTCGAGAACGATTCGATCGACATCACGTTTGTCGACGCGGTGGGCAACGTGGGCCGCAAGACGGTGGTGGTCGACTGGATCGACCGCGAGGAGCCCACCGGTACGGTCACCTATAGCACCACCGACGTCACCGACCAGCCCGTTGTTGCAACGGTGGAACCGGACAAGGAAGGCGTGACCGTCACGAGCGAGGGCGGAGCAACGCACACGTTCGACTCCAACGGCAACTTCACATTCGAGATGGTGGACGCTGCCGGCAACATGGGCACGGCTACCGCCAACGTGTACTGGATCAAGCGCACGCCGAAGGTGGACGTGAGCTTCTCGCCAGAGGCGGGCACGATGACGAAGGACCCGGTCGATGTGACCATCGGGCTTCCCGAGGGTTATCGCATCATGAACAACGACGGCAAGAACACGTATACCTTCACCGAAAGCGGCGAGTTCGCCTTCCAGTATCTCGATCCCGACGGCATGCAGGGCAGCTATTCCGTCGTGGTGGACTGGATCGACCACGAAGCGCCCAAGGCGACCATCACGTATGACAAGCCGACGGCCACCAACCAGGCAGTCACGGCAACGCTTGCGCTCGAGGATCCGTCTGGGCCCGTGAGCATCACCAGCCAAGGCGGCTCTTCCCATATATTCGATGACAACGGCGAGTTCATCTTCGAATTCGAAGACGCTCTGGGGAACAAGGGCTCTGCCACGGCGAAGGTGGACTGGATAGACAGGATACCTCCCACCGCTGAGCTCACGTATGCCATGGATGAGGCGTCAGGCAAGATGATCGTGCAGGTGGTCAATCCCAGCGAAGAGATAACCTTTGCTGAGGGCAACGGCACCTATGCGTATGATGCCAATGGCGACTACGAGATCGTGTTCTTCGATGTGGCCGGAAACGAGGGAAGGCTGACCGCGCACGTTGATGTATTCCCTGAGTCGTTGACGTTGGATGCCTGTGGCGGCACGTGGGCTGAAGGCTACACCGTGCCCACGGAATATAGCAGCGCTCATACCTTCGTTCTACCCGGTGCCAACGAGCTGTCTCGTCCGGGGTATGTGTTCGCGGGGTGGTTCGCGAAGGATGCGAACGGAGACCTTGTCGGCAACGCTGTGACCGAGATCGCCGCTGGAAGCACGGGAGCTGTGAGCCTGTGCGCCAAGTGGGATCCGATCAGGTATTCGATCACCTATGATCTTGGTGGTGACGGCACGGATTCGCCTGTGGGCATCGACCTCTCAGCGTTCTCCTCGTATGTCACGGGGGAGGTGTTCGTCCTGCCGGATGCCAGCGTCATGAAGTGGGATGAGCATACCTTCGTTGGATGGTTCGAGGATGCCGGCTTTACGGGGCGTCCCCTGCAAGAGATCCCTGCTGGCCGGTATGGCGACATCGCGCTCTATGCCAAGTGGGCAGGCGAGGCCTGTGTGATCAACTACCACGAGAATGGTGGGGAGTTCGCCTCTGAGCCTCGCTTCGTGTATGAGTTCGGTGACGGGTTCTCCGTTGGGCAGATGGTGGAGCTCTCCGATGACATCGCGCGCGAGGGCTATGCGTTCGATGGGTGGTACGAGAGCGCCGACTGTGCAGGGTCAGCCGTCCAAGGCATCAGCCTGTTCGTGGGAACGGTCGACTTCTACGCGAAGTGGACGCCTGTGGAATACGCCATCACCTACGTCATGAACGAAGGGGTTTGGGTCGATGATTCCAACCTTCCTGCTGACAGCTACACCATCGAATCCGGAGATATAGCGCTTCCTGGCGCAGATGACATCGTTCGCGAAGGGTATGCGTTCAAAGGCTGGTTCACCGACGACGATTTCGCGGGCGAGGCCGAGATGGCAGTCGCCGCAGGGTCGACGGGTGACAAGACCTTCTATGCGAAGTGGGAGCAAGAGCAGGTGACGCCTCCTGGTCCCGACAAGCCCGGCGATCTGGATCCTGCGCAGCTGACGATCCTCTCCATTGCATTCAAGGGCATCGGGGCGCAGGCTATCGCGTGGGATGAGAACGATTATGCGCGTGTGGAGGTGCAGCGTTCCCAGATGCCTGCGAAGAGCGAAGACTTCATATTGGAGGTTCCGGAGGGAATAGCGTGCAGCATCGTCAAGCGCGAGCCTGTGGCCGCGTTCGCCATACATCCGCTTGCCCGGCTGCTTTCCCGGTCGAACTCTTTGCAGGAACGAGCAGATAGCCTTTCCGATCTCTGGGACATAACGCTTTCATTTGCCGCGAACCCGGACTTTGCGCGGCACTATACGCTTGAGCTGGTGCCGGTTGACGATGAGGACAACAAAGGATCAGGCTCGGATGATCCACCGACGCCGGGTGGTTCCGATCCATCGGATGACGTACAGCCTCCTCGCGGCTCGGATGATGCGAACCAGCCACATGATCCGCCCGCGCTTGGCGGCGATGCTGAACGGAATCAGGAGCGCGTTGGTTCTGGTCTTGCAGAGACAGCGGATAGCACGGGAAGCACGCTGCTTCTGCTCATCGGGGTCGCATCAGCGTCATTCGCAGTTGCGTGCATCTCCCTCATCCTCCGCCGAAGGTCTCGCACCCAAAGGGACGGGGTAAATGGGTGACATCATGGGTTTCATGAGGACGGAGAAGTGAGACCTGCGCTCACGAATCGCCCTTGACGGGCACCATGCGCCGAATGCCGCAGAAGGCCTGGTTCGTTCGGTGCCTATAATCGGGCCATGGCGGTTCAGGATATGGATACGAAACGACAGCTGCGGCGCGGCACGATCTGCGGATTCCTCTGCTATGTCCTGTGGGGATCGTTTCCGCTGTATTGGAAGCTCCTTTCGAATGTGGACCCCCTTGAGATCATCGCTCATCGGATCATCTGGTGCTTCGTGTTCACGGTCATCCTGTGCGCGCTGCTGCGCCAGAACTTCATCCGGCTGCTCCGCGACGGGCGCGCCATCCGCTTCTTGCTGCCCGCCGCTCTGCTCATCACGCTCAACTGGGGCACGTATATCTATGCGGTGGCCGTGGACCGCATCCTGGAGACGGCCATCGGCTACTACATCAATCCGTTGGTCTCCATCCTGCTGGGCGTGGTGGTGTTCAAGGAGCGCCTGACGCGCCTCCAGGCGGTGGCGGTGGCGCTTTGTGCGGTTGGGATCGGGTTCTTCACGGTGAACTACGGGAGCTTCCCCTTCCTCGCCATCCTGCTGGCGCTCTCGTTCGGCATATATGGCGCCATCAAGAAGAAGGGTGGCTACCCCGCGGTGGAGGCGCTTGCGGTGGAGAACACGCTCATGCTGGTGCCAGCTATCGTCTTCGCTGTGGTCATGGCGAACGTGACGGGAACGCATGGCTTTCTGGCTGCGGGACCTGAGGGTGTTGATTGGCGCACGACGCTGCTCCTCATCGGCGGCGGTGCGGTGACGGCCATCCCTCTGATCCTGTTCGCGAAAGCGGCGAACTCCATTCCGCTCACGCTCTTGGGCTTCATCCAGTATGTGAGCCCCACCATCGCCATGCTGCTGGGCGTCTTCGTGAACGGAGAGCCGTTCACGTTGGCTCACGCGGTTTGCTTCGGCTGCATCTGGTGCGGCCTTGCTCTGGTGGGCGTCGATGCGATACGTGCAAGCCGCAAGGCGTCAGCGTCTGAGCCAACCTTGCTGGAGCGGGAACAGGCTGCCTATGATGAAGAGACAGCCTCCGCCGACCCACTCACCCACCCAATGTATCACGGGGACGGAGGCGTGTGACGATGCACCCAAAGGTGCACCCAAAGGGACGAGGTAAACGGGTGCGTGGCCTTCATCATGTGCCTTTGCGAACTGTTCTGTGACGGTATACGCATAAGGTAGAAAAATTACAATGCAGGCATGGAACAAGCGAAGAGCCAAGGCAGCACGATCAAGGCCATCGTCCTCTGGGCGCTGGTGATAGCGTGGTGCGCCTTCATCTTCTTCGCATCGGCTCATACGGCTACCGATCTCTCTGCTGGCGACGATCTTCTCTCTCGCATCCGCATGGTGCTGGCAGACTGGCAGGCATCCACGTTCGGTCCCGACGTGGACATCATCTCCACAGCGGCCCATTTCGCAGAATACTTGGTGCTCGGCGTGCTCCTCTTCGCTGCGCTGGCGCACCAGTGGGGTGTGGGTAAAGCGGCGCTCATCGCTGCTATCGCGCTGGCGAGCCTCTATGGTGCAACGGATGAGTTCCACCAGCTCTTCGTTGAAGGGCGCTATTGCGATGTGTGGGACTGGGTGACCGATACTGTTGGAGCGGCTTTGGGTGCTGGGGTCAGCTGCGCGGTGCGGTCTTTTCGCCGAGAGGGATCAGCGCCCCATCTCACATGACAACTTCTCTTCGATTTTCCCATGTTCGCAGTATTTGCTCTACGATGTGAGCACATGATTCCAGAGCGGCATGCGCGGAAATGCGCAAGAGAGAGTGATCCAGGTGTCTGAGGGCGTATACATCTTCTTGAGCCTTGTCCTTGTGGTGTTGTTCCTGCTGATGAATGCATTCTTCGTCGTGGCGGAATTCGCGCTGGTGCGCGTGCGCAAATCCCAGCTTGAGATCGCGGCCGCCAAGGGGCAGAAAGGCTCCAAGAACGCGCTCAAGATCGCGAACAACGTGAATGCATATCTCTCCGCATGCCAGCTGGGCATCACGCTGGCCTCGCTGGCCCTGGGCTGGCTCGGTGAACCCGTCTTCGCCGCGCTCATCCGTCCGGCATTCGAGCTCTTCCATGCTCCGGAGGCTGTGATCGAGGTCTGTGCAGTGGCCTTGGGCTACTTCATCATGACCAGTCTGCACGTCGTGGTAGGCGAGCTCATCCCGAAATCGCTTGCCATCTTCTCCACGGAAAGCTATGCGCTGCACACGGCAACGCCGCTCCTTCTCTTCTATAAGGCAACGTATCCCATCATGTGGCTGTTCAACACGCTGACGAACGGCTTCGTGCGCCTGCTGGGACATGATCCGGCGAACGAGCATGAGGTCTACACGGGGGATGAGATCAAGCTCTTGGTGGACGAATCAACCGAGAGCGGCCTCATCAATCCGGAGCAGAACGAATTCGTGGACAACGTGCTGGATTTGGGCGACAAGGATGCTGAATCCATCATGACGCCGCGCACGGATGTGGTCTTCTTGGACATCGAGGATGCGCTCTCCGAGAACATGGAGACCATCAAGCAGCATAAGTACACGCGCTATCCGGTGTGCCGCGGCAATCGCGACCACGTGATCGGCTTCGTGCACATCAAGGATCTCTATGGCTTGCCGCCGGAGACGCCCATGAGCGAATGGAACATCCGCGAACTGCCTCCCATTCCCGAAAGCGTGCCCATCGCGCGTCTGATCGACGTGCTGCAGGAAGAGCGCACGGAGATCTGCCTGGTGGTGGATGAGCACGGCGGCACTGCGGGCATCGTCACATTGGCTGACATCATGGAGCAGATCGTCGGGCGGATCGACGACGAGTATCGCCATGATGCGGACGACGAGGTGGTGCAGCTGCCTGACGGCACGATGGTCATCGATGGCAGCATGTCCATCGACGAGGTGGAAGAGCTCATCGGATTCGCGCCTCCGGGCATGGGAGACGTGGAAACGGCGGCGGGTCTCTTGCTCATGCTGCTGGACAAGATCCCGGATGAGGGGGATTCCATCACCATCGAAGACGCCGAAGGCATCAGCAAAGCGAAGGCGACGTTCACCGTCGTGGCCATGGACCGGCTGCGCGTGGACAAGATCGCCGTAGAGATAGAAGACGCTCCCGGATCCTGACGCCTCATAAGGATGAGCACCCTGCTATAATCACGGACGTCCTTCGTGCCCGGGTGGCGGAACGGCAGACGCAGCGGACTCAAAATCCGCCGCTCGCAAGAGCGTGTGGGTTCAAATCCCACCCCGGGCACCATTTCACTACGTCGTTGCCTTGCCAATATATGCATCTGCAAAGGATAGGATCTCGGTCGTTGTGGGTGCCGCCAACTGGCGGCACATTTTCAAAACAATAGGTTTGTGCTTGCACAAACCTATAACATTCATTCTGTTGCTGTCTGGAAAGTGATGCGGCGCAAAAGGTCATCTGACCTGAAAGGTAATTTCGCCGCACAAACTAACAGCGCAGTGCAAGCACTGCGCGAGAAGGTTGGATTCGCTTCGCTCGTCCAACCAAAGCCCTTACAGGATGTTTGTTATGCCCTTTGCATATCTATGCAAAGGCACTGTATTCAAAAGTGCCGGCAACTGCCGGCACGAGAGCAAAACAATGGATCTGCGCAAAGCGCAGATCCATCACATCCTTCATATGGTGGGGATCAGAGAAGGCCATCAATTCCCAGCGTATACACGGGGCAGAACTAAAGCTCTGCGCTACGAAGACACGAAGGCCAAGACCTTCGTAGATGCGCATGCGATCTTCATGCGCATCCCTAAAAGCAACAAGCAAGGTCAAGCCAAAGGAGCCGAGAAATCCACTTGCTCCGCGCTCTTCGGAGCAAGTTAGTTCGAGGCGACGACGCGTCGAGGCGAACGCGCACCATGCCCCCATGAAGGCACCCCATGAAGGCCGAACGGTGGCGCGTCTGATGACGCGCATGCATCCGTGCCGCCAGTTGCCAGCACCCACGGAGCCCTGCTTCCATGGGTATCCCCTCTCAAGGGAAATGGGTTTCCGGTGAACGTGCCCTGATTTCCTGCTAACGCACACTGATGCGCTTACATGCCGTTGCGTTTTCTCGGTGAACGGCACGAAACTGGTCTATAATGCCACTCAAACAAGCATGGCAGCTTATAGCTGCTACAGCAATGCCCGCGCTCAGACCCCCTGCGCGCGTAAACGTTTGGAGGAAACAGTGCTGAAGGCAATCATCGTCGACGACGAGGCCCCCGCGCGTTCCGAGCTCACGTATCTTCTGGGCGAGGTCGGCGGCGTGGAGGTGGTCGCGGAAGCGGCAGGCGTCCGCGAAGCCATCGAGAAGCTGAAGGAATATCCGTGCGATGTCATGTTCTTAGACATCAACATGCCAGAGGCCACGGGCCTGCAGCTGGCAGAGGCGCTCCAGCATCTGAAGTTCCCGCCTGAGGTCGTCTTCGTCACGGCCTACAGCGAGCATGCCCTTGATGCGTTCGAAGTGAACGCCCTTGACTATCTGGTGAAGCCGGTCGAAACGGATCGTCTTGCACAGGCCATCCAGCGCGTTCGCGAACACGTTGCATTGCATGTACAGGCGCAGAAGAGCGAGCGCATCCCTGTGGAAAAGGGCGGCAAGAAGATCCTCATCGGCATCGACAGCATCCGCTTCGTGAAGGCGCGCGATGACTATGCCTATCTGCAGACGGATACAGACCGCTATTTCTCCACCGTCAGCCTGGCGCAGCTGGAGAAGCGCCTGGATGGACACGGATTCTTCCGCGTGCATCGTGCATACTTGGTGAACCTCTCCATGATCGAAGAGGTGGAGACCATCAAGGGTGGTACGCTGTCCCTGACGTTGAACGGCGTGGAGGAGAAGATCCCTGTCAGCCGTCGTCGCGTTTCCGCGCTCAAGAAGGCTCTGGGCATCTAGCTCCTCAGCTGGAGCGTTCAGACGCATCAGAATCCACAAAAACTCCATATTTCATAGATTTTTTCCTTGACGGTTGCGCAGCGGACGCCTAATTTAGACGGTCGCTGTATTTTGCAAAGATCCGCAATCTCAAAGGAGGAAAAGCTTCGTGGCCAAAGCTAAGAAATCCACCTCACCAGAGCTCTACCGGGAGAGAAGGAGCTTCGCGAAGATCCAAGACGTCATGGACCTGCCGAACCTGATCGGCATCCAGACGGACAGCTTCGCGTGGTTCACCGACGAGGGCATCCGCCAAGCATTCGAAGACATCGGTCCCATCGAATCCAATTCCAAGGACATGTCGCTGGAATATGTGAGCCACAGCTTCGATGAGCCGCAATACACCGTCGACGAGTGCAAGGAGAAGGACGTCACCTACCAAGCGCCGCTGACGGTGGTGTTCAACTACACGAACCGCAACACCGGCGTGCAGGCAGAGATCCCCATCTTCCTCGGCGACTATCCGCTTATGACCAACCGCGGCACGTTCATCATCAACGGCACGGAACGCGTCGTCGTTTCGCAGCTGGTCCGTTCACCGGGCGTCTACTTCGGCTCCGAGCGCGACAAGACCTCCGACAAGATCATCTACAACGCAAAGGTGATCCCCAGCCGCGGTGCATGGCTGGAGTTCGAAACGGACAAGCGCGACATCCTGTCCGTGCGCATCGACCGCAAGCGCAAGCAGCCGGCCACGCTGCTCGTGCGCGCCTTGGGTCTGGCAGAGACCAACGAAGAGATCGTCGAGCTGCTGGGGGATTCGGACATGGTGCGTCGCACCCTCGAGCGCGACCCTGCCACCACCCGCGAAGAGAGCCTGATCGAGCTGTACAAGCGCTTCCGCCCCGGCGAGCCGCCCACGGTGGATTCTGCGCGTACCCTGCTGGACGGCCTGTTCTTCAATCCGCAGCGCTATGACCTGGCGAAGGTCGGCCGCTACAAGATGGATAAGAAGCTGGGCGAGGATCCAGAGGAGAACAGCTCTTCCACGCTCACCAAAGACGATATCGTCCTGACCATGCGCTACATCATCAACCTGCATGATGGCGTGGAGGGCTATCACACCGACGACATCGACCACTTCGGCAACCGCCGCATCCGCACGGTGGGCGAGCTGATCCAGAATCAGTTCCGCATCGGCATCTCGCGCATGGAGCGCGTGGTGCGCGAGCGCATGAGCATGCAGGACACTGATGAGGTGAACCCGAATTCGCTCGTGAACATCCGCCCCATCGTGGCGGCTGTGAAGGAGTTCTTCGGCTCCTCTCAGCTCTCGCAGTTCATGGACCAGACCAACCCCGCATCCGGCATCACGCACAAGCGCCGTTTGTCCGCATTGGGACCGGGTGGCCTGTCCCGTGAGCGCGCCGGCTTCGAAGTGCGCGACGTCCACACCTCCCACTACGGGCGCATGTGCCCCATCGAGACGCCTGAAGGCCCGAACATCGGCCTCATCGGCTCGCTGGCCACCTACGGTCGCATCAACGCCTACGGCTTCATCGAGACGCCGTACCGTCGCGTGGTGGACGGCAAGGTCACCGACGAGGTGGACTACCTCACCGCCGACGAGGAGGAGAACTACATCATCGCGCAGGCCAACGACCTGTTCGATCCTGAGACCCGCGAGTTCGGCTACACCGACGAAGACGGCGTGTTCCACAAGGCCGCCCGCGTCCTGTGCCGCACGAAGAACGCCGCCGGCGAGTTCGGCGAGCCCGACGAGGTGGAGCCGGAGCGCGTCAACTACATGGACGTGTCCCCGCGCCAGATGACCTCGGTGGCTACCTCGCTCATCCCGTTCCTCGAGCACGACGACGCCAACCGCGCCCTCATGGGCTCGAACATGCAGCGCCAGGCCGTGCCGCTGCTGCGTCCCACGGCCCCGCTCGTGGGTACCGGCATCGAGCACCGCATCGCCGTGGACTCCGGCGAGATCCTCGTGGCCCAGCGCCCCGGCGTGGTGGACTACGTGGACGGCCAGACCATCATCATCCTGAACGACGAGGGCGAGTACGACGAGTACCTCATCCCCAAGTTCCAGCGCTCCAACCAGTCCGGCTGCATCAACCACCGCCCCATCGTCCGCAAGGGCGACGAGGTGTGCGCTGGCGACGTGCTGGCTGACGGCCCCTCCTGCGACGGCGGCGAGCTGGCCCTCGGCCAGAACCTCATGATCGCCTACATGCCCTGGGAAGGCTACAACTACGAGGACGCCATCATCGTGTCCGAGCGCGTGGTGGCCGAGGACCTGCTGACCTCCATCCACATCTCGGAGTACGAGGTGGACGCTCGCGACACCAAGCTGGGCCCCGAGGAGATCACCCGCGAGATCCCGAACATCTCCGATGACATCATCGCCGACCTGGACGCCGACGGCATCATCCGCATCGGCGCCGAGGTGTTCCCGGGCGACGTGCTGGTGGGCAAGGTCACTCCCAAGGGCGAGACCGAGCCGACGGCCGAGGAGCGCCTGCTGCGCGCCATCTTCGGCGAGAAGGCCCGCGAGGTGCGCGACACCTCGCTGAAGGTGCCCCACGGCTCCGGCGGCCGCGTCATCGGCATCAACCAGTTCAGCCGCGAGAACGGCGACGAGCTGCCTCCGGGAGTCAACGAGCTGGTGCGCATCTACGTGGCCCAGAAGCGCAAGGTGCAGCAGGGCGACAAGCTGTCCGGCCGCCATGGCAACAAGGGCGTCATCAGCCGCGTGCTGCCCGTGGAGGACATGCCCTACCTGGCCGACGGCACGCCCATCGACGTCATCCTGAACCCCCTGGGCGTTCCCTCCCGTATGAATGTGGGTCAGCTCTTGGAGAACCACCTGGGTTGGGCTGCGAAGTGGGGCTGGTCTGATGAGGAGAAGACCGATGAAGTGGTCGAAGGCCCCATCTTCGTTTCCACTCCCGTCTTCGACGGCGCCACCGAAGAGGAGATATCGGACGCCATCATGAAGGCGAACCGCAACCTCATCAACATCAACCATGAGAAGTACGGTGACAAGGCCCGGGATGAATTCGTTCCCCAGCTGACGCCCACCGGCAAGACCTGGCTCTACGACGGCCGCACCGGTGAGAAGTTCCGTGAACCCATCACCGTGGGCGCCACCTATATCTTGAAGCTGGGCCACATGGTTGATGACAAGATCCATGCCCGCTCCACCGGCCCCTACAGCCTCATCACCCAGCAGCCTCTGGGCGGCAAGGCCCAGTTCGGCGGCCAGCGCTTCGGCGAGATGGAGGTTTGGGCCCTCTACGCTTACGGCGCCTCCAACGTGCTGCAAGAGATCCTCACCGTGAAGTCCGACGACACGGCCGGCCGCGTGAAGTCCTACGAATCCATCGTCAAGGGCGAGAACATCCCCGCGCCGGAGGTTCCTGAATCCTTCAAGGTGCTGGTCAAGGAGATGAAGTCGCTCTGCCTGAACGTGGAGCTGGAAGGCCACGGCGGCGCAGTGGACGCGAACATGGACATCGACGAAGGCGACGAGGACCGCGCTATCTATGAGGCGTTGGCTGCGGACGCGAAGAAGACCGAAGACGAGACCGCCAGCGAGCTGGATGACATCGCAGCAGAGCTGGGCGAGCTGATCCAGGACATCGACCGCACCACGTCGGAGGATCTGCTCATCGACGATGACGATGATGCCACCACGGAACAGACGCGCGCGAAGGCCCCGGTAGGGGACGGCGTGAAGGATGTGGTGGATGACCTAGCTGACCTGCTTGGCCAGGGAGAGGAGGAATAAGGATGCCGAATACCACCGAATTCGACGTGCGCAACTTCGACGCACTCCGCATATCCCTTGCCAGCGCAGAAGATGTGCGTGGCTGGTCCCGAGGCGAGGTCAAGAAGCCCGAGACCATCAACTACCGCACCCTGAAGCCGGAGAAGGACGGCCTGTACTGCGAGAAGATCTTCGGCCCCACGCGCGATTGGGAATGCGCGTGCGGCAAGTACAAGCGCGTGCGCTTCAAGGGCATCGTCTGCGAGCGCTGCGGCGTGGAGGTCACGCGCTCCAAGGTGCGTCGCGAGCGCATGGGCCACATCGAGCTGGCCGCGCCCGTGAGCCATATCTGGTACTTCAAGGGCTCGCCCTCCCGCTTGGGCTACCTGCTGGACATCCCGCCCAAGGAGCTAGAGAAGGTCCTGTACTACGCAAGCTCCATCATCACCAGCGTGGACCACGAGGCTCGCGAAGAGGACGCCGATGAGCTGCGCGACGAGCTTGCCGCTGACTTGGAGGAGCTGGACGCCGAGCGCGACCGCCTGATCGAGGCTACGCGCCGCCTGTCCGTGGAATACGTTCCCGAAGAGGATGAGATCGTCGACGAGGAGATGGATGATGACCGCCTGACGCCTGAAGAGGTGGAACAGGAGATCGCAGACATCTATGAGGAGTTCAACGAGCGCAAGGCTCTGCGCGCTGATGCGCTGGATGAGTTCATGAAGATCGAGCCGAAGCAGCTCGTGCCGGATGAGGCTCTCTACCGTGAGATGCGCGCGAACTACCGCGACTACTTCACCGGTGGCATGGGTGCAGAGGCCGTGCGCGACCTGCTGGAGGATATGGATCTGGAAGCGGCATCCGAAGAGCTGCGCGACATCATCGCGAATGGCAAGGGCCAGAAGCGTGCGAAAGCCGTGAAGCGCCTGAAGGTTGTGGATGCATTCCTGAAGTCGGACAACAACCCTGCCGACATGATCCTGGACGTCATCCCGGTCATCCCGCCGGATCTGCGCCCCATGGTGCAGCTGGACGGCGGTCGCTTCGCCACCTCTGACCTGAATGACCTGTACCGTCGCGTCATCAACCGCAACAACCGCCTGAAGCGCCTGCTGGATCTGGGCGCGCCTGAGATCATCGTGAACAACGAGAAGCGCATGCTCCAGGAGGCAGTGGACAGCCTGTTCGACAACGGCCGCCGCGGTCGCCCGGTCACGGGCCCTGGCAACCGTCCGCTGAAGTCCATCTCGGACATGCTCAAGGGCAAGCAGGGACGCTTCCGTCAGAATCTGCTGGGCAAGCGCGTGGACTACTCGGGCCGTTCGGTCATCGTCGTGGGTCCGCAGCTGAAGCTGCATCAGTGCGGCCTGCCGTCCCAGATGGCACTGGAGCTCTTCAAGCCGTTCGTCATGAAGCGCCTGGTGGAGCTGGAGTACGCCGGCAACATCAAGTCTGCGAAGCGGGCGGTGGAGCGCGGCGCAAGCTATGTGTGGGACGTGCTGGAAGAGGTCATCACCGACCATCCGGTGCTCCTGAACCGCGCACCAACCCTGCACCGTCTGGGCATCCAGGCCTTCGAACCCGTGCTCGTGGAAGGCAAGGCCATCCGCTTGCACCCGCTCGTGTGCACGGCTTTCAACGCAGACTTCGACGGCGACCAGATGGCAGTGCACGTGCCGCTGGGCGCAGAGGCACAGGCTGAGGCGCGCGTGCTCATGCTGTCCTCCAACAACATCAAGTCTCCGGCGCATGGTCGTCCGCTCACGGTACCTACCCAGGACATGATCATCGGCCTGTACTACCTGACGGCCGCTCGCGACGGCTTCCCGGGCGAAGGTCGCGTCTTCACGGACATCGACGATGCCATGAACGCCTATGATGCGCGCGCTGACCTTGACCTGCAGGCGAAGATCCATGTGCGCTTGCGCGTGGACTGCCAGGTGGCCACGGCTTACAACACCTTCGAAGACCACAAGGCGGGCGATCGCATCCAGACCACCGTTGGCCGCATCATCTTCAACGACGTGCTGCCGCCGGACTTCCCGTATCTGAACTACGAGATGAACAAGACGGAGATCAGCCGCTTGGTGCAGGAGGTCTGCAACCGCTACACCATGTCTGAGATCCCGCCCATCCTGGACGGCCTCAAGGACGCGGGCTTCCACTACGCCACGCGCGCTGGCGTCACCGTATCCGTCTACGACGCCACCATCCCGCCGAACAAGGGCGAGATCCTGGCAGCGGCAGACGCGAAGGTGGCCGCCATCGACGAGGATTATGAGCTGGGCATGATGTCCTACGAAGAGCGCCACAAGCAGGTCGTGGATGTGTGGAACGAGGCGAACGAAGAGGTCGGCGACGCCATGGCCGAGAACTTCGACCGCTTCAATCCCATCTACATGATGGCTTTCTCCGGCGCCCGCGGCAACATCAAGCAGATCCGCCAGCTGGCTGGCATGCGCGGCCTCATGTCCGACCCGAAGGGCGAGATCATTGACCGCCCCATCAAGGCGAACTTCCGCGAAGGCCTTTCGGTGTTGGAGTACTTCATCTCTACGCACGGCGCGCGCAAGGGCTTGGCTGACACGGCGCTCCGCACGGCCGACTCGGGTTACCTCACCCGCCGTCTGGTGGATGTGGCGCAAGACGTCATCGTGCGCGAGATCGACTGCGAGACCCACGAGGGCGTCTCGTACCCGCTGGAGAACGAGAAGGGCGCGCCGGATGAGAACCTGATCGGCCGCTGCCTCTTGGAGCCGGTGGCGGACGAGAACGGCGAAGTGCTCTTGGATGCGGGCGAATACATCACGTCCGTGGCACAGATCGAGGACATGATGCGCGCGGGCATCGAAGAGGTGGTCATCCGCACCATCATGACGTGCCACGCTGAGCGCGGTGTCTGCCAGAAATGCTACGGCTGGGATCTGGCCACTGGCCGTCCGGTCAACATCGGCACGGCAGTGGGCATCATCGCTGCACAATCTATCGGCGAGCCGGGCACGCAGCTCACCATGCGCACGTTCCACACTGGCGGCGTCGCCGGCGAGGATATCACCCACGGCCTTCCGCGCGTCCAGGAGCTCTTCGAAGCGCGCAAGCCGAAGGGTCAGGCTGTGCTGGCTGAGATCTCGGGCACGCTGCAGATCGGCGGCGACAAGACGTCCAAGACGCTCACCATCCATGACCAAGAGGGCAACATCCGCGAATACGCCGTTTCTCCGCGCGTCACCATGATGCCGGGCGTGGTGGATGGTTGCGAAGTGCGCGTCGGCCAGCAGCTGACGAAGGGCTCTGTGAATCCGCATGACCTGCTTCGTCTGACGGACCCGAACACCACGCTTCGCTACATCGTGGGCCAGGTGCAGGGCGTCTACGTCAGCCAAGGTGTGGACATCAACGACAAGCACATCGAGGTCATCGCGCGTCAGATGCTGCGCAAGGTGGCAGTGCTGGATGCGGGGAATTCTGACCTGCTTCCCGGACGCCAGGTGAACCGCTTCGAATTCGAGCGCATCGCGAACGATCTCATCGCTGACGGCAAGGAGCCGCCGGTGGGGCAGCCGCTGCTCTTGGGCATCACCAAGGCATCCCTGGCTACGGATTCGTGGCTCTCGGCAGCATCCTTCCAGGAGACCACGAAGGTCCTGACCGATGCCGCCATCGAAAGCAAGACCGACCACTTGGCTGGCCTCAAGGAGAATGTCATCATCGGCAAGCCCATCCCTGCAGGCACGGGTTTGGCGCGCTACCGCGACGTGCAGCTCACCTACAAGGGCACGCCCATCAAGAAGTCCGACGAGAAGGATACGGCGCTGCCGGATTACGCGCCGGATGCGCTGCGCGAGATCGAAGAGCTCATCCCGCAGCCTGAAGAGTGGGCGCTGGATGGCGAATTCTTCGGCGGCCCCTACGGCAGCTACCTGAACGGCTTCTCCAAGATGCATGCCGGTCACAACCTGACCGACGAGCAGGCACGCCTCTATATCTTCGATGACCTGGGCGTTTCGCAGCGCTGGGCGAACAAGTTCTCCGAAGCAGGCATCGAAACGGTGGCGGATCTGCTGGGCCACACCGAGGACGATCTGCTGCGCATCGAGGGCATCGGCGTCAAGGCCATGGAAGAGCTGAAGGCTGGTCTTGAAGAGCGCGACCTCATGCATGTGATCGAGGATGACCTGACGGCCTCTTCGGACGATATGTCGCAGCTTCTGGACATGGTCTTCTCGCCTGATGACACCATCTTGATCGGTGGGGACGAGCCGCCCACGTACAACACGGACGGCGAAGAGATGCTGGGCGAATCCTTGCCGCCGCGCTCATACAAGCGCAACCTGGAAGAGCTGGATGCGCTTTTGGGTTCGGTCGGAGGCCTGGGGGATCTGGGCATCTCCATCACGGATGCGGATGAAGAACCCGCCTCTGACGACGAGGACGAATAGCATGCAGGCCCCGCCTTGGCGGGGCCTTTTTCATGTTGAGCGTATCAGGGGGACGGAGGCAGTCTGTATCAGGGGGACGGAGGAGTGATACGCCCG
>CANODU010000004.1 GCA_947565185.1 uncultured Eggerthellaceae bacterium | reverse complement strand
CCTCCGTCCCCCTGATACGCGGATGTCTCACTCCTCCGTCCCCCTGATACAGCCCTGATACGCCATCGTGATGACATCGTCTTCGTTCTGTGTCACCATGACAGGAAACAGCTACCGCAGCGAAAGGGGCACTCATGGCAGAGGGGAACAGGCAGCGCAACGCTGAGCGCGAAGAGAGAGCGAAGACGGCGGCGAAGCATCTGGGGCTCATGCGTGGTGCCTTCGCCAAGGAGGCGCAAGCATCTGCTGATGGCGCCATCATCTACGAAGAGGGCGTCGGACGCGAGCTGGAGCTGCCGGAGCCTGCAGCAGAGGAAACGCAGACGTGCGTGGTCACCAGCTTCGTGCCCGAGGCCATCTGGCGCGACGGCCAGGGGCAGGTGACGGTCGTTGATCCAGCATCGTTCACGCGCCCGGGCGGGGCGTACGAAGATGGCGCATTCGGCCCCGAGCAGATCCTGTGTTCAGAGAGCGACCTATACCCGGTGCTGCTGGAGCTGAAAGAGGATTACTACGACAAGAATCGCGACTATCGGCGGGGCATGCTGTTCACGGATCGCGCTGTGCTCTGTCCCGATGTCGTGTTCTTGCGGGGCGGCTCCATCAAGCGCGCTGACGTCATCGTCATCTCAGAGCCTTTGCGCCAGCGTGCGCTGGAGAACCATCGTTCAGAGCGCGAATGCGACAATGCGCTCAAGACGCGCATCGAGACGCTCCTGCGCATAGCGGCAGCGAATGGGTGCGAGACGCTCATCTTGGGCGCCTTCGGCTGTGGGCGTCAGGGCTATGGCACCGATCAGGTCATCAGCATCTTCCAGGCGTGGATAGCAGAGCACCCCGGTCTCATCCCGAAGATCGTGTTCGCGGTCCCGCGTGCATTCGCTGATGCGTTTCGTGCTGCCTTCGATCCGGCTCAAGAAGCGGAACAGGAGCCTGTGGATGCGGCGAAGGCAGACGATGAGGATGCGGATGAGGATTGGCGCAACGTGGAGTTGCCCGAAGGCGTGACGCTGCGCTAACCCTGTTGAAAAAGAAGCGCTCGCATCACCCGCGTGCGATGCGAGCGCTGGGAGCTTGCGGCTTGCGTTCGGCGATGAGACCTTGGCGATAGGCATCCACCAACGAATACAGGTCATCCACACGCTCCTGCAAGCGCTTTCCCGTATCCGTGTCTGCTACCAGCGTGCGCTCGTCAACGCGTTCCACCACGCGCCGCGACGAATGGATGTCGGTGCCCTTTTCGATGGCATCTTGTCTGGAGAAATTCGGTTCATGCGCAGCTAAGACGAACCCGTACGAATTGGAGATCAAGGTGTATCCGGCGATGCCGGTGGTGGGCTGATAGGCCTTCGAGAATCCACCGTCGATGGTGAGCACCTTGCCGCCGCATTTGACTGGGTCTTCGCCGTCCTTCGCCTTCACGGGGACATGTCCGCAGACCATCCGGGAGGTTTCGGGGTCCATGCCGAAATCGCGGAAGATGCCCGCCATGGCTTCTGCATCATCCTGCAGAGCATAGAACGGATTCTTCACCTCTTTGCGCGCAGCCTTATCTGCGATCAGATACAGCTCGAAGGTGGCCATCTTGCTCTTGGCGAAGAGCGGGGACGTAGGCGCAAGCCAGAGCCACCACAGAAGGTCGCGGCAGCGGGTGCGCTCTGCTTCGTCTTCGCTGAAGAATGCGGCGCGTACGCTCTGCTCCAGCACATCATAGAGCGCACGCCCTTTGAAGCGCTTGCCGTTGACTTCGGCCTCCATGAGCGTGCCATCTTCGTTCAGCGGGACGCTGGCATGGAAGAGCAGCGTGTCAGCATGGATCTTGTAGAGGCTGCCCTTCTCCAGGAAGAGCTTCATGTGACGCTGCAGCTTCTCGCTGGAGATGAACGAATGCTCCAGACGCTCTATCACAGACTCTTCTTCCGGCGTAAGGCGATATGGGTCATGAGGGTCAATGGTGGGGAACACCGTGTCCGTCAATGCGTATTCGGTGCCGTCCACCATGACCGTGCCCCGGTCGTAATCGATCTTGTCCAGAAGCCGGCGATCATCCAATCCGAACCCAGGATTGTCTGCGATGATCTGGCCCTCTACCTTGAATTGGATGATAGCCATGGCCTTCTGGATCTTCTGGCTGACCTCCAGCTGCCGGTCAGGCAGGTCAGGGTTGCCCTTGAGGCCGAATGCCACGCAGGGATCATCCGCGTAGGCATCCAAGGCGAAGTTCGCCAGAGGCAAGATGTTGATCCCGTAGGCGTCTTCCAAGATGGAGAGGTTGCCATAGCGCGCGCAGTTGCGCACCACATGTGCGATGCATCCGCGCTGACCCAAGGCAGCTCCCATCCAGACGATGTCGTGATTGCCCCATTGGATATCCAGGCAATGGTAATCAGATAGGGTGTCCATGATGGCGTCCGGTGCTGGCCCGCGGTCGTAGATGTCACCCAAGATGTGCAGGTGATCCACGGAGAAGCGCTGGATCAGATGACAGAGTTCCACGACGAAGGCCTCAGCGCGCTGGGTCATCAGGACTGCATCGACGATGGCGCGATGGTACTCTTCACGATCCACGGCGATGTTGTTCTCGTTCATGAGCTCTTGGATGGCATAGGCGAATTCCGGCGGAAGCGCCTTGCGCACCTTGGAGCACGTGTACTTGCCTGAAGCTTGCTTGCAGAGCGCGATCAGGCGCTCGATGGTGCGCAGGAACCACGCCCGCTGCTCTTCCTCGGTCGCAAGGGCCTCAAGGTCTTGCGCCATCTTCTCATGTGGGTAGTAGATGAGCGTGGCCAGGTTGCGCTTTTCGTCATCCGAAAGCGTGCTGCCGAATGCGTCCTCTATCTTGAGGCGGATGGAGCCTGATCCGTTGCGCAAGAGATGAGCGAACGCCTCGTATTCGCCATGGATGTCAGAGGCGAAGATCTCCGTGCCCTTCGGCAGATTCAGCACGGCGCTCAGATTGATGATCTCAGCGGTAGCAGCGGGGACATTGGGGAAGGACTCTGACAGGAGCTCCAGATAGCGCAGGCGTTCGGGTTCCATCATCTCTCCTCACGGTAGCCGACGGTGCTCATGATTATCGCATGGAACTACGTGCAAGCACGCATCCGCCACCAGGTCTCCTCGTGGACGGCCGTTGTGATGAAGCGCCCGAAAAAAAGCGAAAAGACGGCTTGGGAGGAGCCGTCTTTTCAAAGAGAGGAGGAGGTGTCACACAGAGCGAACTCCCTGTTGAAAGGAGTTACCTATGTCTAACAATATGCAATATATCATACTTCGCGCGCATGCAAAGGAGAATTTGCAAGACAAAGCGATCCCATGCAAAAAAGGCCCCGCATATGCGGGGCCGACACGCGTGCTCTACTTACATCTGCGTGGAGAGGAACACCTGCGTGCCCATCTGCTCGATCTCATCTTGCAGGTCTTCCAGCTCATCCACATGCTGATCCTCATCCATGAGGATGTCCTTCAGCTTGTCGCGCGTGGCATAGTCGCCCACCTCAGCTGCCAGCTTGATGGCGTCGTTGTAATCCTTGACGGTTTGCAGCTCAGACTGGTGGTCGTTGTCTACCTGCTCTGTGACGGAAGAGCCGATGTGCATCTCGTTCAAGCTGGATACGATGGGCTTGCCCTCCAGGAACAAGATGCGCTCGATCAGATGCTCTGCGTGATGCATCTCAGTGATGGCGCGCGTCTTGAAGTTCTGCGAGAGCTTTTCGTAGCCCCAGTCCTCGCACATCTCTGCATGGACCATATACTGGTTGATAGCCGTCAGTTCTCCTTCAAGGAGGTAGTTCAGCTTGTCGATGAGCTTCGGATCACCCTTCATGTTGGTTCCTTCCTTCGTGTCCAAATGCCTGATCCCCCGGATTCTACGGGCGCGTCAAAAGGGCGATGAGCTGAGCCGCTCATCTGTTATCGTCCTGCATACTTGAGGAGGATGAAGCGTCAGGAAGGCAGGTCGAACATGGCGGTGGTCAGATAGCGCTCTCCGGTATCCGGCAGGATGGCCACGATGACCTTCTCCGCATTCTCAGGGCGTTGCGCCAGCAGAGCGGCCGCGGCAACGGCAGCACCGGATGAGATGCCTACCAACAGACCGTCCTTCGCGGCCAATTCGCGACCGGCTTCGAAGGCCTCTTCATTCTTGATGGTGATGACCTCATCGTAGATGGTGGTGTCCAGGGTGTCGGGGATGAAGCCCGCGCCGATTCCCTGGATCTTGTGCGAACCTGCGCGTCCTTCGGAGAGCACTGGCGAATCAGCGGGCTCTACGGCGACCACCTTGATGTCCGGGTTCTTGGATTTCAGGAAGCGTCCGACGCCGGTGAGCGTGCCGCCTGTGCCCACCCCGGCAACGACGATGTCCACATTGCCATCGGTGTCCGCCCATATCTCAGGGCCCGTGGTCTTCTCATGGATGGCGGGGTTCGCGGGATTAGTGAACTGGGAGGGGATGAACGAATTCGGAATGGTGGCTGCCAGCTCTTCGGCTTTCGCGATGGCGCCCTTCATGCCCTTCGCGCCTTCGGTGAGCACGAGCTCTGCACCATAGGCGCGCATGAGGTTGCGCCGCTCTACTGACATGGTGTCGGGCATGGTGATGATGATGCGGTTGCCGCGGGCAGCAGCGATGGCGCAGAGCGCAATGCCGGTATTGCCGGATGTGGGTTCGATGATCACCGTGTCATGATCCAGCTTGCCGCGCTCCACGGCATCGTCGATCATAGCCTTCGCGATGCGGTCCTTGATGGAGCCTGCGGGGTTGAAGGATTCCACCTTGCCGATGATCTTCGCGCGCAGGCCATGGTTCTCCTCATAGTGCGTGAGCTCCACCAACGGCGTGTGCCCTACCAGCTCGATCACGTTCTCATGGATGTTCATGCTGCATTCCTTCTTTCATGATGTCTTCGCTACAGGCTGGCGAAGCCCTTGTTGTAGTCTTCGATGAACAGGCGCAGGATCTCTATGTAGCGCTGTGCCAAGTCAGAGAGCTGACGCTCTTGATGGACGATGTATCCCACCACCATGCGCTCTTCCGTGTCCAGTGGGATGGCCACGATCCCGGAATGCATCTCCGAGGAGAGGACGCCGGTGGAGACGGTATAGCCGTTGTGGTGCGTGAGCAGGTTGGAGAGCGTGCCGCGGTCGGAGATGATCACGCGCTTGCTGTGAGGCAGCTCCGCGAAGGGCTCCTCCGCGTAGTAGAAGGAGTTCGCGCTGCCCTGCTCGAACTCGTAGCGCGGGTACTCTGCCAGGTCCTCTATCTTCAAGAGAGCACGGTCCGCCAAGGGATGATGCTCGCCGACGAAGATGTGGGGTTCGGCAGTGAAGAGCTCCGTGAACGTGAGGCCCGCATCTTCCAGCGTGCGCCCGAGCACCTGTTCATTGAAGGTGGACAGGTAGAGGATGCCCACGTCGCAGCGGAATTCGCGCACGTCTTCGATGATCTCTTGGGTGCGCGTCTCGCGCAGGCTGAAGGTGTACCCTTCGCCTTCGTATTCCTCGACGAATTCCAAGAAGGCCTCAACGGGGAAAGCGTAGTGCTGTGAGGCGATGGCCAAGCGCTGCGCGGGTGGCTTCCCGTCCTTCGCATAGCGCGATTCCATGAGGTCTGCCTGCTCTACCACTTGGCGCGCATAGCTCAAGAGCTCGATGCCGTCATTGGTGAGCGTGGTGCCCTTGCTGGAGCGTTCGAAGATCTTGATGCCGCAT
This sequence comes from uncultured Eggerthellaceae bacterium, assembly GCA_947565185.1. GTDB lineage: Bacteria > Actinomycetota > Coriobacteriia > Coriobacteriales > Eggerthellaceae > MGBC163016. The sequence goes on along the minus strand of CANODU010000004.1, from coordinate 82,260 downwards.
TCGCGCTCGATGTCCTTCACGGCCACCGAAAGGCTGGATTGCGAAACGTAGAGCTCGTGCGCTGCCGAGCAGATGGAGCCGCACTTGGCGATGGCTAGGAGATATCTCAGCTGTTGGAGTGTCATGGTGTGATTATCCCACGACTTTGGTTTCGTGGTGTTCGCTGATATCTGAGACGGGCTTCTCCAGGCCCTCTATCTGGATGCCGTGCTTCTCCGCATAGTCCCACAGCGCCGCGTGAATGGCCTCTTCAGCCAAAAGCGAACAATGCACCTTCACGGCTGGCAACCCGTCGAGGGCTTCCATGACGGCCTTGTTCGTGACCTTGAGCGCATCCTGCACGGTCTTGCCCTTCACCAGCTCCGTTGCCATGGAACTGGTGGCGATGGCGGCCCCGCAGCCGAATGTCTTGAACTTCGCGTCACGGATGATGTTGTCGCCGGTGATGTCCAGATAGACGCGCATGATGTCGCCGCAGACGGCGTTGCCTACCGTGCCTTGTCCGCTGGCGTTCTCTATCTCGCCCACGTTGCGTGGATTGGTGAAATGATCCATCACCTTCTCTGAATAGTCCATGGCCATGGTGCGTTCCTCCTTCTGATCGTGTCAGCTCACATATCTCATGCCATTTGCCTTGTATCCGTCGATGATGCCGGCGTAGGTGCCGTGGGTGTAATCTTCATAGAGCGGGCTCATGGCGCGCAGGTTCTCAAGGGTTGTCTTGAGCGCATCGATAGCCGCATCCATGTCTTCCAGGGTGGTGTCCCGCCCCAGGCTCATCCTGAGCGACCCGTGGGCTATCTCATGGGGCAGCCCGATGGCCAGGAGCACATGGCTCGGGTCCAGCGAACCGGATGTACAGGCGCTTCCCGATGAGGTGCAGATGCCTCGCGCGGCCAGCTGGAGCAGCATCCCTTCGCCTTCGATGAATTCGAACGAGAAGTTGATGTTGTTCGCCAACCTCTGCTCCCAGCTGCCGTTGAGCTTCGCGTGCGGGATCTCAGCCAAGATGCGGCGGATGGCGTGGTCGCGCAGAGCCCGAAGGCGCTCTTGCTCCGCATCAAGGTCTGCATATGCCAGCTCTGCCGCCTTCGCGAAGCCTACGATGCCAGGGACGTTCTCTGTGGTCGCGCGCCGTCCGCGCTCTTGCTGGCCGCCGTCCAAGAGATTCGCCACCTTGGTGCCGCGGCGGATGTAAAGCAGGCCCACGCCCTTGGGGCCGTTCAGCTTGTGCGCGGAGGCAGACAGCATGTCCACGCCCAGCTCATCCACGGAAAGGGGCACGTGCGCGAAGGCCTGCACGGCATCGGTGTGGAAGGCCACGCCATGCTCATGGGCGATCCGCGCCAGCTCTCCGATGGGCTGGATGGTGCCGATCTCGTTGTTCGCGAACATGATGGTGGCCAAGATGGTGCCTTCGCGCATGGCTTCTTCGAAGCTGTCAGGGGAGATGAGCCCTTCGTCATCTACCGGAAGGTAGGTCACGTGGAAGCCTTCGCGCTCCAGCGCCTGGCACGCATGCAGGACCGCGTGATGCTCGATGGCGCTCGTGATGATGTGCTTGCCGCGGGCCGCGTTCGCGTGAGCAAAGCCCTTGATGGCCCAGTTATCTGATTCGGTGCCGCCTGAGGTGAAGAAGACCTCCGAGGGCTGGGCGCCGATGAGGCAGGCCAGCGTTCGCCGGGCTTCCGCAACGGCATCAGAGGTGCGCTGCCCCAACGGATAGAGGGAAGAGGGGTTGCCGAATTCCTCGGTGAAATAAGGGAGCATGGCGTCCAGCACCTCGGGCGCCACCGGTGTGGTGGATGCATTGTCCAGATAGATCTGCTTCATGGTGCGCTCCGCTTCTTCATTGAAAGTCTAGTAAATTAGTAGACTTAAATATAGCGGTACTATATCCTTTGTCAAGAAGAAGATGCAACAATGAGCGAACGGCTCTGCGGCGAAGAGAGGAACATGAGGATATCCACGAAGACGCGCTACGGCCTCCGGTTCATGGTTGACCTGGCTCAGTGCTGGGGGGAGGGATGCGTGGCGCTCAAGGATGTAGCTTCGCGGCAGGGCATCTCCAAGAAGTACTTGGAACAGGTCGTGGCGCCTTTAGCTGATGCGGGGCTGTTGGAGATCAAGCGCGGCAATGGGGGAGGATATCAGCTGTCTCGACCACCGGAGGACATCACGTTGGCGGATGTGGTGTCAGCCAGCGAAGAGGGGATCGAGCTCATGGATTGCCTGAGCTGTTTGGGAACATGCGAACGGGAGCCGGATTGCCTGGCGCGCGATGTGTGGGGTGGCTTGCAAGCGGCGGTGACGGATTACCTGGAAGGGCGCACCTTGGCGGACGTCATCGCGTGATCGCCTTTCAAAGCGTGTCGGTGCTGCTTCGCAGCACCTCTTTGCATGGAACGGCCTTACACCTTGTCGCTGCGCTCAAGGTGAACGGCCTAAAACAAAAGGCGTGTGCCTTTTGTTTTGAAAGGGTATCAACCCTCGTGGGTGTCGGCAACCTATCTCTGGATTGGAAGGCATTCCGTAGATGACGCGTAAGCGGCATCTCCCAGAGATGAATCAGGTTGTCGTGGGTGCCGGCAACTGCCGGCACGAGAACTAAACAATAGGTTTGTGCTTGCACAAACCTATAACACTCATCCTGTTGCTGCCTGGAAAATGATGCGGCGCACAAGGTTGTCTGCTCTGGTGGGCTGTTCCGCCGCACAAACTAACAGCGCAGTGCAAGCACTGCGCGAGAAGGTTGGATTCGCTCCGCTCATCCAACCGAAGCCCTCACAGGATGTTTGCTATGCCCTTTGCATATCCATGCAAAGGGCACTGTTTTCACCGGTGCTGGCAGTTGCCAGCACCCACATCAACCAGAGACGGATTCCGGGTGTATATCAGGGGGACGGAGGAGTGATACGTCCCCCTGATACACACCCGGCATTACGCTTCTGTAATGGGCGCGCTTGCACATCTGGGGGATAATGGATGCCATGAGAGTGCTCCTGGTTGAAGACGATCAAGCCATCGTGGCTGCTCTGGCTGACCTTCTGGCAAGCGAAGGGATGGAGGCCGTCGCCTTCGCCACCCAGAGCGAAGCATGCGCTGCGCTTGCTGCCACCACGTTCGACATCGCGCTTCTGGACGTTGCCCTGGCTGAGGGCAATGGCTTCGCTGTCTGCGCCGCCGCCCGTGCAACGGCGCCGGAGATGCCCGTCATCTTCCTGACGGCTTCTGATGACGAATACTCCACCGTGGCGGGCCTTGACATGGGTGCGGTGGATTACATCACGAAGCCCTTCCGTCCGCGCGAGCTGATATCGCGCATCCGGGGTGCGCTCAGGCGCGCGAATCCGGCTGCCAGCGCCATCGCCGTGGGCGATGTTCGCGTGGATGTGGCATCGGCCACGGTCACCAAGGGTGGCAAGGATGTGTTCCTCTCGGCGTTGGAATATCGGCTCCTACTCTGCTTCTTCCAGCATAAGGGCAAGCTGGTCACGCGCGATGCGCTGAGAGACGCGGTATGGGAGAGCGCCGGCGAATACGTGTCGGACAACGCGATCAACGTCTACGTGAAGCGCCTGCGCGAGAAGATCGAGGCTGATCCCACCGAGCCTACCATCATCATGACGGCGCGCGGGTTGGGTTACAAGGTGGGAGTCTAGCGTGGGGACGCTCCGCACCATGGCCTTCCAGGGCGGCATCCTCATCCTCTGTACGGGCGTGATAGCGGTGCTGTCGCCTGGCGAAGCGCGGATCTGGGTGCTCATGTGCGCGGCGGTGGCATTCGTGCTCTTCGTGGTGGTATCCATGCTGCGACGGCGGCAGATCCATCGCCTTGCGCAGGAGATCGACGAGATCCTGCACACCGGCAGGTCCATGGACCTTTCCAGCTACAGCGAAGGCGACGTTGCGGTCCTGTCCAATGAGCTGGCGAAGATGGTGGAGCGCCTTGATCGCGCGAATCGGCAGCTGGCACAGGAGCGCAATGCCCTGGCTGACGCGCTGGCGGATGTTTCGCACCAGATCCGGACGCCGCTCACGGCGGCAACGCTCATGGTGCCGAAGATAGAGCGGGCGGAAAGCGAAGAGGAGCGCCGGCACGCCCTGCGCGATCTAGAGCTTTCGATGGATCGCATCTCTTGGCTGGTGACGTCGCTCTTGAAGATCGCGAAGGTGGATGCGGGAGCCATTCGCGTGGAGCGCAAGCCGGTGAGCGTTGCGGCGGTGGCCCAGCGGGCCGCGCAACCGCTGCAGGTGGTCATGGATTTGCATGATGTGCGCTTCGTGCTGGATGTGGAGGATGACGCTGCTTTCGAAGGCGATGCGCTCTGGACCACGGAGGCGTTGGAGAACATCCTCAAGAACTGCTTGGAGCACACCCCTCCCGGCGGAACGGTCACGCTGGCTGTGCGCGAGGACGCACTGGCGTGCCGCATCACCATCACCGATACGGGACCGGGCATTGCCTCAGAGGACCTGCCGCATATCTTCGAGCGCTTCTATCGTGGACAAGGCACCACGCACGGGTTCGGCATCGGGCTCGCCTTGGCGCAAGCGCTTGTGTCCGTGCAGGGCGGCTCGGTCTGCGCGTCCAACGGCGCTGCTGGCGGTGCCCGGTTCGTCGTGGCGTTCCCGAAGATGGTGGTGTAGGCGCACCGGCCCGTGCGCATTACGGGCTTGTAATGGGTGCGTTAGAGGCGGCCAATGCGCGCCTGTCATGCTTCGCTTCACATGAGAAGCACGATGAGGGAGGAAGATGCCATGAGCATGTTGGACGTCAGCCATTTGATGAAGGTGTATGGGGAAGGAGCATCCAAGACCATTGCGCTGGACGATGTTTCCTTCTCTGTGGATGAAGGCGAATTCGCAGCCATCGTCGGCTCGTCTGGATCGGGCAAGTCAACCCTGCTGCACCTGATGGGCGGCGTGGACAGGCCCACATCGGGCAATGTCTTCCTGAACGGGCGCGACATCTATGCGTGCACCGATGACGAATTGGCGGTCTTCCGGCGTCGCGAGGTGGGCCTGGTCTATCAGTTCTACAACCTGGTGCCGGTGCTCAATGTGGTGGAGAACATGACGCTGCCCGTGGTGCTGGATGGGCGTCCGGTCAATCAAGCGCGCTTGGCGAGCCTGCTGGACACGCTGGGGCTGCGCGGTCGCGAAGGGCATCTGCCCAGCCAGCTCTCCGGAGGGCAGCAGCAACGCGTGGCCATCGGGCGCGCGCTCATGAATGCGCCTTCGGTGGTGTTGGCTGATGAGCCCACGGGCAATCTGGACACCAAGAACAGCGCTGAGATCATGACGCTCTTGCGCGATTCGAATCGCGTTCTCGGCCAGACGATGGTGGTCATCACCCACGATGAGGAGATAGCCTTGGCGGCAGATCGCATCATCGCCGTGGAGGACGGGCGCATCATGCGCGATGAGAGGATCCGGCGATGAAGGGCCTGGCGAACTACACGATGAAGTCGCTGCGTGCGAACAAGGTGCGCACGGCGGTGACCATCTTGGGAGTGGCGCTGGCAGCAGCGCTCTTGACAGCGGTGTTCACCTCATACACCTCCTTCGTGAATCTCCTGTATCAGTCGGAAGTGGCCACATCGGGCGATTGGATGATCTCCGCTGCATCGGAGGCTGGGGATGCCATCATGGAAGAGGCTCATCAGGCGCTTGAGGACCCTGCGGTCACGGGAGTAGCCACCCTGCGCGATGTGGGCTTTGCGGAGCTCACCGAAGAGCAGCAGGAGTCCTTGGGTCAGTATCAGCCCATCATGTCAGCAGAGGGCGATGTGGGCCGTCTGCTGGGCGTGAAGGCATCAGAGGGGCGCTTGCCCGAACGCGCTGGCGAGATCATGCTGTTCAAGGTCTGGAACACCCAAGAGGGCGTTCAGCTTGGGGATGACATCACGTTCTCCATGGGTACGCGCGTGGCGGTAGCGGCTGCGGGGCAGGGAGAAGAGAGCGCACCCGTGCAAGATGGTACTGAGCGCGCAGGTGAGCCGACTGCCTTCGAACCCGAAGTTGCCTCAGGTTCCATCGCGCCGGGCTCGTCCTTGGATTCCTCTATAGGCTATCTCAACGCCAAGCAGGACGAGGGGGACCTTGACGAGCGCCTGGTGGACATGCATGACCAGACGTACCAGGTCGTCGGCTTCTATGACCGCGTGGGCTATGGGATGTCCGTGGGCGTGGGCACCGTGGCGCTCACGGTGGATGATCCCGCTGCCTCGGGGTATGCGGAGGCGTACCTCACGCTGGCTGACATGAAGACCGCCGACGAAGTGGAGCGCACTACTCAAGCCCTCTTTCCGGGGGCCTCGACCACGCTTCATGTGGCCATCCTGCGCTATATGGGCATCGTGAGCGATACATCCATGTGGACCACGTTCTCTGGGCTCGTTGTCGTACTGGCCGTGATCATCATCGGCGCATGCGTGTCCCTCATCTTCAATGCATTCAACATCTCGGTGGCTGAGCGCATGAAGCAATTCGGCCTCTTGTGCTCTGTGGGCGCTACGCGCGGGCAGCTGCGTCGCACCGTGCTTTTGGAGGCGTTCGTGGTGGCGCTCATTGGCATTCCCGTGGGGATGGCTGTTGGGCTGGGCGGATGCGGCATCACCTTTGCGCTTCTAGATCCTGCGTTCCAAGAGCTTGCGGGCGGTCTGACCGTTCCCTTCACGATCGAAGCGGATCCGTGGATGCTCGGGATCAGCGCGGCTTTCACCTTGGTGGCGGTGCTCGTGTCTGCATGGATCCCAGCACAGCGTGCAAGCCACATGAACATCATCGAAGCCATCCGCACGACCGGTGCCGCGCGCATCTCCAAGCGGGGAGAGCTTCGGGCGGCCAAGGCCACTGATCCGCGGCACCTTTGGCGGGGTGGCGGTGTTGCGGGACGTGTCTTCGGCATGGGTGGGAAGCTGGCGTATGCGAATCGCAAGCGCAGCAAGACGAAAGGGCGCGCTGCCTCCGTGTCTTTGGCTTTGGCTGTGGTGCTGCTCATGACAGCAGGGTCTTTGACCACGTTCCTCTTTGGGCTGATCGATGTAGCGATGGGGGGAGATCCAGCGGGTGAGGTCTCTGTGGGCGTGAGGCTTGCGCAGGATCGCGAGATCCGCGGGGACTCCGCTGACCCTGCAGCGCTGCAAGAGGCGCGCAACAAAGCGCTCGCTGAAGAGGCTGCGATCTTCCAAGGGGCCTATGATGAGTTCGCGGTGCTTCCGCATGCGGATCCGGTCGGCTGGTATCTGGCGGGTGAGGCAACGGTATCCCTGCCCGAATCCATGGTCGGAGAGTCATTCGCTCAGGATGCGGATCTGGAGGTGCCCGTGCAGGGCCACGAGGGCCTCTTCGCGCGAGCGCGCATCTGCTACGTGGCTGACCCTCAGTTCGATGAGTACGTGCGCGGCTTGGGGCTCGATCCTGAAGCATTCCGCAACGAGGGCGTTCCGCGGGCGGTGGGCATCACGCAGGCCTATGGCAACAACGGGAGCGTCTACCAGCTGCTTCAGGTTCTGAAGGAGAAGGGCATCATGCAGATCATGCCTGCCATGGCTGATGAGAGCGCGCTGCCCGTGGAGGTGTTCGCCTTGGCTGAGAAAGCGCCAGCAGTGACAGGGGGACCTGGTCAGGGCATATGCCTGATCGTGCCGATGTCGTTGGCGTATCACGTGAATCTCTTGGATGAGGATCCCCTGTTCCGCAGCTATTTCGATGCGACAGACGGCGACCATGAGCAGCTCGCTCAGGAACTGAGCGATGCGGGTCACGAGCTCTTCAACGCTGACCGCATTCCGTACACCATCTCATTCGTCACCTACAACGACTATCAGGCAGAGGCGGACTCCAATCGCATGCTGGCAACCGTGGTGAATGTCTTCTGCTTGCTGTTCACGGTGATCTTGGCGCTCATCGCCATGGCGAACGTGTTCAACACGGTGACGAACTCGCTCATCCTGCGCCGTCGCGAGTTCGCGGTCATGCGGTCGGTGGGGCTTTCGAACGGGCAGTTCCGGCGCATGATCGTCGATGAATGCGCCACCTTCGGCATCGTCGGGTTCATCCCTGGGCTTCTCATCTCGGTGGCCGTGTCGTTCATGCTCTGGTTCATGGTGTCACAATCCATCGAGGGGCTGCCTTTCGCGCTGCCATGGGGGTATCTGGGCATTGCTGTGGTGATGACCGTGCTCATCATGGGCATCTCGGTGGCGTATGGGATGCATCGCTGCAAGGCGGACAACGTGGTGGAGGCCCTTCGCGCCGAATGACCGGTAGATGAGATGGTTTCCAACCCTTAAGGGTGCGGCCAGCTGGCCGCGTATCACGGGGACGGAGGAGTGAGACATCCTGCGGATGTCTCACTCCTCCGTCCCCGTGATACGCTCGCTGAGCAAAGAAGGGGTTGCGCGCTGGGGTTGGTTGGGGTAGAGTACGCAACCAATCGAATAGCTCGAAACCGTTGAGGCGAAAGTCAAGCTTACCGGGCACTTACAGAGAGCGGGCGCAGCTGAGATTCCCGCAGAACGCCAGTAGGTAAATGGGTCGCCGAGGGAAAGGGGAAAGGCTTCAAGCATCACGAAGCCGAGTATCTGGACCGTGAGCCCGCGTCAGAGGCAGAATGGGTGGTAGCCCGTTCACGAGTGGGTTCCGCAAGGAACCAAGCAAAGGTGGCACCGCAGGTTCAAAGCCTGTCCTTTGAGGTCTTGAAGAAGACTTTGAAGGGCAGGCTTTTTTGTTTGTCCTGGCGGCATCGAGGCATTCGAGAAGGCAGCGCTTGCAGGCAAAGGCCTGCAAGCAGATAGAAAGGAAGACATCATGTCAGAGACGAACACCGCTTCTCGCACGCCGCGCACCGTGAAGGGACAGACCCAGCCAGCGAAGGCCTCCGCATCCAAAGCTTCACCGGCGAAGGGACAGCAGCGCACGGTGACCACGCAGGAGAAGCACGGGCTCGGGATCCAGGATCTCATCTTGATCGCAGTGCTCTTGGCAGCAGGTGCGGTGCTCAAGCTCACCGTTGCCAGCTTCCTGTCGTTCGCAGGCATGAAGCCGAATTTCGTCATCGCCATGTATTGCCTGGCCATCATCCTGACGCGTCCGAATGTGGGACAGGCGTTGGTGATCGGTCTGTTGGCAGGCCTCATGTGCCAGATCCCCATGCTGAATGCAACGCCATTGGTGAACATCCCCTCTGAGGTGTTGGGTGCGCTGGCATGCGGCCTTCTGATCCATATTCCCATGAAGGTGGCGGGCAAGCTGGACATCAATCCTTTCGTGAACACGTTCCTGTCCACGGTGGTATCCGGCTACACCTTCGCCATCATCGTCGGGCTCATGAATGGCCTTGATCTGCCTGTCATCTTCGTGACCTATGCGGTCATGGTGTTCGGGACAGCGTTCTTCAATGCGGTGCTCGTGCAGATCCTCACGCCTCTTCTGCGCAAAGTGTTGAAAAAGTAGATGCGCATCCGAACTTGATGCGCATCCGCCCTGCGGGGAGAGCCACGATGCAGAGAGAACCTGTAGATGCGCATCCGAACTTGATGCGCATCCGATCCAAGCGAACCTGTCACACCGACTCAGGAAAGGAGACACATGATCCAGATAGATGATCTGACCTTCCGCTACCGGGAGAGCGAGCACCCGGTGGTGGAGGGCATCACCCTGGATATCCCTGATGGATGCTTCGTGGGCATCACCGGTGCTGCCGGGTCGGGCAAGTCCACGCTGACCTATGCCATGAACGGCATCATCCCGCATTGCTATCCGGGGGATTTCTACGGTTCGGTCACCATAGACGGCATGGATACCTGCGATGTCAGCCTGACGGACATATCGCAGGTGGTGGGTAGCGTCTGCCAGGACATCGATTCGCAGATCGTCACGTCCATCGTGGAGGATGAGGTGCTCTACGGCCTTGAGAACTTCGGCGTGCCGCATGACCAGATAGAAGAGCGCGTGACCGAAGCGCTTCAAAGCATGGGCATCGAAGATCTGCGCCACCGGGTCATCGCCAGCCTTTCCGGCGGCCAGAAGCAAAAGATTGCCATCGCATCGGTCCTGGCGCTGCATCCGAAGGTGCTGATGCTGGACGAACCTACCGCTGAGCTCGATCCAGCCAGCTCGCGCGCTGTCTTTCAGCTTCTGTCTCGCTATGCGTGGGAGCATGGCACCACCGTCGTGGTGGTGGAGCAGAAGATCGCGCTCTTGTCCGAATTCGCCGACATGCTGGTCATCGTGGACGGCGGCACCATCCGCTTCGCCGATGAGCCGCGCGCGGTGCTGGCGCATTCTGAGGAGCTGCTCAAGCTGGGCGTCAATTGCCCGCGTTCCACCACGCTCATGAACCGCTTGGCTGGCGTGGGACTCTACGAGGGGCCCGTGTGCTGCGATGTGCAGGAGGCAACTTCTGCCCTCATGGAGGTGATCGCATGATCGAATTTCGCGACGTGCATGCATCCTACGATGCGGATATCAAGGTGCTCGATGGCGTGAGCTTCCAGATCCAAGACGGCGAATTCGTGGCGTTCGTGGGAACGAATGGGGCAGGGAAGTCCACGACCATGCGTCTCATGAATGGTCTTCTGAAGCCCGATGCAGGCGTGGTGCTCATCGACGGCGTGCCCACTACGCAGCTCAAGACCAGCCAGATCGCGCGACAGGTGGGATTCCTCTTCCAGAATCCTGATAGCCAGATCTGTTCGAACACCGTGCGCGAAGAGCTCCTCTTCGGCTTCAAGGCGCTGGGCGAGGTGGGGCCGGATGCAGAGGCGCGCGTGGATGGCGTGATCAAGGAGTTCGGGTTCGACCCTGACGATGATCCGTTCCTCCTGAACCGCGGAACGCGCCAGCTTCTGGCGCTGGCGTCCATCGTGGTGCTGGCACCTCCCGTGGTCATCCTGGATGAACCCACCACGGGCCTTGACTACAAGGAATGCGTGAAGGTCATGGACATCATCCGACGGCTGCATGAGGCGGGTACCACCATCGTCATGGTCTGCCACGATATGGAGGTGGTGGGGGATTTCGCGAAGCGCGTCGTGGTCATGAGCCAGGGAGGAGTGGTGGATGACGGCCCCACGTTCGATGTGCTCCGCAACCCGCAGACGCTGACGCGGGCAAGCCTCATCCCGCCCCAGATCGTGGATATCTCCTTGGCGCTGCCGCTTGTGGATGAGCGCCTGGCCACAAGCCCTCTTGCTTTCGCGAACACGACCGATGAGATGCAAGCTGCCATCGCTCAGGAGGTGTGCTAGATGAACGGATTTCTGGAATACGTGCCGGGCGATTCGCTGCTCCATCGCTTGAACCCGGTGACGAAGATCGTGTTCGCCGTGCTCTTCGCCATCACCTGCTTCTGCACGAGCAACATCTTCTTCCTCTGTGGGATGCTCATCTGCGGGATCATCATGGCAGCATCGTGTCAGATGCTCCGTCCTGTGCTCGGCCTCATGAAGGCGGTGCTTGCGTTCTCGGTCATCTTGGCGGTGCTCTTGCTGCTGACCAGCCCCTCTGGAGATGTGCTGGTGGAACTGCCCTGGGGATACATCGGCACAGGGTCGATCATGGCTGCGGTGACCACCATCGTGCGTCTGGAAGCGGCGGCTATCCCGCTGTTCCTCACGTTCTACGTGACCAAGATGACCGACTTGTCCAATTCCGTGGTCAAGGTGCTGCATGTGCCTTATAAGTATGCGTTCACATTCGCATCTACGGTGCATTTCATCCCTGTGTTCATGAACGACATGAAGAGCATCATGGAAGCGCAGACGGCGCGCGGCGTTGAGTTCGACCAGGGCGGCATCGTGAACAAGATCCGCCTCATGGTGCCGCTGTGCGTACCGCTTCTGGTGAGCTCCGTGCGCAAGACGAACAGCGCGGCCATTGCTGCGGAGGTGCGTGGGTTCAATCTGCGAACGCGCGAGAGCGGGTACAAGCAGTATCCGTTCTCCGCTGTGGATCTGGTGGTGATGCTGATAGCGGTGGCGCTTCTGGTGGCCGTCATCCTCGTGCCGTAGACCGCTTGCCAGCTTCAGATTGGGCGTATCAGGGGGACGGAGGAAGTCTGTATCAGGGAGACGGAGGAGTGAGACATCCGCAGGATGTCTCACTCCTCCGTCTCCCTGATACAGACTTCCTCCGTCCCCCTGATACGCTTAAGGTTTCGCTGTGGAAAGAAGAGGCTAGCCCGTCTGTGCTTGGGCTTGCCAGGTGGCTACGAATTCACGGGGTGTTTGCACGGGAAGCGGAGCTTGGGCGAAGTCTTTCACGTTGCGCGTGACGATAACGCGTGCCTTCGCCGCCATAGCCACGGCGCAGATGAAAGCGTCTTCTATGTCAGCGAAGTCAAGTGCCATGCCCTTGAGTACGGCGTTTTCATCAAGAGAGCAAAGAGTGACGAAATCCAAGAGCTTCGAGACAGCCTCGCGTGCTACACGCGCGTCCTTGTTCTTCTCTACCACATAGAAGATGGTGCTGAGAGAATCCGTGGACAGGCAGAGCTCGATGGACTTTCGTTCGCTGAGCGCGAAGAGGAAGAGCGCATCAGCCAGAAAAGGCTCTCGCGCTTGGATAAGATCAAGGGCAACGTTCGTGTCTATGAAGATGCGATCCATGTCAAAGCGTGTTTCGGGCTATACGGTGAGCGCGGTGATCCTCTTCGCTCACGGGTCCGGCTCCGATACCAACCATGGAGCATAATGTGCTGCTGAGGGGCATGTTCTCCTGTTTTTCATCGTGCTGATCGAGCAGGAGCAGGAAATCCTCCACCACCGATGAGAGCGTGCGTCCATGCTGCTTGGCATAATGCTTGCCGCGAGTGATAGCGCTCTGTTCGATGCTCAAGGTCAGCTTCTGGTTCATGATGCCTCCTTATGGTGTACGTATATCATACCATCATCTGTACGTATGTATATCAGCGAGGACGGAGCAGGGCTGTATCAGGGGGACGGAGGAGTGAGACGCCCTGCGGGCGTCTCACTCCTCCGTCCCCCTGATACACACCCTCCGCACATCTTCGCTGCTTGCAATTTCTCGCGTTTATGTAAAGCTAGCAACCACACCGAGCACATTCATGCAGGACGTTCAGTGGATGGTCGTGCGGTGCGTGTGCACCGCATTGCGAGAAGAAAGCGAGACTATGAGAGATATTCGCATCAGCGACGAGACGATGAAGCAGGCAGCTGCCGCCAAAGGGCTTGCGCTCTCCTTCAAAGAGAAGCTCGAGCTTGCCAAGCTGCTTGACAGCCTGAAGGTATCTGTTGTTGAGATCGAAGGCATCGAGAGCTCCCAAGCTGACATGCTTCGCATCAAATCCATTGCCTCGATCGTCAAGAATTGCACGCTTGCGGTTCCCGTGAAGATCGACGGAAGCGACATCGACGAGGTGTGGCGTGCCTTAGCTGAGGCAGTGCATCCCCGTTTGCAGGTGCAGATCGCCACAAGTCCTGCCCGCATGGAGTATGTCCATCGGATGAAAGCCGCTGATGTCATCGATGCCGCAGCGCGGACGATCAAAGCATGCTCTGCGCATACGGCTGATGTTGAATTCATTGCCGAAGATGCTACGCGAACCGATCGAGATTACCTTGAGAGCATCATCTGTGCAGCCATCGAGGCCGGTGCGACCACGGTCACCGTTTGCGATGATGCGGGCATCATGCTGCCGGCTGAGTTCGCTGAGTTCATCTCGGGCCTGCGACGCGCTATCCCGGTGTTCACCGAAGGCGCATCAGGTGGGGTATGTCCTGTGCTCGGGATCCGTTGCAGCGATGAATTGTTCATGGCGGTTTCCATGAGCATCGCTGGCATTGCTGAAGGCGCCAGCGAGGTAAAGGTGACTTCGTATCCGCTTGGAGAGACGATGCTGCCGAATCTCGTCAAGGCGCTTTCTTTCAAGGGTGATGCATATGGGGTGGATTGCCAGGTCGAGACGACCATCCTGCAGCGCACCATGAGCCAGATCGATCGCATCTGCGATCCTGCTGTCAGCAAAGAATCCCATTTCGCCACCTTGGTGTCGAATGAGACTGCAAGCGATATCGCCTTGAAGGCAAGCGACGATCAGGAGGCCATTGCGGATGCTGTCGCGAAGCTCGGCTATGACCTCTCTGCGGAGGATATCGCCCTTGTCTACGAAGCGTTCCAGCGCATCGCCACCAAGAAGGAGAGCGTTGACGCCCGTGAGCTCGATGCCATCGTTGCATCGGCCGCTTTGCAGGTGCCCGCTACGTACAAGCTGGATCGCTATACCATCAACAGCGGCAACACCATCAGAGCAACGGCAAGCATTCGCATGATGATCGGCGACGAAGCCATCGAGAAGGTCGCTGTGGGCGATGGTCCCATTGACGCTGCGTTCGCAGCCATAGATTCGATCGTGGGAAGCACCTTCGAGCTTGATGACTGGCAGATGCAATCGGTCACCGAAGGTCAAGAAGCCATGGGCGAATGCGTCGTGAAGCTTGTGAGCGACGGCAAAGTCTATTCAGGACGCGGCATCTCCACTGACATCATCGGATCGAGCGTCCGCGCCTATATCAATGCATTGAACAAGGTCATGTATGAGAAGGAGAATCGATGAAGCTGTCCTTCTCGAACCGCGGATGGAGCCAGTTGCGTTGGGATGAGCTGACCGATCTTGTTGCCGAGATGGATTGTCAGGGCATCGAGGTATACGATCTGCTCAAGGATCCACAGCTCGTCGGACGGGGATGCCCGTTCGAAAGCGCGACCGCGCGTGCGACTGCACGCGATCTGCGCAACCGCAAGCTATGCGTCCCCGTCTTTGACACCTCGCTTGACCTTGCCGCCTCTGATAGCAAGGCAGCCGATGTCATCGCCGATGCGAAGCAACTCATCGATATCTCTGCTGATATGCGCGTGGGCTATCTTTGCGTGAAGGCGCAGCGCTCTGGCGAAGGGACCCCGAACGCAGTCTATGAGTCGATCGATGAGCTCCTGCCCTATGCGATCGAGCGAAATGTGGGCATCCTCATCGAGACCAGCGGCATCTTCGCGGACACATCGCGCCTCATGGAATTGTTGGATGCATATGCAAGCGATAGCTTAGCCGCCTTGTGGGATGTTCACCATCCGTACCGAGATTGCGGGGAGGATCCGGCTGATACCATTGCCAACTTGGGCGCGTATGTGAAGCATGTCCATCTTCGAGACTCTGATGATGCGGGCTCATACGCTTTGGTGGGCGAGGGAACGCTTCCGATCGATCGCGTGATGCAGGCGCTTTCGTCGATCAACTACGATGGCTTCATCTCTCTGGAGTGGAAGCCTGAGTGGGCACAGGGCTTGACCGATCTTGATATCATCCTTCCGTACTTCGTGAACTTCATGCGCCGATACCGTTATACGCGCAGCCAAAAGGGTCAGCATTATCCCAACCATGATGGATCGGGCCAATACCTTTGGAGGCAAGCCGAGCTGATCGATCTCACGTTCCCTCAGGTTCTCGATGCCATGGTGGAAGCTTTTCCCGATCAGTATGCATTCAAATACACAACCCTTGATTACACGCGAACCTATGAAGGCTTCCGCAAGGATGTCGATGATTTCGCCCGTGCATTGGTGTCGCTTGGTGTGAAGCCAGGCAGCAAGGTAGCCATCTGGGCGACCAACGTGCCCTCGTGGTTCATCACGTTCTGGGCAACGACGAAGATCGGCGCCGTCCTGGTGACCGTGAACACGGCGTACAAGGTGCATGAAGCCGAATACCTTCTGCGCCAATCCGATACGCATACCCTGGTGATGATCGAGGGAGCATTGGATTCGGACTATGCTGGGATCATCAACGAGCTGTGCCCGGAATTGAAGGACAACAAGCCTGGTGAGCCGCTTCATTGCAAGAAGCTGCCATTCCTGCGCAATGTGATCACGGATGGCTTCAGCATGCCAGGTGCGCTCACGTTCGATGAGGCGTTCGAGCGTGCTGGACGCGTGCCTTTGGACGTCATCAAGCGCATGGCCGATGATGTGCACCCTGACGATGTTTGCAACATGCAATACACCTCAGGAACGACCGGTTTCCCCAAAGGCGTCATGCTGACTCATCGCAATGTGGTCAACGATGGGAAGAGCATCGGTGACCGGATGGGGCTTTCGACCGCTGACCGCATGATGATCCAAGTGCCCATGTTCCATTGCTTCGGGATGGTGCTGTCCATGACGGCCTCTATGACGCATGGTTCTACCATGTGCCCCATGCCCTATTTCAGCGCGAAAGCATCGTTGTCTTGCATCACACAGGAGCGCATCACCTGCTTCAACGGGGTGCCCACCATGTTCATCGCGATGTTCAATCATCCTGATTACAGGAAGACCGACTTCTCGCATATGCGCACCGGCATCATGGCGGGTTCAGGTTGTCCTCCAGAGCTCATGAAGCGCGCAGCCCAACCTGATGAGATGAACATGACCGGCATCGTGAGCGTCTATGGGCAAACGGAATCATCTCCGGGCTCCACGCAATCCACCTGGACCGATCCGCTCGATCTGCGTACGGAAACAGTGGGCTATGCGTTCCCGTACATCGAATGCAAGATCATCGATCCGGAAACGGGCGAGGAGGTGCCTGATGGCACCATCGGCGAGTTCTGCAGTCGTGGCTACAACACGATGAAGGGCTATTACAAGATGCCTGATGCCACATCTGCGGCTGTGGATAGCGAGAATTGGCTGCATTCGGGCGATCTGGCCTACCGCAATGAAGATGGCACGTTCGTCGTGACAGGTCGCCTCAAGGATATGATCATCCGCGGCGGTGAGAACATCTATCCAAAGGAGATCGAGGAATTCATATATCAGCATCCTCAAGTGAAGGATGTCCAGGTGATCGGCGTTCCTGATGAGAAGTACGGCGAAGCGGTCATGGCGTGCATCATCCCCAAAGAGGGCGAGGTCATCGATGAGGAGGAGATCCGCGACTACATCGCAAGCCATATGGCTCGTCATAAGGTGCCTCGGTATTTCAAGTTCATGGATGCATTCCCTATGAATGCGGCGGGCAAGGTGTTGAAGTACAAGATGCGCGAGGATGCGATGGAAGAGCTCGCAGGTCAAGATCGCGCTGCCACGTCATAGGTAGCGTATCAGGGGGACGGAGGAAGTCTGTATCAGGGGGACGGAGGAGTGAGATGCCCTGCGGGCGTCTCACTCCTCCGTCGCCCTGATACGCTCCCTCCGTCCAAGCTTGGATGAAGACAGTGACGCGTACGCACGACGCGTATTCAAAAGTGCTGGCAGTTGCCAGCACCCACGAATGGGTTGCTTCATGATCCGTGGGTGATGGCACGAATGAATGCACGTCATGCGTATTCGCCACAGATTCATGGATATGGCACGTCCTTCAAAGGTGCTTCTCGCCGGTGGTCGCATTCATAGTCTGAAGGCAAGTGATGCAGCATATCGGTCATTGACACATATCATACAAAATCATATATTCGACTATATCTAATAATCCTGCCCTGAGGAGGACGGCATGGAAACCTATTACAATCCAGCGGATCTTGCCAAATTTTCTACCATGGGCGAGGAAGCGCCTGAGCTTTGGGACAAATTCATGGCCTATTACGGCAGCGTTTTCGCTGATGGTGCGCTGACAGCCCGCGAAAAGGCGCTCATTGCCCTAGCGGTGGCTGCGGTAGCACCGTGTCCCTACTGCATCGATTCCTACGTCAACTCTTGCCTAGAGAAAGGCGTCACTGAAGAGCAGATGACCGAGGTCTTCCATGTGGCCTGCGCGTTGCGCGGAGGAGCGGCGCTCGTCCATGGCGTGCAGATGAAGAATATCGTCGACGATGTGGAGATGTGACATGGCGAAACTCAATGAAGAGGCGCTTGCTGCTATGGATGCATTTCCTTCGTTCTATGAACGCGTGGATGAGGAATGCCGAAGCACCGAAGATGATCTGGGTACGCTCCAGATGAACGTAGGTCTCAAATGCAATCTAGCCTGCAAGCACTGTCACGTGGAATCCAGTCCCGCTCGAACGGAAGAGATGGCGAAGGAGACCATGGAGGCGTGCCTTAAGGTGGTGCGCGACCATGGCATCTCCACCATCGACATCACGGGAGGCGTTCCTGAGATGAACCCGAACTATGAGTGGCTCATCCGTGCAGCGGTGGACACCGGTGCCAAGGTGATGACGCGCTCGAACTTGGTGATATTACAGGATCCTCACTATGCTCATCTTCCGGAGCACTGGGCTGAACTGGGTATCGTGGTCATTGCTTCCCTGCCGCACTACGTGAAGAAGAATGCAGAGCGCCAGCGTGGCGAAGACACCTATGACGCCATCATCGAAGGGCTGAAGAGGCTGAATGCTTTGGGCTATGGCAAGGGAGCGGGCGCAGGCGCGGACGGCAAGGCGCTGGAGCTGGATCTGGTGTACAACCCTGGTGGCGTCTTTTTGCCAGGGGGTCAGGCAGGACTTGAGCGGGACTACAAGCAGAAGCTGGGAGAGGAGCATGGCATCACATTCGATCACCTCTTTGCCATCGCGAACAATCCCAATGGGCGTTTCGGAAATCGACTCCAGCAGACGGGCAACCTCGACAAATACATGGGCAAGCTGGTGGGTGCGTTCAATGCAGCCACTGTGCCCACCATGATGTGCCGGTCTCAGATATCGGTTGGCTGGGATGGGCGTCTCTATGATTGCGATTTCAACCAGGCGGCAGAGCTTGCGTGCGTTGACGGGGGCACTATCCAGGAATTGGCGGCGGATTCATCGAAGCCTCTCAAGCGCAAGATCGCCTTCGGGCAGCATTGCTATGGATGCACGGCCGGGGCTGGCTCCAGTTGCGGCGGCGCAACGGCCTAGGGCTTCCCTGATAGTAG
The DNA here is from genome assembly GCA_947565185.1 of uncultured Eggerthellaceae bacterium. GTDB lineage: Bacteria > Actinomycetota > Coriobacteriia > Coriobacteriales > Eggerthellaceae > MGBC163016. The sequence continues at coordinate 63,404 of CANODU010000004.1, read as the reverse complement.
AGTGCTCTCATCCCCTTGCTGCCTGAAGAATGACGCGGCGCAGATGGTTGACTCGCTGGATAGGTTTCCTCGCCGCACAAACCAATAGCGCAGTGCAAGCACTGCGCATGAGGGTTGCCTGTTCCAGGCAACCCAGTCCTAGATGAAGACAGTGACGCGTCTGACGACGCGCATTCAAAAGTGCGGCCAGTTGGCCGCACCCACGGAGGAAGTGTATCAGGGGGACGGAGGAGTGAGACATCCGCACTGCGGATGTCTCACTCCTCCGTCCCCCTGATACAGCCCTAGTCACTTGTGGTTGATGATGGTGGCCAATGGATGCGCCTTCACTAACAGCATGAGCACCACGGTGAGCGCACAGAGCGGGGCGAACCAGAGGAAGAGTGGCACGAGGGCATCAGAGTAGCCCTGCGCGATGATGGCTTGCACGGCATCAGGGAGCCGATCTACCAATTGAGGCGTTATCTTTGCCACGGAGATGTTGTCTACGGCGGGGAGCGTGGATGCTAGATCCGCTGAGAGCCGGGAGGTGAACAGCGTGCCGATGAACGATGCGCCGATGACGGAACCGATCTGGCTGAAGAAATCATAGGTGGCCGTGGCTGCGCCCACCATGGAGTGCGGGAACTCATTCTGTACCACCAGCAGGAGGATCTGCATGCCAAATCCGATGCCGAATCCAAGGATGAACTGGTAGAGCAGGGGCAGGATAATGGCCTCGTGTACCTGCATGGTGGACATCAGGAAGAAGCCGATGGCCGCGATGGCGCTGGAGGCCACGAGCATCCACTTGTACTTGCCCGTCTTGGCTGCTAGGAATCCGCTGGCGGTGGAGGTGATGAAGATGCCGATGCTCATGGGGACGTTCATGAGCCCCGCGATCTCAGGGCTCATCTTGTCCACGATCTGGAAGTACGTGGGCAAGTAGGTAACGGTGCCCATGAAAGCCACGTCGATGAGCAGGCTGGTCACGCAGCACAGCACGAAGTTGCGGTTCGCGAACAGGGAGAGCGGCATGATGGGATTCTTCGCTCGTCTCTCTATGAGCACGAAGGCAACGGAAGATGCGGCGAAGAGCGCAAAGAGTCCGATGGCTTGCCAGCTGTTCCAGGGAAACACCACGCCGCCCCACGCCATGCCCAGTACCAGGGTGGAGACGGCCAGAGCGACGGTGGTCATGCCGCCATAGTCAAGATGAGGTCGGACGGCGTGGCGTCCGTCTTTGGGGAGGAATGCGCCGAGAGCCACCAGCGCGATGGCTGCCAGGGGAATGGTGAACCAGAAGATCCAACGCCAACCAGGCACTTGGACGAACCAGCCGCCGAGCACGGGGCCCAGCACATTCGAGGTGGTGAAGACGGCGCCCGCAACGCCCATGTAGGTGCCCAGTCTGCGGGGAGGCACCACATCTGAGAGCGTGGCATAGGCTAAGATGGACATACCGCCGCCTCCCAGTCCTGAGATGCAGCGCCCGCAGATGAGCATTCCCATGCTCATGGACAGCCCGCAGACCGCCTTTCCAGCAGCGTAGAGCGTAAGGGCTGCCATGAATAGGCGCTTGCGGCCGAATGTGTCGCTGACCTTGCCGTAGAAGGGCATGACGATGGTGCTCGTGAGGATGTAGGCGGTGGAGATCCACTGCATCATCTCTACTCCGCCCAGATCCCCCACGATGGTGGGGAGTGCCGTGGAGGCGATGGTCTCAGAGAGGGAGCTCACGAAGGTGGCCAGCAGGATGCCCGTGAAGATGAAGGCGAGGCGCCGGCCATGGATGCCGTGCGCGGCGCTGTTCGTCTCTGTTGGTTTCGCCATGGTTCGGGTCATGCTCCCAAGTTCACATTAGATGCCTGTCCCTGATTCTAGGCACCTCGCATCAGGTGATGCTGCCCCGGAAGGGCAGCCGTTTATGAGCCGTTTGCATGACCGTGCGGCTTGTCAGCGGAGGGGTCAGCGGAGCCGATCCAGATACTGCTCGATGGGCACGCCCCGGTATCTGTCTTCGCTATCCTTGCCCACCTTGAGCATCTCAACCACGCTGTCCATGGCAGCTTGCACGCTGTAACTTAGGGAATGGCCGCCCAGATAGCGTCCGATGAGCACGCTCGAGAAGATGTCGCCGGTTCCCGGCAGGCGCACAGGGATCTCATCATAGGGAAGCAGGATAGAGTCGGTGGATGCATCGGTTCCTTCGGAGACGTACGTGAGGTGGTCGCGGTCCCTGCGGTCTCCCTCATCCAAAGGGGTATCCAGAACGACGCTGGTGATCACTACGGCCTTTGACCCCAGCTTATGGAGCGCCTGGGCCAGCTCATGGACCTCCTCCAGCGAAAGGCTCCTCTTGCCCACATGCAGTCCGGTCAGGTATTCCGCTTCCGTCATGTTCGGCATGATGATGTCTGCCACGCCGCACATGTTGCGCATATGGGCCACGCTCGTTTCGGTCATGCCGTTGTAGAGCACGCCCTCATCTCCCATGATGGGGTCCACGAACACGGGGATCCCCTTGGCCTTGCAGGCGCGGCAGTAGCCGGAGACGAGCAGGCTCTGCTCTTCGGATACGAGAAAGCCAGTGGCTACGGCGTCGAAGGCGAAGTCCAGCTCATCCCAGATCTGCAAGGTGTGTTCCATGTAGCTCGTGGTATCCAGGATGTCGAAGCGTCCATAATCCAGCGTGTTCGATACCAGCGCGGTGGGCAGGTTGTACACGTTCAGCTTCATGGCGCTCAGCACGGGGATCATGACGGAGAGCGCTACCTTCCCGTATCCAGCCATGTCGTTGATGAGCAAGATGGACGTGCCAGCGTTCTCATCGCTTATGGCGGCAGATGGCACGCGCTTGCCCTTGCCGGTAATGTTTTCGATGTCCACGCGCCAGATGGCCGTGCGCGCCAGGCTGCGCTCGATGGCGTCGGGGAATGCCTCCAGATTGGAGGCGGCGTAGCGTTCGCAGATGGCGCGCAGCGCTGCCACCTTCTCAGCGTCATCAATGACTTCGGAGGCGCAGCCGAAGGCCACGGCGCTGGCGTATTCGGTGGTGAGCTCTTCCGGCACGGGCGTCACGTCGCAGGCTGCGGATACGCATACCTCAGGCCGTGCCCGCAGCGCATCCGTCTTCATGCCGTGATGGGCGCAGTGGAAGTACAGGCTTCTGCCCACGAGCGCGGGGGAGATGGGAATGCAGTAAGGGGTGCCGTCTTGTTGGGTCATGGCCAGCGTTGCGAAGCTGCAGCGCTGGAGCACATCCAGCGCGAAGTCCTCGTCCTTCTCCCGATCCTTGCGTCTCAACGGTTCCTGCATCCTTTCCCTGAGGCGAACGGGGACAGGCTTGACCTGTCCCCGTAAAGCCATGGTATCAAATGCAAGGGAAGACAGTGACGCCTTTGGACATTCGCCCAAAGGCGTATTGAGACGTGCGGCCAGTTGGCCGCACCCACGGGTAACCAGAAACAGGATGATCGCGGGTGCCAGCGGTTTCCGACACCCACGAATGGGGTGCTTCATGATGCCAGTTGGCCGCACCCACGAATGAGTTGTTTCATGATCTGTGGGTGCGCGCACCTGCGCGCACGAATATATGCAATGGGATCCTGGCGAAACCAGGATCCCATAACAAGCACATCTGCAACACCCGGGATTCAACCGGAGGCATGATCCCTTTCCAGCAGAGCAGCCAGGTGGCTGCAGGTGCGTGGCGAAAGCCTCAGTGGTCGTTCATGTTGAAGGCGTTCTTCATCGTGACCGTGCGTTGATCCAGCACGGTGCCCAGAAGATCGCGCGTCTGTGCTTGGATCTTGTCCATGAGCGCTTGGTTCGCGGTAGCCAGCTCTGCGAGCACGGTGGGGTCATCCATATCATCCAGGTTGGCTTTGCCATCCTTCGCCATCTGTGCAAGCCGCGCGTCCGTCTCATGGAGCGACTGATAGCCCTGTGCCATGGTGTTCAGTCGGTAGCCTTGGATGGATTCGTAGCTTTCGAAGAACTGCGGATCAGCCAAGCCTGCCACCAAGCGGTTGTTCCAATAGAGGCTGTCGGTGGTCACCTTCGTGGGCGTATCCACGAATGCGGGGAGTTCCTTCACATTGGCGTACATGGCGCATGCCGTGTTGAAGGGGCCGGATGCGGGTGCGAACCAATGCACGCCGCGCAGCGCTTTCGGCGCATTCGGTCGGATGCAGAGGATGGAGCACTCTGACGTGCGGTCGATCCCCACATACCGGTATTGATGGCGGCTCTGTGGTGTGCCCTTCGTGCCGTAAGGATCATATTCGGTGCCGTCATAGGTGGTAGAGAGCAGGTCCTTCACGTCAGAGGCAGAGAGCTTCTTGTCAGGGCGCATGGCCCAGGGGATGTCCAAGCTCTCAGGGCCGAACTGGGGCGCCGGTCCCTGGAAGCGGGAGTCAGATGGCGTCAGGCGCTTGCAGAGGTACCACTTGCGCGGAGCGTTGTAGAGCTGATCGAGCCAGGTGTAGGTGGAGAACGCGATGCGTGCGTTGAAGAAGCGCGGCAGGCCTTGGACGGTCTCACCGGCATCTCCCTCATGCTGGGGCATGTCCATCAAGAGATCGTGCTCCTTGATCCACGTGGCAAGATCTGCGCTGCACATGTAATCATGCTGCTCTTCCAATGCATCAGCCAGGTCGAAATGGTCGATGCCTTGGCGATTCGGCTGCACCACATAGCAGTCATCCGGCACGCGGCGGGCGATCCAATGGTGCCCTCCGATGTTCTCCCAGTACCAGATGTCATCCGCATCGCCGAAAGCGACGCCGTTGGTCTCGTAGGTGCCGTACTTCTCCACCAGCATCCCCAGGCGCTGGACGCCCTCGCGCGCGCTTGTGATATAGGGCAGCGTGATGGTGGGCAGGTTCTCCTCCCCGATGCCGCCGGGAATCTCCGGCTGGTAGTCGGCATCTCCCGGCTTGCCGTGTGCGGGCTGATAGACCACCAGCGGGTCAGCGCCCAAGACGCGCGCGTTCGCAGAGATGGTCTCCGTGGAGCTCATGGAGACGTTGGCGGCGTTGATGCCGGTCTCCGCCCAGACGCCATTCGATGGGTCCGCATTGGGCGTGCAGGTATAGCGCAGCGGGTCATCGGGCAATTCGATGGTCAGATGGTTGGCCACGCCTGTGTAGGACCGTGGCTGATCCTCCGGATTCACCACGATCATCTTCTTCGGATCGAACGAGAAATCCTCGCCATCTTCGTTGCGAGCAACGATGGTGGAGCCATCATTGGTGGCCAAGCGGCCGACGAGCAGAGTTGTGCAGGCCATGGGATGCATCCTTCCTCTTCGCCTGAGAAGGCGCTCAGGGTTGTTGCGTGTCTTATCGGGTATAGCGCACGCGCATATGCGCATGTTCCTGATCGTGGATATGTCATCGAACAGAGGGCTAACTGAAACATTGGCTCACCCTGGGTCAGCATGCGCGGCAAGCCTTTTCAACGCGGTTGAGCCAAGTGGAAAACGAGAAAGCAACATCGCTTGAGCGCCCGACATCGCGGGTGCGGCGGTTCTTAGTATTCAAAAGCGTAGCAAGCCTGATCTGCCTTCCCCACAAGACGGATCGGGTTCGCTGCATATCCATTGGCACGATTTGCGCGCATACCTCGATCACATGATCCCGTTCGGCGCATTCGCACAAATCGCGAGCATGACCGAAGGGGGTATCCATGAGTACCAAGAGCGCGACAGCGCAGACGAAGCAGGCCAAGCCTGCGAAGAACACAGGGTCGTACATCTCCCTGATGGCGCTCGTGATGATGAATGTGACCATCATCGGCAGCGTCGCGAACGATGTGCAGCAAGCCTACTATGGCTTGTCTTCGGTCACGCTGTTCATCATCGGCGCGCTCGTCTTCTTCCTGCCTACCGGCCTGGTAGCGGCAGAGCTGGCAAGCGGCTGGGGGCAGCGCGGCGGCATCTTCCGGTGGGTGGGCGAGGCACTCGGTCCGGGATTGGCCTTCACATGCCTGCTCATCCTCTGGTTCCAGACCTCCATCAACTTCGGCATGGGCGTTGCGTCCGCGTCGGCCACCATCGGATTCTACACGCCCGATTGGGACTGGGCGGTCAACTTCATGAATCACCCTGAGAACCAGTTCTTCATCATCTTGGCGTGGCTTGCTTATTACTGGGGCCTGACGTTCTTGTCCACCAAGGGTGTCAAGACGTTCGCGCGCCTGACCAAGTATGGTGTCATCATCGGCACGTTCATTCCGCTGGCGTTCATCGTCATCTTCACGGTGGTTTGGCTGGCGCAAGGCAACGTGTCCAACGTCACCCCTTCGCCTGAGGCATTCAACCCCTTCAGCAGCGGGTTCAGCCTCACCAATCTGGCGCTTGCAGCAGGCGTGTTCTTCAGCTTCGCAGGCATCGACATGAATGCTGCGCACATCAAGCAGCTGAAGCAGCCGCAAAAGGAGTTCCCGCTGTCCATCTTCATCGCCATGATCCTGACGCTGATCATCTTCATCGCGGGTACCGTCTGCATCGCCATCGTCACGCCGAAGCAGGATATGAACCTGGTCTATGGCTTGTACCAGACCTATAAGATCCTGGGTGCCACCTTCAACTGCCCCTGGATCTACGTAGCGTTCGTGTGGGTTGGTCTGGGTGCTTCCATGGCGTCGTTGATCACCAACATGGCCGGTCCGTCGTTCATGCTAGGCCAGGCTGGCCGTTCCGGCTTCCTGCCGAAGTTCATGCAGAACAACAACAAGCACGGCATGCCAAGCCGCCTCATGTACATCCAGATGGGCTTCATGACCATCGTTGCGTTCTTGGCTTTCCTGATCCCGAACATCGAAGGCTTCGTCATCCTGATCACGCAGGCCATCACCATCCTGTACATGATGTACTACGTGCTCATGTTCGTGTCGTTCCTGAAGCTGCGTCATGATCAACCGAATCGTCCGCGCCTGTTCAAGGTTCCGGGCGGCAGCGTAGGTGCCTACGTGGTGGCGGGCGTCGGTCTGCTGGCGTGCCTGTTCGGCATCGTGCTGGCCATCATCCCGCCGGCTCAGGTTGCCGAAGAGGTGGGCAGCCCCGTCACCTACGTGGTGGTCATCCTTGCCATCATCGCAGTGACGTTCGGTATCTGCTTCGCTGTCTATCAGGCGTCCAAGAAGCACGACTGGGTGGATCCGAACAACGTGTTCGCGCCATTCACGTGGCAGCTGGAAGGCTTGAAGAAGCCGGAGCGCGTCATGTCCAACGTTCCCTCTGAGATGATGAGCGAAGGTCAGAACCCCATGGGCATGCCCGTGAAGAAGCTATGGGACCCCAATGAGCAGATAGTCCTTCCTGATGAATACATCCCTGGCAAGCATCATCCGTCTTCGCCCTCCATCGAAGCAGGCGATGACCCAGCGGCTCTGAACCATCCGGTCAAGACCAACGGCGTCATGAACACTGCTGTAGCCGTGCCCATGAGCCAGCCGGTGATCATCTCCAAGAAAGCTGGCATCGGCACATCCGCTAGCGTGGGCGTCAAGGATCCAGAGGCGAAGCGTCGGGCTGAGGAAACGGTGCAGGTGCAGATATCCTCCAGCGTTCCTGCCGCTCCTGCAGCCCAAGTGGAAGCCGTGAAGATTCCTACGGACGTCACAGCTGACGCGGCGGCTGCTACCACGGCCGAACACGATGCCTTGGCGCATGAGAAGCAGGCCGAGGCTGATGTGAAGAAGTATGCCGTAGAGGCTCAGGCCTATGAGGATCAGGTCAAAGCCGACAGCGACCTCCTTTCCGCTGAGCGCGAAGTCAAGGAAGCCACGGCCGCTGCCGAGCAGGCTGCTGCCACCAAGGAAACCGGTGAGACGAAGGCTCCTGCAACCGGTGCCGCTCCGGCCTCAAGCACAACGGATAAGCACGCGGATAAGTAGGGTCTCGTGAAGCGGGCTGCGCTCAGGTCCTTGGGCGCAGCCCCTCTTGCGAAAAGGAGGTATGTACGATGACAGACAACACTTCGAAGGCAACGGCAACAGCGCCTCAGGCCGCTGTGCCTTCTCAAGCCGCTCAGGCTCAGTCTGCTGATGATGCCACCACAGCGCGCATGTCCATGCCGGAGAACAACGGAGCGAAGGTGACGAAGCCCACCGTGGCCACGCAGCAGAAGAGCGGCGGTGATTTCAAAGCAACGCTCACCGTGAAGGATATGGTGGTATGGGGCCTCATCACCATGGTGCCCATCTCGCCTATGGCCGTGTACGGCGGCGTATTCGCTGATTCGGGCGGGATGCCCACGCTTGCCTTCCTGATCGGCTTCGTGGCCGTGCTGTTCAGCGTGTTCTCATTCGGCATCATGATCCAGCACTTCCCGTCGTCGGGCTCCATCTTCACCTACGTGAGCCACGTGTTCGGCAAGATGCCTGGATTCATCGCCGGTTGGCTGATGCTGTTGCAATATCTGGTGAGCCCAGCCATGGTCTACCTGATCGCCGCCATCGCCATCCACAGCATGCTGCCGGACGTGCCCATATTGGCGCTCTGCTTCGGGTTCCTCATCATCGTGGCCATCGTGTCCCTCATCGGCATGAAGACCGCCATGGTGGTGAACAAGGTGGCGCTCGTGGCGCAGCTGGCCATCTTGGCCCTGTTCGTCATCTGCGGCATCATCTATGTGGTGCAGCATCCTGAGAGCGCCAGCTTCTCGCCTGAGAACCTCTTCAATCCGGACAAGTTCGAACTGGGCGGTACCATGTCTGCCGTGTCTTTGGCGGTCATGTCCTACGTGGGCTTCGGCGCCATCGCTACGCTCACCCAAGAGGCCAAGGACCCCAAGCACGGACCGTCGCGCGCCATGATGGTGATGGCCATCGTGCTCTGCGTGCTGTACGTGCTGCAGTGCTTCATCGCTACGTGCATCGATCCTTCGGGAGCTGCATTCGCGAACAACACGGATAACGCCTTCTACGTGGTGGCGAAGATCGCGGCAGGACCGTGGCTCATGATCCTCTGTGCCGTGGGCGTCGCGCTGGCCCAGGGCGTGTTCACCGCCATCGCCCAGCAGAACTCCATCGCGTTCGTCATGTTCACCATGGCCAAGGGCGGATGCCTCCCGAAGTTCATGGCGAAGATGGACAAGCGCACGAACTCTCCGTTGAATGCGGTCATCTTCATCATCGGGTTGTCAGTGGTGCTCACGCTGGTCTTCCAGTTCAGCGGCATCAATATGAACACCGTAGTGAAGATCTCGAACTTCGGCGCGCTTTCCACCTATGTGATGCTGAACGTCTCGGTCATCGTGTTCTGCTGGTTCCAGCTGAAGGAACGTGCCGGCGCGAAGGCATTCTTCATGCACCTGTTGTTCCCGCTCTTGGGTGCAGCGGTGTGCTTCGCCATCCTGCTGTCGGTAGGAGAGGTCGCCCTCATCGTGGGCGTCGTCTTCATCGTCATCGGGATCATCTACTACCTGGTGTTGACGAAGGTGCTGAAGCGCCAGATCAATCTGGGGTGATGCGCCTCATCCAGGGTTTGCAGGAATAAGGAACAAGGAATAAGGATCGTTCGAAGGAGAAGAAGATGCCAGATACGAAGACAACGCAAACTGCCCCCTCATTCACGGTGACCATCAATGACCCGGCTGCCGCGCCGGCAAAGGCTGCTGAAGCTGTGCCGGAGCCATCAAGCCGCGACTACACCTGGAAGGGCAAGGGCAAGCAGTCCATCAAATACACGGCTACCGCTGAGATGCTGCCGCTGCATGAAGACGGTGGCACGCTCATCGGCCACATGTTCGCCCTGTCCTACATCTCGGATGCTCAGGACAAGACCGACCGCCCCGTCACGTTCTGCTGGAACGGTGGCCCGGGCGGCTCATCTGCCATGGTGAACATCGGTGGCATGGGGCCGCGTCGCGTGCCCATCTCCAGCCAAGAGCAGTTGCCCTGCCCAACCCAGCCAGAAGACAACCCCTATTCTATCCTGCCCGATTCTGATCTGGTGTATCTGGACGCCATGGGCACCGGCTATTCGAAGATAGCCCCTGGCTATGATGCGAAGAAGGTCTGGGGCGTGGATGGGGATGCCGATGCGTTCATGCGGGGCATCGCTCAGTGGCTGACCACACATGACCGCTGGAACACGCCGCTGTATCTGTATGGCGAATCCTATGGCACCATGCGCAACTCCGTGCTCATGCGCGTTCTGGGAGAGCGCGGCATCGCCGTCACGGGCGTGATCGAGCAGTCCACCATCTTGGACTATGCGCCTACGCTGCCTGGCAATGACCTGTATTACATGGGCATGCTCCCCGTCTATGCGGCCACAGCCAACTACTTCGGCAAGGCGGGCAAAGGCGTGGATCAGTTCGAATGGTTCGACAAGGCCTGGGCATTCGTGGATGAGAAGTATGGGCAAGCGCTCATCAAGAGCGACACCATCACCGAGCGCGAAGAGCGCACGCTGGCCCGCGAGATGTCGAAGCTCATCGGGTTGCCGGCTGACGTCATCCAGCAGAAGCATCTGCGCATCGAACTGGATACGTTCCGCAAGATGATCGTTGCGGATGAGGGCCTGTTCACGGGGCGCTATGACACGCGCTTCACCGAAGCCGCGTATATGGATGTCCAAGGCGACAACGAGTTCTTCGCAGGCGAGGACCCGTCAGGTGATGCCATCATGACGCCGGATCAATCCGCGTGGATGAAGCTCGTGCAGGAGACCGGATTCAAGGGATCTCCCATCAACATCCTGCTCTCCTTCAAGGTGAACGAGGATTGGAACTGGACCCATCAGGCGCCTGGCACCATGGGAAGCCCGGTGTGCCCTAACACCGCCTATGACATGGCTACCGCCTTGCGCCGCAATCCCAAGTGCCGCGTGCTCTTCTTCGGGGGCATCCATGATGCCGCCACGCCCTATTGGAACGTGCGCCACTCCATTTCGAAGATGTTCCTGCCGGACTACCTCAAGGAGCGCATCGAATACCACGTGCACGAGAACGGGCATATGGCCTATGAGGATGAGCCCACGCTGGAGAAGATGGCGCCAGAGCTGCATGCGTTCTATGAGAAGCGCCACGAAGATTAGGGCGGAGACCGAACAGCATTGGTTCGTAGTGCAGATCTTCAGATCTGCCCAACGGGAAGGGAAGCACGGATATGTTGACAGAGGGACAGCAGCAAGTCGTTGCCCATGCGCAGCATGAGGTCAAGAACGGCTGGCAGCACATCAAGGTGAAGGGCGCGCCCTATGAATGCGGATTCCAGGAAGGATATCTCCTAGCAGACGAATTCAAGGATGCGCTGCGCGTTTACCGATACATGACGTTGGAGACCTTCGGCATGGATTACGACTGGTTCGCAGAGCAATCCATTCGCCTGCATGGATCCATGATCCCCGAGCGATACGCTCAGGAGCTGCAAGGCATGGCCGATGGCCTGACCGCAGCAGGCGTGGACACCACGTTGGAGGACATGATCGCATGGAATGACTGGATGGAGATCACGGGCTACTGGTGGCCGCAGAACGCGGGCAAGATCATGAGCCGTCCGCTCATGAAGACGCATCGCAAGGAGCATTGCTCGGCCATCGCTGCCACGGGATCGGCCACGGTGGATGGAAAGCCGTATCTGGGTCATGAGAGCTTCGATGAGTTCTGGAGCGGACAGTACTTCAACGTTTGCAAGCATGTGGAACCAGATGAGGGGTACAGCTTCGTCATGCAGGCATCTGCGCCCTGCATGCTGGCTTCCATGACGGATTTCTATGTGACCTCTGCTGGTCTGAATGTGACGGAGACCACGCTTGCAGGCTTCGACCGCTACGACGATGCGGGCATGCCGGAATGGGTGCGCATCCGTGATGCCATCCAGTTCTCCAACACCATCGACGAATTCGTGGAGCGCTTGAACAAGGGCAACAATGGCGGCTATGCGAACGCGTGGCTCATCGCCGACCACAACACCGGCGAGATAGCCCGCTTCGAGCAAGGCTTGGAATACACCAGCCTCAAGCGCACCAAGGACGGTACGTTCTTCGGCTGCAATGCCGTGTTCGACCCACGCATCCGCAACCTGGAATGCAAGGACAACGGCTTCAACGATCCTCGCCAGCAGACCGGTGCGCGTCGCCAGCGGTGGATGGAGCTGATCGACCAGTACTACGGCAAGATAGACCTTGAAGTGGTCAAGAAGATGCTGGCCGATACCTATGACGTCTATCTGGGCTATGACTGCCCATCCAGCCGTGACATCTGCGCGCATTACGACGTGGATCCGCAGTACTACGCCGATGATCCAGATGCCGTCTGGAACATCCCGTTCTACCCGGCCGGATCATGCGATGCGAAGGCGGCAGGTCCCGATGACGTGAAGCATATGAAGATGTGGGGACGCTATGGCCGGGCAGACGGCGTGGAGTTCATCGCGAAGGACTTCATGGACCAGCATCCGCTTTGGAAGTGGATGGACGGCTACCTGCAAGACAGGCCCACGCAACCCTGGACGCTCTTTGACTAGGGCTCGGTTTCGATAGAAAGACAGGAACAAGAGGAAGCGATCATAAGGAAGAGGAGCTGATGAAGATGAAGCTATCGAAGGAACAGATCGCGAAGATGTCAGAGGATTACCAGAAGATGTGCTGCCAGCATGTGGCCCAGCGTGCGGTCACGAAGAACGGCATCCTCCAGTCCGCAGAGAGCGTGGAGGTCTTGAAGCGCATGAGCCCGCCGAACTTCGCGTTTTCCATCGACGTGGATGACCAAGCTGTGGCGAATCAGAAGATGTCTGGCCGTTGCTGGATGTTCGCCTGCTTGAACGTGCTGCGCTTCCATATCGAGAAGGATCTGGATCTGCCGAAGGGCACATTCGAGCTGTCCCAGGCTCACCTGGCGTTCTACAACAAGCTGGAGCGCGCCGCATGGTTCTTGGAGCATATCGTGGCTACGGCTGATAAGCCGCTGGATGATCGTGAGGTGGACTGGCTCATCTCCACGCCTATGGCCGATGGCGGTGATTGGGACATGATCGCGGCTTTGGTCAAGAAATACGGCGTCGTGCCCCATGAGGCCATGGCGGAGACCCATTGCACCAACAACACCGAAGAGCTGAATACGGTGCTGTCGCATCTGCTGCGCCAGGATGCCATCAAGCTGCGGAGCATGGCGAACGAGAAAAAGGACACCACGGATACGCAGCTTGAGATGCTGAATGAGGTGTACCGCGTCTTGGCTGTTTGCTTCGGTGAACCGCCCAAGAAGTTCGACTTCACCTATACGGACGCCAAGGGTACATACCACGAGGACCGCGACATCACTCCGCTCGAGTTCGCGAAGAAGTATGTGAAGATCAACTTGGATGACTATGTGGGCGTCATCAACGTACCGGGCGATGAGAATCCCTATGGCCATGTGTACGCCATCCAGGATTCTGACCAGATCCCCGAGAGGCGCAACCTCTATGTGAACGTGCCCATGGATGAGCTCAAGGGATATGTCATTGAGTCGCTCAAAGCGGGGGATCCGGTCTGGTTCGGATCAGACGTCTTGCAGTGGTGCGACCGCAATGCGGGTGTCATGGCGTCAGACCTGTTCGATCTTGAGAACATGTTCGGCGTGAAGTTCGACATGGATAAGGCGCAGCGCTTTGCCATGCATGAGAGCCTGCCTACCCATGCCATGACCATCGCTGGCGTGGATATCAAGGACGGAAAGCCGGATAAGTGGAAGATCGAGAATTCGTGGGGCACGGAGAACGGCGGTAAGAAGACGGGCAACAACGGCTACTTCGTGTGCACAGATGAGTGGTTCGACAACTTCGTCTATGAGGTTGCCATCCCGAAGAAGATGCTCAAGCCCGAAACGCTGAAGGCACTTGACTCCGAACCCATCGTGTGGCCGTTCTGGAACACGTTCAATCCGGTCAGCAGCCTCTAGGCATTCGCAGTTGTACCCTCTGAGAATGGCTCCGCTTCGGCGGAGCCATTCGTGCATGAGGACGCGCTCCTATGGAAGCGTCGTAAGCGTTAGAATGTCGCTTATCCTCGATTGACCGAAAGGAGCTCTCTATGGGCAAGGCAAAGGTCTATTTCACCAAGGACATCACTCCCGAAAACGTCGTGCGCCTCTATGAGAAGCTGGGCGTGAAGCTGTCAGGCAAGGTTGCCGTGAAGGTGCATTCCGGCGAAGAGGGCAACCAGAACTATCTGCGTCCGGAGTTCATGATCCCCATGGTGAAGGAAGTGGATGGCACCATCGTGGAATGCAACACCGCCTATGATGGTGAGCGCGACACCACGGAAAAGCATGTGAAGCTCATGGCCAAGCATGGTTGGTCTGAGGTGTTCGATGTGGACATCATGGATGAGGACGGCCCCTCTTCCGACATCATCTTTCCTATCGAGAACGGACGCGTGCTCAAGGAGAACCATGTTGGCGGCCACCTGGCGAACTATGCGTCCATGCTCGTCTTGTCTCACTTCAAGGGGCACCCCATGGGTGGTTTCGGCGGTGCGCTGAAGCAGCTCTCTATCGGATGCGCGTCGAACGAGGGCAAGGTGAACATCCATACGGCAGGCGCGTCCTTCAACCAAGGGGACTTCTGGGATAAGCATGCCGAACAGGATGATTTCGTGGATGCCATGGCGGAGGCCGCAGAGACCGTCGTGAATCATTTCGGCAGCAACCTGGCGTTCGTGAATGTGGCTTGCAATCTCTCTGTGGACTGCGATTGCTGTGCGGTGGCAGAGGATCCGTGCATGGCTGACATCGGCATCTTCGCCTCCCTTGATCCGGTGGCCATCGACCAAGCATGCATCGATGTCGTGAAGGCCTCCGATGATCCTGGTCGCGACAAGTTCTTGGAGCGCGTGGATTCCAAGCATGGCACGCGCATCATCGACCACGCAGCTGAGTTGGGCTATGGCACGAAGGATTACGAGCTGATCGAACTGTAGCCTTCTTGGCCCTGCCAGCCTATTTCTGGATCGGAAGACATTCCGTAGATGACGCGTAAGCGGCATCTCCCAGAGATGGATCAGGTTCTCGTGGGTGCCGCCAACTGGCCGCACATCTTCAAAACAATAGGTTTGTGTTCTACACAAACCTATAACAACTCTTTGCCTTCATGGGGTGATGGGGTGTTCAGCCTTGGCTTCGGCCTGCGAAATCCATGATGGTATATATCATGGATTTCTTGGCCTGCAGAATCGGCTTCAACCCCATCACCCCATTCATTTGGTCTTGCTAAAGGAGTAGGCCGCAGATCCTGCGGTAGCCATTCAGGCTACGCACAGGATCTGCGGACGCCTGGCAGGAACCTGCATCTTGGTCTTGCTTGTTGCTCTTCTGGTTGACGTGGGTGCGGCCAACCATTCGCGGATGCTTTATCACTCTACTGCACTAAAGTGCTATCATGGCGCAGGCAATGACAACACGTACACATGAGGGGATCCATGAACCAAAGGACACCAACAGGCTTTCGCGACGTCCTGCCCGATGAGGCCACTGAACGCGAGCGCATCACGCGACAGGTGCAAGACCTCTTCGCTGCTCAGGGTTTCCTGCCCATTGAGACGCCCACGCTGGAGGCCATGGATGTGGTGAATGCGGGCACGCATCTGCCCACGTCTCCCTTTCGCTTCTTCGATTCGCAAGGCGATCTTCTAGCCATGCGCCCTGACGTCACGGTGCAGGTGGCGCGCATGTGCTCTACGCGCTTTCGACACGCAGAAGGGCCATTGCGCCTGCGCTACACCCAGCGCGTGTTCCGGGAGACGGAGGGAACCGCGCAGATCGCGCCGCGCGAGATGACGCAGTTCGGGGTGGAGGACATCAACGAGGATGGCTGGCAGACGGATGCATCGCTCATCGCCCTCATGCTGGATGCGCTCATCCTATCGGGCGTGGATGAGGTGACGCTGGCGCTGGCAACGGTGGCGCCGTTGC
Source organism: uncultured Eggerthellaceae bacterium (assembly GCA_947565185.1). GTDB lineage: Bacteria > Actinomycetota > Coriobacteriia > Coriobacteriales > Eggerthellaceae > MGBC163016. Next base: position 47,520 of record CANODU010000004.1, on the reverse strand, counting down.
GTGCGCTTCTGGAGCGCTCCGGTGGCAGCCCGGCATGGAAGCAGGCGGTGTTGGCTGCGTGCCATGCATCGGACTTCGTGGAATTGGCAGCGCTCACGGATGGGACGGCTGCGAAGGTGGATGCGCAAGGCGTTGCTCCGGCCTATGCGCGGGCGGTCTATGAGCTGGTGCATGTGCGGGGTGGCATGGATGCCATCGATGCGGCGCGCCGCATCGCAGAGCCCTTGGGTTGTACGGATGGCCTTGATGACTTGGCGCGCACGTTCGCTGAGGTGGAGAAGCGTTGCCCTCATGCGCGTCTGCTGGTTGATTTCTCCGTCATGAGCTCGTTCGACTATTACACGGGCATCGTCTTCGAGGCCTTCTCGCCCTATCTGGGCAGTTCGATAGGCTCCGGGGGGCGCTATGACAACATGCTGGCTTCCTTCGGCACAGCGCGGCCCGCTGCTGGATTCGCCTTCTCTTTGGAGCAGGCCATGGCTGCATCAGCTGCTCAGCCGGAGACGGGCGTGCGGAAGCTTCGCATCGCAGTGCCGAAGGGCGCGCTCAATAAGGACGCTATCGAAAGCCTGCAAGCGGTGGGATTCGATACAGCGGGCTTGGAGGACCCAGGCAGGCAGCTGATCATCTCTACGCCGTCAGCGGACTATATCATCGTGCGGCCTTCGGATGCGCCGGCCTTCGTGGCCTCCGGTGCTGCTGACTGCGGCATCTGCGGGCGGGATTCGCTCCTTGAATCTGACGCGCAGGTGGTGCAGCTGGCGGATCTCAAGTTCGGCGGGTGCCGCTTCGTTGTGGCGGAGCTTGCGGATACGGATGCGGCCATCAAAGAGCGCTACCGGCGCTTGGGGTCCATACGCGTGGCTACGAAGTATCCCAACATCACGCGGGCGCATTTCGCGCGCGTGGGCGTGCAGGCAGATATCGTTCGGTTGAACGGCAACATAGAGCTGGCGCCCATGACAGGGCTGGCTGAGCGCATCGTGGACATCACAGCCACGGGTACGACGCTTCGGGAGAACAACCTGGTCATCGTGGATGAGGTGCTCTCGTCCACAGCCCGGTTCTTCGCGAATCCCTCGCGGCTGCGCACAGACGCTCGGATAGTAGAATTGGCGGATGCGCTTGCGGCCTATGCGGCAGGCGCCGAATACGAACCGATAGCAGGTGGTACGCGATGATGAAGAGGATAGAGCTCAAGCCCACAGAACCATTCCGCACGGAACTGATCGACCGGACAGGTGCCTTCAATGCCGATGCGCTCAAGGCTGCCACGGATATCGTGGCTGATGTGCGGGCGCGTGGAGATGAAGCGCTCAAGGAGCTGACGGCGAAGCTGGATGGCGTCTCGCTGGAGACGTTCGCGCTCCCGGCCAGCGCCATGGATGACGCGCTTTCAGCGGTGGATCCTGATACGCTGGATGCGCTTCGCCATGCGTCTGCGCAGATCCGAGATTTCCATGAGCGTCAGGTGACGCAGAGCTGGCTGTTCGCTCGCGAAGACGGGGCCATCGTGGGGGCGAAGGTGCAACCGTTGGATTCCGTGGGCATCTACGTGCCGGGCGGCCGTGCTCTGTATCCGTCTACGGTGCTCATGAATGCCCTGCCAGCAAGCGTGGCAGGCGTTGCGCGCATCGCCTGCGTCACGCCGCCGCAGAAGGACGGTACGGTCGATGCTGCCATCTTGGCTGCGTGCAAGCTGGCAGGCGTCACGGAGGTCTATACCTTGGGCGGCGCTCAGGCCATTGCGGCGCTGGCCTATGGCACGGAGAGCATTCGCCCGGTGGATAAGATCACCGGTCCCGGCAATGCGTATGTGGCGGCGGCCAAGAAAGTGGTGTCGGGAGATGTGGGCATCGACATGATCGCCGGTCCGTCAGAGGTCTGCGTCGTGGCGGACGCTACGGCAGATCCGGCGCTCGTGGCCATCGACCTCATGGCGCAGGCCGAGCATGACCCCATGGCTGCGTGCTATCTGGTCTGCGCGTCTGCAACCTATGCCGATGAGGTTGAGCGCTCTCTCCAAGAGCATCTGGCCCATTCGCCGCGTGCTGACATCACGCGTTCATCGCTGGAGGATCATGGGCTCATCGTCATCACGTGCGATATGGACCAGGCCATCCAGACCGTGAACGTCATCGCGCCGGAGCATCTGGAGCTGCATGTGGCGAACGCCATGGATCACCTGGGGCAGATCCGCAACGCGGGCGCTATCTTCTTAGGTCCCTGGACACCGGAAGCGGTGGGGGATTATGTGGCCGGGCCGAATCACACGCTGCCCACCGGTGGCACCGCTCGCTTTGCCAGCCCTCTTTCAGTGGACGAGTTCGTGAAGAAGAGCTCCATCATCCAATACAGCGCGAAGGCGCTCGTGAACGATGCGAAGAGCGTCATGCGCATCGCCATGCATGAAGGGCTTTGGGCGCACGCGCAGTCAGTGGCGTTGCGCATGGAAGCGGCCATGGCCAGCGCTGAGGACGCTGTGAGCGGCTCTACGTGGGGCGCCACCATCCACGACGGAGCAGCGACATCGGAAGGGGAGCGCGCCGATGGATAGCGTTCGACGTCCTTCCCTCAAGCTTGAGGGCCTCACGCCCTATGACCCGAAGTACTTGCCGGCGGAAGCCATGATGTCGGCGAATGAGAACCCGCGCGATGTGAGCGATGAGCTCAGGCGCAAGATAGAGTCTGCTGTGCGGCAGGTCCATTTCAATCGCTATCCTGATCCGTTGGCGAACGATCTGCGCGACCTCATCGCTGAGGCGAACGGGCTCGATCGGGAACATGTCCTGATCGGCAACGGCGGAGATGAGCTCCTCTTCGATACGGCGCTGGCGTGGGGAGGTCCGGGGCGCACGTTCCTGAACCTGCCGCCCACGTTCTCCGTCTATGCGGTGAACGCGCTGTTGACGGATACGGATGTGCTGGAGATCCCGCGCTTGGCAGATCAGGATTTCGCCATCGATGAGGAGGCTGTGCTGAAAGCGGTGTCAGGGCCTGACAGCCCGGTGGACTTCACCATCATCGCCAGTCCCAACAACCCCACGGGTTTGCGAGCGCGCACGGAGTTCTTGCATGAGCTGCTGCACGCGACGGACGCGCTTGTGGTGGTGGATGAGGCGTACTTCGAGTTCTCGCGCATGACCATGCGCCCCTATCTGGATCAACATGAGAATCTGGTCATCCTGCGCACGTTCAGCAAGGCATTCAGCCTGGCTGGCGTGCGCGTGGGATATATCCTGGCGCATCCCAGCGTCATCCAGGAATACCTGAAGGTGCGCCAACCCTATTCGGTGGATGCGGTGAGCCAGGCCATCGCGCGCGTGATCTTCCAGAACCGCGCTGAATTCGAACCGGGGATAGAAGCCATCATCGACGAACGCGAGCGGCTTAGAGCGGAATTGGCGAAGATCCCGGGGGTGAGCCCGTATCCCAGCCATTCGAATTGGGTGCTCTTCCGCATCCCACGTGCAGGAGAGGTATGGCAGCAGCTCTATGATGCAGGGATCCTCGTACGCGATTTCAGCGCCACGCCCGGCCTTGAGGGCACGTTGCGCGTGACGGTGGGCACGCCGGAGCAAAACGATGCATTCTTAGAGGTCCTCAAGAGAGGAGCGGCATGACGAACGCACGCACAGCAACGCTTGAGCGCACCACGCGCGAGACGGATATCTCGGTGACGCTCTCTTTGGACGGTACGGGCAAGGCTGATGTGGACACGGGCGTGCCCTTCTTCGACCACATGTTGGATGCGTTCTGCCGGCATGCCCTGTTCGACATGCGCGTGCGCTGCAAGGGAGACCTGGAGGTGGATGCGCATCATTCAGTGGAGGATACGGGCATCGTCTTGGGGCAGGCGTTTTCGCAAGCGCTGGGGGACAAGCGTGGCATAGAGCGGTTCGCCAGCTGCGCGGTGCCCATGGATGAAGCGCTCGTGCTCTGCGCGCTGGACATCTCGGGGCGCGGACAGGCGTACTGGGCCATGGATATCCCCATCGAGGCCATCGCCACGTTCGATACGCAGCTGGCGCGCGAATTCTTCATCGCCTTCGCGGCGAACGCGGGCTGCACGCTGCATGTGCGTCAGCTCTCGGGCGAGAATGCGCATCATCTGATAGAGGCCGCCTTCAAGGCATGTGGGCGCGCATTGCGCTTCGCCGTTGCGCTGAATCCGCGCACGGCCGATGCCATCCCTTCGACGAAGGGTGCGCTTTGATCGTCATCGTGGATTATGAGAAGGGCAACATCAAGTCCGTGGAACGCGGGCTTGCTGCTTGCGGAGCGGAGGCGGTCGTGTCCGCTGATGCTCAGGCCATACGTGATGCTCATGCCATCGTGCTGCCCGGCGTCGGTGCGTTCGCTGATGCCATGCGCACGTTGGAAGAGACAGGTCAAGCAGATGCCATCCGCCACGCCGTTGCTGCCGGCACGCCCTTCTTGGGGATCTGCTTGGGGATGCATCTGATGTACGCGGCTGGTGAAGAGCACGCTGAAGACGGCATCACGCCGGGTTTGGGACTGCTGCCGGGCGTGGTCAAGCGCATGCCCGCCACAGACGCGCAAGGGCGGCTGCACAAGGTACCGCATGTGGGCTGGAACACCGTTGCGGTATCAGAGGATGCCGCACACGGGCTCTTCGCGGGCATCCCGAATGAGTCGTATTTCTACTTCACGCATTCGTTCATGGCGCCGGAGACGGACGCCACCTGCGGGCGCACGACCCATTCGGTAACGTTTCCCTCAGCATGCGCGCATGGTTCTGCCTTCGGTGTACAGTTCCATCCAGAGAAGAGCTCGGATGCGGGCGCAGCGCTGCTGGCGAATTTCGTCCGCATGGTGAGAGAAAGGCGCTGACATGTATCTGCTTCCGGCTATCGATATCCTGAACGGACGGGCCGTGCGCTTGGCGCGTGGCGATTACGCGAAGGTGACGGTCTATCACGATGACCCTGCTTCGCAGGCGCAGCGCTTCGAAGAGGATGGTGCCCGCTGGATCCATGTGGTGGATCTGGATGGCGCGCGGGACGGCACGAGCGGCAATGCTGACATCATCGCGCGCATCTGCAAGCTCACCAGCTTGAACGTAGAGGTGGGCGGCGGCTTGCGCACGCTGGATGATCTGCGGCGCATGGCGGATGCGGGTGCTACGCGCATGGTGCTGGGCACTGCCTTGGTGACCAGCCCTGACTTCGCTCAGGCGGCGCGCGAGGAGTTCGGGCCGGATATGCTGGCCGCGGGCGTGGATGCCGAAGGCGGCGACGTCAAGGTGGAAGGCTGGGTGCAGGGTGCCGGCATCAGCGCACTTGAGCTGGCAGCGCGCATGGCGGATGCGGGCTATGAGCACTTGATCTATACGGATATCGCGCGCGATGGCATGCAGACGGGCATCGCACCTGCGGCTTACGTTGAGATGGCGCAGGCGTTCGGCAATCCGGTCATCGCCAGCGGTGGCATCTCTTCGCTTGCGGATATCCGTGAGTTGGCGAAGGTGTCTGATGCTATCGAAGGGGTCATCGCGGGGCGCGCCATCTATGAGGGCGCCTTCAGCGTTGCCGATGGGGTGGCCGCTTGTCAGGGCACGCTTCAGGCAGACCCCCGTTTCGCTGCCGACCTGGAGCGCCCGCTCTCCCTTCAGGACTTGGAGGGATAGCGCGTGCTGGCGAAGCGAGTCATCCCGTGCTTGGATGTGAAGGATGGGCGTGTGGTCAAAGGCGTCAACTTCGTGGGCCTGCGCGATGCGGGAGACCCCATCGAATTGGCGCGCCGCTATGACGAAGAGCGCGCTGATGAGGTCATCTTCTTGGATATCACCGCCACATCCGATAAGCGCTCTACCGTGGTAGATCTAGCCAGTCGTGCCTCAGAGAGCCTGCATCTGCCCTACACCGTGGGCGGCGGCTTTCGCAGCGTAGAGGATATTCGATCCATGATCGCAGCAGGGGCCGATAAGGTGTCGGTGAACTCGGCAGCCGTGAAGGACCCAACGCTGATCACCGTGGCGGCACGCGCCTTCGGCACGCAGGCCATCCTCGTGGCCATCGACGCCAAGCATGTTGCGGGCGCGGGTGACAAGTGGGAGGTCTACACGGCTGGCGGCCGCACTGCCACAGGCATCGATGCGGTCCAATGGGCGCAGGAGGCGGCGAGGCGCGGTGCGGGAGAGATCCTGCTCACCAGCATGGATCGCGATGGCTCTCGCGAGGGCTTCGATTGCGCGCTCACGCGCACCGTGGCGCGGGCAGTGGATATCCCGGTCATCGCCAGCGGAGGCGTTGGGTGCTTGGAGCATTTCGCGCAGGGCATCATCGAAGGGGAAGCTGACGCCGTCTTGGCAGCCAGCGTCTTCCATTTCGGAGAGCTGTCCATCCGTCAGGTCAAGGAAGACATTGCAGCTCACGGGATCCCGGTCAGGATGTGAGCCTCATGGACGTCTCTTCGCTCAAATATGATGATCGCGGCTTGATCCCGTGTATCGTGCAGGATGCTGATACCCTGGAAGTGCTCATGATGGCATGGATGAGCGAAGAATCACTGCGCCTCACGCTTGAGCGAGGCCAGACCGTCTTCTGGTCGCGCAGTCGTCACGAGCTCTGGCACAAGGGTGCTACCAGCGGGAACGTGCAAGATCTGGTCAGCCTCAAGTACGATTGCGATGCAGACACGCTGCTCGCTCTGGTGCATCCCGCAGGTCCTGCCTGCCACACTGGTGCCCGCTCCTGCTTCTATCGCGACTTATCGTAGTGCAGATCTTCAGATCTGCCCTTTGTAGGTGCGGCCAACTGGCCGCACATCTTAAAACAATAGCGTATCAAGGGGACGGAGGAGTGAGATGTCCGCAGGACGTCTCACTCCTCCGTCCCCTTGATACGCCATAACATCCTTTTGCTCTCATGGGGGCATGGTACGTGTTCGCCTCGACGCGTCGTCGCCTCGAACTAACTTGCTCCGAAGAGCGCGGAGCAAGTGGATTTCTCGGCTCCTTTGGCTTGACCTCGGCTCAACGCACCATGCCCCCATTCGGCTTGATGATTCTTTGTTGGTAGGCCGCAGATCCTGCGGCAACCTTTCAGGCTGCGCACAGGATCTGCGGGGTCCGGCAGGAACCTGCATCGCTTCCTCAAAGTGTGTCGGTGCTGCTTCGCAGCACCTCTTTTCATGGGACGGCCTTATGCGCTTCGCGCAAACGGCCTAACCGGGCTTGCGCCCGGTTGAAGATCTTGTGGGTGCGGCCAACATGCTTCAGGATCGGGAGACATTCCGTAGATGACGCGTAAGCGGCATCTACCAGAGATGAATCAGGTTGTCGTGGGTGCTGGCAGTTGCCAGCACCCACGACAACCTGCATCTCATCTTGTTGTAGTGCAGATCTTCAGATCTGCCTCGTAGGCGCTGGCAGGGGCTGTATCAGGGGGACGGAGGAGTGAGACGTCCTGCGGACGTCTCACTCCTCCGTCCCCCTGATACATTGCCACGGTATAATCCAACAGGAGAGATCATCATCGTCTGGAACGCAGCGCCCATGTTCAGAGACCGAGCATTCCTGAATGTCATCCGCTCTGCTTGCGCGGTCTTGTTCGCTGCGCTCCTGTTCGCCCTGCCTGGTTGCGCTGCTCAGACGCAAAGCGCACCCAACGCATTGCCTGATGCCGGCGTTCCTGCCCAGAAGGTGGAAGGTGTCCCTGCTGTTAGATATACAGGGAGTTCCGAAGCCCCTGCAGAAGAATCCGCTGGCTCAGCAGCTCAGTCTGCTGAGAGTGCCGAGACGTTGCGCGTCCGCTTCTTGGACGTAGGCCAAGGCGATGCCGCTCTCATCACGGTAGGAGACGAAAGCTTGCTCATCGACGGTGGACCACCTTCCGCTTCTTCGAAGATCCATGCCGTCTTGCAAGATCTGGGCATCACGCGCCTGGACCATATCATCGCAACGCATCCCGATGCGGATCACTGCGGAGGCATAGCTGGTGCGCTGCACGCTGTGCCCTGTGGAACGTTCTATTGTTCGGTGACCGAACATGACACGAAGACATTCGACAACATCGTGAAGTATCTGGGGGATACGCCCATCACCGTGCCTAAAGCAGGAGATTCCTTCTCCATTGGCTCTGCAATGGTCCAGTTCGTCGGTCCTGTCACACCAACGCGCGATACGAACAATGGCTCGCTCGTGTGTCGGCTCACCTATGGACAGATAAGCTTCCTCTTCACGGGAGATGCGGAGTGCGAAAGCGAAGCAGAGATGCTTGCCCAGGGGGCAGCGCTTGACGCTGATGTCCTCAAGGTGGCCCATCACGGTTCGGACTCATCTTCCAGCGAACCGTTCGTGAGCGCAGTCTCGCCTGAATATGCCGTCATCTCAGTAGGAGAGAACAGCTATGGGCATCCAGATGCATCTGTGATCAATCGCCTTGCAAGCTCTGGTGCTGAAGTCTTGCGCACCGATGAGCTGGGCACGATAACCTTCGAAACGGACGGACATGATCTGGAAGTCTTCCATGAGAAAGGGAAGGTCACAGGATGAAGATGATGAAGAGGCTCTTATCGTTGATGATAGCGGCCGCCCTTGCCAGCTGCGCCGTGCTGAGCGGTTGCAGTGGCGCGGGTGGAACGAAGAGCGCAGAGAGCACGCCGCTGCCTCATACTGAAGGTGCGACTCAGGAGCACCAGTCCATTGGCATCCTTTCGTTCACGGTGCGATCAGATGCGTGGTCGCCTGCTGCTGACGGCAATGCCATCATCAAGATAGAGGGTACGACCGAATCCGGCACCAAGGTGAGCGAGCAATATGAAGCCTCCAGCGAAGGTCAGAAGTACCTGACAGATCTTGAGGCTGGCACCTATGCCATCACGTTGGTGAAAGCGGGAACAGGCCAAGATGGGCGGCTCTTCAAGGCAACGTCAACGAACGTGATCTTCGACGGCGAGCATGACAAGAATGCTGTCCTTGTCATCGAGCTGGATGCCGCTGCCATGGAGAAAGCTGCGCAAGCAGCAGCAGAGAAGAAAGCTGCGGAGGAAAGGGCGGCACAGGCTGCTCAGGAGGCAGAGGCAGCCCGCATCGCCCAGGAACAAGCAGCCGCTGCAGAGGCGCAGGCTGCAGCTGAAGCAGCTGCAGCCGCAGAAGCCGAAGCTGCCGCGGCGGCGGAGGATGAGCGCACTGTCTATGTTGCGGCCAGCGGCAAGGGGAAGAAGTACCACTCTGATCCGTCGTGTTCCAACATGAAGGGAACCAGGTCCCTGTCCATCAGCGAAGCGGAATCTATGGGATACACCCCCTGCAAAAAATGCTACTGATGGAAAGAGGTATCCAGAGGGGGGGGCAGATCTAAAGATCTGCACTACAACAAGATGAGATGCAGGTCGCCGTGGGTGCCGCCAGTTGGCCGCACCCACAAGAGTTGTAGCTCTTCCTTCGTAGATGACGCGTAAGCGGCATCTAACCGGGCGATGAGCCCGGTTAGGCCGTTTGCGCGAAGCGCTTAAGGCCGTCCCATGAAAAGAGGTGCTGCGAAGCAGCACCGACACACTTTGAGGAAGCGATGCAGGTTCCTGCTAGGCGTCCGCAGATCCTGTGCGTGGCCCTTGTAGGTGCCGGCAACTGCCGGCACTGCGAAGCAGGGCTGCCGCAGGATCTGCGGCCTATCAACAAAAATCATCAAGCCGAATGGGGGCATGGTGCGTTGAGCCGAGGTCAAGCCAAAGGAGCCGAGAAATCCACTTCGGCCGGGTTTGCCGAAGTTAGTTCGAGGCGACGACGCGTCGAGGCGAACGCGTACCGTGCCCCCATGAGAGCGATCAGAAGGCAAAAATGGTGGCGCGTCTGACGACGCGCTTTCATTCGTGCCGCCAGTTGGCGGCACCCACGAGGACGGGAGACAGCCTGATCCTTGTTGGCCGCACCCACGAGGAGGGGGACAGCCTGATCCTTGTTGGCCGCACCCACGGAAAGAAAGCGCAGTTCAGCGCCAGGTGGTGAAGCGGCGCTGCACCCACGAGGTGATGGCAGAGAGCACCGTCACCACGATGCCGCAAACGATGATGCCTGCGATCACCGCTGCGTAGTTCGCATAGATGTTCGCGTTCGTGATGAAGAAGCCGATGCCCGCACGGGCTCCGATCATCTCAGCGAAGGTGAGCATGAGAAATGCTGTGGTGAGGGAGACGCGCAGACCTTGCAGGATGCCAGGCATGACATAGGGCAGGATGATCTTCGTCACCATGGTCGGCCCGCTCACGCACAGTGCGCGGGCGTTATCCATGAGCTTCGGGTCAAGCGATGAGACGCGCAGGACCATGTTCAAGAACTGCGGCCAGAAGACGCCGATCAGGATGATGAAGGCTGATGCAGCACGGAAGGTGGGCAAGAGCACCACCAGATACGGGGCGAACACTGTGGGCGGGATAGGTGCCATCACGTTCGCAATGGGATAGAACATCTCGCGCAGGCGTGGCACCCATCCGCAGATGATGCCCAGCACCACCCCGAAGAAGATTCCGCCCAGATACCCCACCATGAGCAGCGTCGTGGATGACACGACGCTCTCCCAGAGCGTATCGTAGCTGGTGGCGAAGACGTTGAAGACCTCTTCGGGGGTGGGTACGATCACGTTCGGCGTGAGCGCCAGCTTCGTAGAGGCCAGCTCCCAGAGGATGATCAGCACCCAGACGAACACGATGATGTCATTGGGCCCCGTTGATTCGATGCCGCGCTTGGCCTTCGCCACGATGAGCGCAAGGTAGATGATGTCCATGATGGCCAGCGCGATGAGCAGTGGATAGTAGGTGACCGAGAGCACCTTCGCGTTCGGCATGGCCACCACGATAGCCACCAGCGCCAAGAGCAGCATCTGGGTCAGGAAGAAGCGCCGGTTCAGAACCTTTGCCATGGACGCACCTCCTGCCCAAGGACCGCGTCCAGCGAAAGCGCGATCTCCTCTTCGTCTTCGGCGGGCGAGCTCTCATAGAAGAGATCCGTCAGCCGCTTCTCGATTTCTTGCGCTTGGGCGTTGTGGGCTAGGTTCTCCACCGTGCGCGGTCGCGGGAGATCCACCATGAAATCCGCCGTGATCTGTCCTGCGTCCACGAACACGACGCGGTCAGCCAACAGGATGGCTTCGGAGATGTCGTGGGTGACGAACACGGTGGTCTTGGGGCTTTCGCTGCGCGCCCAAAGGCTGCTCACGAGCGTTTGCAACGAGCGGCGCGTCTTCACATCCAGCGCACCGAAGGGTTCGTCGAACAGCACGATCTGCGTATCCATGGCAAGCGCTCGCGCGATGGCGACGCGCTGCTGCATGCCACCGGAGAGCTGATACGGGTATTTGTTGCATGCATCCTGCATGTTCACGAGGCGCAGGTATTCATCGGCGCGCTGAGCTATCGCGTGCTTCGAAAGACCGCGTCCAAGCACCGTGTTCGCCTGTTCGATGCCGAATTCCACATTGCGCTTCACGCGCATCCAAGGAAAGAGCGCGTAGTCTTGGAAGACGATGGAGCGGTCCATGCCCGGTCCGTGCACGGGGTTCCCGTCGATGAGGACCGTGCCTTCGGTGGGCAGCGAAAGCCCAGAGATCAGGCGCAGCAGCGTTGATTTGCCACCGCCAGAGTGGCCGATCACGCAGAGGAATTGCCCTTGGGGCACGCTCAGGCTGACATCGGTGAGGGCGCGCTGGGCAGAAGCACCCTTCGCGTGAGAGAGATCCTCATAGGTGAATGACACGTGCTGCAATGCGATGGCATCCACAGAGTCCCTCCCTTCCCACGAACCTGAAAACGTCGTTGAATCTGCTTGAGCGCCTGCGTTGGGCTCAACGGATGAGGATACAAAAAAGGGGAGCAGCGCGAAAGTGCGCGACCCCCCTTGCGCGTTCGCGTGCGCCTTAGTGGACGTTCTGCTTCTTGTAGATCTCGTCCAGATCCTTCCAGAACTGAGAATCGGGTTCGCGGTCCATGAGGGACGTGAGCGCACGGCTATAGACGCTGTCCACCACGTAGTCATCCGCTGACGGCGCGTTCGCATCCAGCTGATCCACGTCCTTCAAGGATTCGTAGAAGGCAAGCGTAGCGTCGCGGCAGGGGTCGGGGAGCAGCTGCATGGCTGCCTCGTAGTCAGAAGTGCCGTAGAGTGCCGCTTCGATGTATTCCGGCGACTGCTCTGAGTATTCCACCAGCATGGGGATGGCCACATCGGGCTGTTCGCGGAATACCTGGTAACCGCGCAAGAGCGCCGTCTCGAAATCCACCAAGGAGAGGAACTTGTCGTGATAAGCAGCGTCGGAGGCATTCTGACGGCAGCACGGGTAGTCACCCGTGAAATCCTTCACCAGTCCCGCTACTTGCACGCCGCGGTCGCGATTGATGTAGCCAAAGGCGTTGTTCACCAGCGCCAAGTCGTTCTCACCCTTGAGCAATGCCTCTACCTGCGCCTGTTCGCTGTCGATGGGCGTGAAGGTGACGTCGCCTCCATCGATGTCCAGGCCCTGGTCCTTGAGCCATGAGCGGAAGGCCATCTGGCCCGTCTCGGCACGGAAGAATGAGATGTTCTTCCCCTTGAAGCTATCCGGCCCTTCCAACTTCTCGGTCCAGTTCGGCCCTGCCAAGATCTCAGTGCCGTTCAGCACGGTGCCACCGATGATGTAGAGAGGGGTGCCTTTAGAGATGTATTCCAGGGACTGCACGGTGCCCATGAGCATCATGTCCAGGTTGTTGGCGGCAAGGGAGGCGAAGCCTTCAGCAAGCTCAACCTGCTGGAACTCCACGTCGCAGCCCTCTTCTTGGAAGAAGCCCATCTTCTCAGCGATGACCGTGGGCGCTATCTTGAAGAGCTTTCCGCGCCGTCCTACTACCAAATGCTGGCCCTTGCCTTCGTTCATGAAGGTCTCGGCTTCTGCAGCGGCAGAACTGGTGCTGGACGCGGACGAGCTAGGGTTCGCGTTACCGCTGCAACCGGCCAACATGCTTCCTCCGAAAGCAGCCGCAGCGGTCATGCCAGCGGCCTTGATGAATGTCCTGCGGGTGAGGCTCGTCATGGTGGGTCCTTTCGTGCTCTCCACTGCATTGGGATGATGTGTCGATATAGTAGCAGATGTCTTGTAGTGGTTAGTGTCAAACAACTAATGAAGGCTGCAGCCTGTTGACGGAGAGCAGGCATATGGATATAGTGCTTTAATACTTTGACATCAAAGTAATTGTGCAGAAGGGAAGGGGGGAGGCATATGCGCATCGGCGTCCTCTATGAATCCGATGAATGGTCAGATCATAAGCTGGCCCATGAGCTTGCGCGCACATTCGAAGGCGAAGCGCAGGTGCGGCTCATCGACATGATGGATGAAGATGCTATCTCAGAAGCTCTGGTTTGTGACATCTTAGTCAGCCGCGTATTCGCCAGTGCTCAGTTCCGGGGGCATGGAGCGGCTCTTGCGCGCATGGAAGAGCTGATCGGTGCAGTGGCAGACGCAGGCGTCCCCTTAGTGAACCCCGGGCGTGCCCATGGCTTCGAAGTGAACAAGGTGGCCGCCATGCAGGCTTTGGCGGATGCGGGCGTACGCGTCCCGGAGACCTTCGCCCAGGGCACGCCAGAGGACTTGGACCTGGCAGCAGTCCGCTTCCCGGCTGTCATCAAGCCTGTTTGCGGCGGTCGCACGACGCAAACCTGCATCGTCCAGACGCTCGAAGAAGCGCAAGCGTTCTTGGGAGCCGCTCCGGACATCCCGTTCATGGCACAGGCCTATATCAGCCCGGCACACGGTTTCATCACGCGCGTGGAGATCATCGCACAGGAACCTTCGCTCATCGTCAAGCGCAGCGTGGCCAAGAATGGCTTGTCCGCCTATCGCTTCGGCTCCACTTACGAGCTCTATCCTGACTGCCCGTACGCCATCGTGGAAGCGTCGAAGGTGGCTGCGGAGGCGCTCGGATTCTTCTTCGGCAGCTTTGATGTCATCGAAAGCGAGCACGGTGCGTTCTTCATAGACGCGAACAGCGTTTCGAACGTGTCGGAGGATTGCACGGAGATCTTCGGGCGCGACCTGATGAGGGAATATGCGCAGACGTTGGCTCATGCGTGGGATGTGACCAGCCACACATGAACGATCCCGTAGTGCAGATCTTCAGCTCTGCCTCGGGGCAGCGCTGAAGCGCTGCGCTACGCATGGTCTGACATGCAGATCTCGGAGTGCAGAACTTCAGATCTGCCCCTTGCAGCCGGAAAGCGGGCTGCAAGAACGGATAAGGAACAGGGGCGCAATGGGCGCGCCGGTACAAAAGGAGGGGATATGCTGTCCATCGAAGAGGTATTCAATGAGTTCCAGGAGATAGGTTGCTGCGGGTTCGCTACCGTAGATGAAAAAGGGTGCTTGTCATCGCGCATCGCTCACTTCTTCGCCTATGACGAAGAGGGTCTCTATCTGCGCACGATGACCGGCAAGCCGTTCTATCGCGAGCTGGTGCGTGGGGGCCAGCTATCGGTGACGGGCGAGCGCACTGCAGGTGCCTGCACATGGGATGAGGACAACATGCCGCATTTCCAACCTGGCATCATGATGCGCGTCTCGGGGCGCGTGCGTCAGCTCACGCCTGAGGAAGTGGCAGCGAAGGCAGCGGCAAGCGACCTGTTCAACGTCGCCGTCTATGACATCGACAAGTATCCGGAAACGGTCGTGTTCGTCTTGGAGTCTGCTTGGGGCGAGAAGTATCGCTACGATTTCAATATGGTCGAGATGGACCACAAGGTGTTGCGGGAGCGCTTCTCATGGGGCGGCGCCACGTTCGCAGAACCTGGGTTCCATATCACCGATGATTGCATCGGATGTGGCGCGTGCGCAGAAGCTTGCACCCATAAGGCCATCATAGCGGGAAGCCCATATAGCATTCGCGGTTCCTGGTGCGATGAGTGCGGCAATTGTCATAACGCCTGCCCCGTTGGCGCTGTGGTAGAGAAGAGCATTGCCTGATGGCGCGTGATGATGCGGGCGCGCTTCTGCCTGAGAGCGGGGCGCTCACCAGCTTCTTGGCACGCATGGTGCGCACGGCGAATGCGTTCATCATGGGTCGCATGGAAGATCTGGGAATGAAGGGCCTGGTGACGTCACATGGCGATATCCTTGCGGCGCTCTTCGCTTGCGAACCGCGCACCATGCAGGACTTGGCAGAGCAGATCGGGCGCGATCCCTCTACCGTGACAGCGTTGGTGAAGAAGCTGGCCAGCGCGGGATATGTGACCACGCACAAGAGCGAACAGGACAGACGCGTGACCGAGGTTGCGCTCACTGAGCAGGGACGTGCATTGGAAGAGGGTTTTCAAAGGATTTCCCGTGAGCTCATGCACGTGCAGATGAAGGGCATCAACGCGGATGATCTTGAGACGACGTGCCGCGTGCTGCGCCAGATAGAGGATAATCTCATCAACGAGAACGATCAGGAGAAATGAAGATGAAGAAGAAGCTATTGATGGTCGTAGTGGCATGTGCTGCTGCATCTCTGCTCCTGCTTGCGGGGTGCGCTGGTGGCGATACGCCAGCTGCTTCGGAAAGCGCTGCTGAAGGAGCGGATGGCAAGCCCGTTCTCACCGTAGCCATGGAGCTGGCCTATCCGCCCTTCGAGACGAAGGACGATGCGGGCAACCCCGCTGGCATTGCGGTGGATCTCATGCAGGATTTCGCCGACCAGTACGGCTATGACCTGGTAGTGGAGAACACGGCATGGGATGGCCTCATCCCGTCTTTGCAGACGGACAAGGCGGATGCCGTCATCAGCTCCATGACCATCACGCCCGAGCGAGCCGAGGTCGTTGACTTCACTGATCCGTATGCCATGGCGCAATTGGCCATCCTGGCGAACGTGGATTCGAACATCGCGCAAGCATCCGATCTCAACCAGCCGGGCAAGAAGGTGGCCGTGAAGACGGGCTCCACCGGTGATGTCTATGCCACCAAGAACTTCCCCGAAGCGGAGATCGTGCGCTTAGCTGATGAGAGTGCCTGCGTGACCGAGGTGGTGCAGGGCAAGGCCGATGGCTTCCTCTACGATCAGCTGACCATCTATCGGAACAACTTGGCGAATCCGGATACCACTGAAGCGGTGTTCATCCCCTTCCAGGATCCAGAATCGTGGGGCATCGCTGTCAAGAAGGGGGATACGGAGCTTCTGGATCAGCTGAATGCATTCATCGCACAGTCCAAGGAAGATGGGGAATTCGACCGCTTGACCGAGAAGCACCTGTCTGCGGAGAAGCAGGCCTTCGATGAGCATGGCTTCAAGTGGTTCTTCGATTTCTCGTAAGGTGGGACCGATGCGCGCAATGAGCTGCAAGAGGATGTGTTGATGCGCAACCCGTTCATCATCCAGGCGGGTCAAGAGCCGACGGCGGCCGTGCGTGCGCTGAACTATCTCGTGGTCTGCGTGGTGGTCGTGGCCATTGCGGGCGCATCCTTGGCGGCTGCGGGCATCACGCTCTCCTTCGATTTTGTGGTGCAGTACCGCCAGCGCATCTGGGATGGGTTTTGCATGACCGTATGGCTTTCGGTGTGCAGCTTGGTGGGCAGCCTGGTGTTGGGCATCGTGGTGGCGCTGGGTTCGCGGTGCCGCTTCCTCCCTGCGCGCAGCCTGTGCGACCTGTACGTGAAGATCATCCGCGGCACGCCGCTCATCGCGCAGATCTACTTCTTCTATTACATCATCGGTACGGCATGGGGCGTGCAGAACAAGGTGGTAGCGGGCATCATCATCCTGTCGCTGTTCGCGGGTGCCTACATTGCGGAGATCATCCGTGCAGGGTATGAATCCTTGCCGAAAGGGCCGCTGGAGGCGGCCCGGGCGCTCGGGCTCACGAATTGGCAGATGGGCATCTCCGTGGCTCTGCCGCAGATGGTGACGCGCACGCTGCCGGCGCTCACCGGCCAGTTCGCATCCATCATCAAGGACTCATCGCTTCTGTCTGTCATCGCGGTCATCGAACTCACGCAGACCATGCGCGAGATCAGCGCGACGAATTACAACTTCTTCGGATGCTTCTTGCTCTTGGGCGCGTTGTATCTGTGCCTGACATTGCCCATCATGTTCGTGAGCCGCATCTTCGAGCGTCGTCTTTCCTACGAAAGCTGACATTCTTGCGTATCACGGGGACGGAGGAGTGAGATGTCCGCAGGATGTCTCACTCCTCCGTCCCCGTGATACGCTCATAACAACCTCTTGCCTTCATGGGGTGATGGGGTGTTCAGCCTTGGCTTCGGCCTGCGCAAGATGTGGTGGAACACCACATCTTTCTGGGCCTGCAGAATCGGCTTCAACCCCATCATCCCATTCGGCTCTGTAACAAAAATGGATAGGCCGCAGATCCTGCGGCAACCCTTTCAGGGCTGCGCGCATGATCTGCGGGGTCCGGCAGGTACCTGCATCTCTTCCTCAAAGTGTGTCGGCATTGCTTTGCAATGCCTCTTGATATGAGACGGCCTTATGCGCTTTGCGCAAACGGCCTAACCGGGCTCGTGCCCGGTTAGATGCCGCTTACGCGTCATCTACGAAGGTAGAGTCTCATCTTCGTGGGTGCGGCCAACTGGCCGCACGTGTACAAAACAATAGATCTGCGCAAGGCGCAGATCTATCGCATCCTTTCACATGCTGGGGCTCAAAGAACTGTCAGCTCCTAACATCTACAAGGAGCAGATCCAGGAGGCAGAACTAAAGTTCTGCACTACGAAGGCCTGTATGGAACAGGCAACAAGCAAGACCAAGATGCAGGTTCCTGCCAGGCGTCCGCAGGATCTGCGGCCTATCAACAAAGATCATCAAGCCGAATGAGGGCATGGTGCGTTGAGCCGAGGTCAAGCCAAAGGAGCCGAGAAATCCACTTGCTCCGCGCTCTTCGGAGCAAGTTAGTTCGAGGCGACGACGCGTCGAGGCGATAAGCGTACCGTGCCCCCATGAAGGCAAAATGGTGGCGCGTCTGACGACGCGCTTTCATTCGTGCCGCCAGTTGGCGGCACCCACGAGGAGGACAACTTGATCCCCATCGGCCGCACCCACGAGGACGAGGGCATCCATATCCTTTAGCCGAAACAAGGCATCAGTGCATCTCATGTAGTGTTACGATATGGATGAACGTAACACTCACAGAGAAGAGGATGCCATGAAGAAGCTGGGAGCTTTCGCGTTGGCTGTGGCCATGGTCTGTGCGCTTTCTGCGTGCGGGCAGCAGGCAGAGACGCAGGTGCACGAGCAAGCCAAGACGGTGACGGATGCGTACGGGCGTACCGTAGAGCTGCCACTGGACGTGCAGTCAGCGGCAACGGTGGGCTCAGGCGCGCGCTTCGTCGTGTATGCAGGCGGTCAGGATAAGCTGGTGGCCGTGACCGAGATGGAGACGGATCCTGGTATGAATCGCCCCTACACCATGGCCTTCGCAGACCTCTTCAAGAGCCTCCCGTCCACGAGCAATGGAAACCACCTGATGGAGACCAGCGTGAACGTGGAAGAGCTCATGGCGCTGGCGCCGGATGTGATCATCTCCAGCCGTTCCGCCGCCGAATGCGATTCGCTTCAGGAGCAGAGCGGCATCCCTGTTGTGGGCATTCAGTATCAGAACCAGCTCTTCACAGACGATGTCATCGATTCTATCCGGTGCGTGGGCGAAGCGCTGGGGACCGAGGAGCATGCGCAGGGCGTCATCGACAAGCTTGGCGAATGGAAGGCGGACCTGGCTAGCCGTGCGGAAGCAGCGCGCGCCCAAGATGCGGATGCAGCGCCTACGGCCTATATCGGCGCTGTCAACTACAAGGGAGCGAAGGGTTGGGGCGGCACGTATGCGCATTACGCGCCCGCTGAGGCGGCAGGCGTCACGAACGTGGCTGACGCAACAGGCCAGAGTGGTGCGCTGGATGTGAGCCTTGAGCAGATCGCGCAGTGGGACCCTGATCTCATGTTCCTGAACGCAGGCAACCTGGATCTGTTGAAGTCCACGTACAGCGAAGATCCCGCCTTCTTCCAGAGCTTGCGCGCCTTCCAGACGGACAGCCTCTATACCCAACCGTTCTACAACTTCAATGGGACGAATGTGGATACGGGTGTGTGCGATGCGTACTTCATCGGCGCTACGGCATATCCCGATGCCTATGCAGATGTGGATCTGGATGCGAAGTACGCTGAGGTCTATGAGGTGATGCTGGATGGCTTCGACTTCTACGCGTTGATGCAGGAATCCGGCATGCGCTTCGGCCATTTCCCGCCGCTTGCGTAGGCGCAAGGGCCTCGTGCGACCATGGAAGAGCAGCGACTCCAAGCGAAGGTGGCAGCTCCCCGCTCCGGAGGGGAGAGCGCGCCTGGCATAGCACAGCGATACGAACGCTATATCCGCCGCAAGCGGCTGGCCATCATCGCGCTTGCGCTGCTGCTGGTGGTGGTCGCCTTCGCATCCTTGGGGATCGGGTCGCTTTCGCTTTCAGTGAAGGATATGACGCTCGGGCTCTTCGGATTGGCAGATGCGCAGGTGAATGCTGTCATGCAGGGCATTCGTGGCCCCCGCGTGCTCACGGCTGTGGTGGCGGGCGCGGCGTTGGCGCTTGCGGGTTGCGCCTTTCAGGCAACGCTGCGCAACCCCTTGGCCTCGGCCAGCACGCTGGGCATCGCGCAAGGAGCAGCCTTCGGGGCCAGCATCGCCATCATCGTCATCGGCGGCGCGGGGGCTTCAGGCGCTGCGGCGGCCTTCGAAGGTACCTCCACGGCCGATCCTGTGACCACAGCCCTGGCAGCCTTCGCGGGCGCCATGCTCTCAACGGCGGTCATCTTCGCGCTCTCGCGCTTTCGCGAGATGACGCCGGAAGCCATCGTGCTCCTTGGCGTGGCGCTCTCGGCGCTCTTCACCGGCGGCACTGCGCTCGTCCAGTACTTCGCCGAAGATTCTCAGGTGGCAGCCGTGGTCTTCTGGACCTTCGGTGACTTAGGGCGCGTCACGCGGCCCCAGCTGGCTATCATGGCCGCGGTGGGCGTGGGTGCGGCTGTGTTCTTCTTCGCGAATCGGTGGAGCTACAACGCCATCGAAGGAGGCGAGGGGTTGGCTCATGGGCTTGGCGTGAACGTGCGTCGCTGTCGCCTTGCGTCCATGATCGTGGCATCAGCCTGCGCGTCGTGCGTGATCGCGTTTTGCGGCATCGTGAACTTCGTGGGTCTGGTGGCGCCGCACATCATGCGGCGCATCTTAGGAGCTGATCACCGCTATCTCCTGCCGGCCAGCGCACTGGCAGGCGCTATCCTCTTGCTGGTGGCCGATGCGCTCTGCCACCTGATCATCCCGCCGCTCATCTTGCCCATCGGCGCCATCACGTCCATCTTGGGCGCGCCGGTGTTCATCTGGCTGCTGTTTCGGGGGGTGAGTCGGTAGATGTTGGAAGCCAGGCATGTAGCCTTCTCATACGCTGCCTCCCGCCCGCTCTTGCGCGACGTCACGTTGGCGCTGGAACCGGGCACGTTCACGGCCATCTTAGGACCGAATGGATGCGGGAAGTCCACGCTCATGTCCCTCTTCACGGCTGCCCGTGCACCGCAAGCAGGCGAGGTGCTCCTTGACGGCTCGCCTGTGGGGGAGGTGCCGCGCGCGTTGCGTGCCCAGCTGATGGCCTTCGTGTCCCAGCATAGCCACGGGAATCGCCTCACCGTCTTCGACGCGGTCCTCATGGGTCGGCGCCCGCGCATGGAAGGTGCTCCGAATGCGGAGGATCTGGCGGCGGTGGAAGCGGCCTTGGCAAGCCTCAAGATGGATTCTTTGGCGCTCAGGCACTTGGATGAGCTCTCGGGTGGCGAATATCAGACGGTGATGCTGGCGCGCGCCTTCGTGCAGGATACGCCGTATCTGCTGCTGGACGAACCGACGAACAATCTTGATCTGGCTCATCAGCACCGCGTGCTGGATCTGGTGCGGACGCGCGTGGATGAGCGGGGCGTGGGGGCGGCGGCCGTGCTGCACGACGTGAATTTGGCCCTACGTCATTGCGATCGGTTCGCGTTCTTGCGCGATGGCGTGGTGGATGCATGCGGGGGCGTGAGCATCGTGACAGCTGATGAGATCAGGCGCGTCTTCCATATAGGCGTGGATATCATCGAACACGGGGGCGTGAAGGTGATGATCCCCACGGGTGAAGATGAGCCAGAGGAGGCAGGTCTTGATGGGGAAGGGAAACGCGATGGAGCATGAGCAGAGCGTTGCGGCCTATTTCGATGCGCGGGCTGATGGATGGCTGCAGATGGAGGCATCCACGGCAAGTCCGCTGCAGCCAGCGGTGGCCGCTTTGGCAGGGGTTGGACCGGGCGCGCGTGTGTTAGATATAGGATGCGGCCTTGGCGTCATGATGAGCACATATCTCCAGCTGGATGTCGCTTTCGTGTTGGGCGTGGACGTGTCGTCGCGCATGGTGAGCCTGGCGCAAGAGCGCTGGGCAGCAGAGGAGCGCGTGAGCTTCGCTGTGGGGGATGCGGCGCACATGAGCTTCGAAGAGCCCTTCGACAGCGTGGTCATCTACAACGCCTATCCCCATCTCATGGACAGGCCAGCGCTCGTGCGCGCGTGCGCGGCTGCGCTCGTGCCCGGTGGCCGATTCGTGGTGGCTCATTCTACCGGCAGGCAGCACATCAATGCGCACCACGAAGCTCAGGCAGCAGGTGTGAGCCTGCCCTTAGGGCCGGCCGATGAGGAGAGCCATGTGTGGCGCAGTCGATTCTCTATTGATGGTATCGTGGACGCTCCGCGCTTCTTCGCCTTCTGCGGTTCGCTCTTCTGACGCCGCAGGGCGGCCAAGCAAGTGCGCAGAAGAGAGGAGAGAACGCATCCATGGCACGACGACGCCTTCCGAACCGGCTTCCCTATCTTTTGATGGGCGGCCACATCTGCGTGGACGCTGCGCAGGGCGGTTTGGCTTCCGTACTGCCGTTCTTGGCTATCCAATCAGGCTATTCCTATGCTGAGATCACCACGTTGGTCTTGGCGTCGAACAGCGCTTCCGCTGTCATCCAGCCGCTCTTCGGCTGGTTAGGCGACGCGAAGGCGCGTCCGTGGCTCATGGCTGTGGGCGTCTTCTTGGCAGGACTCGGCATCGCGCTCGTGGGCGTGCTGGATGCATTTTTCTTGGTGGTGGCTGCGGCCATGCTGTCCGGCATCGGCAACGCCATGTTGCACCCGGAAGGGGCGCGCCTGGCGAACCTGACGGGCGGGGATGACAAGGCCGTCAGCATGTCGGTGTTCTCCGTGGGAGGTCAGATCGGATTCTGCCTGGGTCCCATCATCAGCGTGGCTGCCATTACGGCGTTCGGGCTGGCGGGCACGTTGGTATACCTGGCCATCTGCATTCCCTATGCGCTCTTGCTCCTGGCGTTCAACAGGCGCTTTCGCGCGTTCGGCGTGCGCCAGCAAGAAGCGCAAGCCAGCGAGGTGGTGCACGACCGATGGGGCGCCTTCGCTGTGGTGTTGGGCTCGCTTTCAGTGCGTTCCATCGTGTTCTACGGGGTGACCAGCTTCTTCCCGCTCTTCTTGGTGACCGTCTTCGGCACCTCAGAGGATGCAGCGACGCTTCTGATCACCGTCTTCTCCATCGCCGGCGCCTTCGCCACTGCGCTCTCTGGCTTTGCGGCGCATCGCATTCCCACGCCACGTCTCATGGTGCTCTGCTTCGCGCTGATGACAGCATCGTTGGCCATCTTCGTGACCAGCGGAAGCATCTGGGTGTGCGTGGTCATCGTCATGGTGCTGGCGGTGTGCGTGAACCTCTTCAACCCGGCGGCTGTGGCCCTGAGCCAGTCATATCTGCCCGCGCATCTGGGGATGGCGTCAGGCCTTTCGTTCGGCGTGGCCGTTTGCGTGGGTGGCGTGGTCTCTCCCTTGTTGGGCGTCTTCGGTGACGCCGTGGGATTGGTGCCCGTGGTCTGGATCATGGTGCTCATCGCCGGCGTGGGACTCGCTTTCGCCGTGGGGACGCTCGTCATCGAGAAGCGGCATAGTCGTGCAGGTCGAATAGCGGACAGGTGCTATACTCCCGCTCATGATGGAAGCTCAGGACAGGACGGAAGCGAAGGCGCACAGTGCGCGCATCATCAGCCTTGAGGGCGTTGAGAACGTGCGCGATCTGGGCGGGATCCCCGTCTATGGCGGGCGCATGGTGGCTCCGGGCATCATCTTCCGCGGCGGTGCGCTTGCGGGCGCAACGTCGGCGGATAGGCAGCACCTGTTCCAGGATCTGCACATCCAGTGCGTCATAGACCTGCGCTGTGGCTGGGAGGTGTCTGCCAAGCCCAACGCGGTGCCCGCAGGCATCGATCAACTCCACATCCCCTTCTATGACCTTGAGAAGGTGGGCATCGAATACGACAAGGGCGCGGGTCCAGGTCAGAAGGTGGGGCGCGATGTGGCGTGCGACCCCGATGACTTCTATCGTTCGCTGGCGAATCCGAAGACGGTGGCTCAGATGCGCGAGGTCCTGGCGCAGGTGATAGCGCGCGCCGGATGTGGGCTGCCTGTCTATCAGCATTGCAGCGGCGGCAAGGACCGCACAGGGGTCATGACCATGCTGGTGCTCACGGTGCTGGGCGCCAGCTTCCAAGACATCCTGGATGATTACCTTTTGACGAACATCGCGCGGGATGCGAAAGCGCAAGCGGTGTATGTGAAGTTCCTCCATATAGCGCACGGGGATGAGGAACGCGCTGCCCATCTGGTGGAAGAGCATCGTGCCCGGCGTCAGAATCTGGAGGCGTTCTGGGAAGCGGTGTGCGAACGGTACGGGAACGTGGAGGCGTTCGTGCACGATGCATTGGGCATCGGCGATGCCCTGCGCGAAGAGTTCCGTGCTTCCTGCACCGTCCCGCATCTTCCGTAGATGACGCGTAAGCGGCACCTCGCCCGGCATGGATGCGCATCAAGATCGGATGCGCATCTACGGATCACCCTCCGATCGTGCGACACGTCTTCCGTAGATGACGCGTAAGCGGCATCTTCTTAGCCTCAGTCGGCGAAGCACTCCTGAAGGATCATCTCCAGGAAGTCGTCAGATAAGTAGACAGGGATCTTCGCTGCCGCCTTCGATGTCTGGTGTTCGCTGCTGCCGCCGTAGCGGATGAGCGCCTTGCAGCACCACGCGATGGCGCGCAGGACAGACACCTTCATCCAGGCGGGGAATCGGGCATCGAAGGATCCGCGTTCGAAGCGGTCGTCCACCGCATCCCAATAGGTGCGCAGATAGCTGTCGATATGCGTTGTGGGGAAGAGGTATTCGCTGTCCCAGAAGGTGGTGGTAGGCGCCAAGAAGAACGCCAGGTCTTGCGCCACTTCTCCCAAGATGGGACGCTCCCAATCCACGAAGAAGCCAGCACGGTCTCCCTCAGGGAGGAGGAAGTGCGAAGCCAGTGGCTCGGTGTTCACGATGTGTGCAATGCCGTCAGCGGGCCCTGCTGCATCAAGAGCATGTTCGGTGAGCGCGCAGAAGCGGTCCACCCAGCGCGTGATGCTCGCATCTTCGTAGGCCGATGAGCGGTAGAGGTCGAAGCGTTCGAGGCATTCGGCATACAGGGCACACAGCGGGTCTTGCGGACGATGCAAAGGACACCCCTTCAGTGGGGTTACCGCATGGATATCCGCCATGATGCGCGCCGTGCGCGCCAGGTCATCGGTTGAAAGATGGTCGAAGTCCAATGGGCGTCCCGGACAGAACGTCTCGACCAGCACGCCTTTGCCGGGCGCATCCTCAGAGCTGTCCACGAAGACGGGCTTGGGCGTACATCCGGAGGGTTCCACGGACGTGAGCGCATCGTATTCGTAGCGTATCTGGCAGGCGTGGAAAGGTTGCGGCAGCACGTTCGCGCGTACGACGAACGCGTGCGCCTCTCCGCCTGTGCTGCTGCGTGGGCTCACCGTGAGGGAAAAGTTCACGTTGTGCTCGCCCTCGCCCAAGGGCTCCAGGAGCATCGTGTGATCCCCTTCGGCGCCAACAGCGCTTTGAAGGGCAGCATTCTCATGCACATAGCCTTCGACGCATCGAGCGTAGAGCGCAAGCGAATCGGTCATCATGCTCCTCAAGTCAAGATAATGATGCAGCCCATGAATGCGGTGCATTAATATAATCTAGTAGCTTATATATGATGAAATTCAAGAGAATAACTGGTATAGTAAATGGAAGCATCAAGACTAAGGGTGACCTATGGAAAAGATCCTTTCCGTTTGCTCTCAGATTTTCGATCAAAGCAGTCAGCCTTTCGGGATCGCGCATGTGCATACCGATGCCACCGGTGCGCCTTTGAACGTCACGTATGAGTACCTGAATCCTGCCATGGCCCAGCTGACGGGCACCACGGTGGATGAGCTGCGCAACAGGGACATCTCTGAGCTGTGGCCCAACGATGATAGCGCATGGCTGGACTATTTCATGGCAGCAGCCATCGAGGGCGTGGCGTGCGAATTCGAAGCGGTCTCCACGCTCATATCCGAATTCCTGCACGTCTCGGTCTTTCCGGTAGCAGAAGAGTGCTGCGGCTTCTTCGTGCAGTGCGTCACCCAATGGGTCAGCCAAGCGCACACGTCGCTTTTGAATGCCCAAGCGGGCATCTTCTTCTACGATCTGCGATCGCTCTTGGTCATGATGACCAAACCCGCGTGCGAGATCACGGGCTTGCAGACCGAATACATCAGCTTCGTCGAATTCATGCAGCATCTGTTCGTCAGGGGCGACGAAGATGAGCTCCGCACGCGCATGAAGGCCTTCCGCACCGGAGAGCTGAACAGCCTGCTCTTCGTGGGAGAGCTGGCAGATGGTCGTTGGATGCGCATCAGCTTGGGCCATATGGGCGCCACCGACCGCTTCGCCTTCGGGCTCATCGAAGACATCACGCGCCTGCATGAGGTCGAGGAGAAGAGCAAGCAGCGCATGACGTTGCTGCAGCAGCAGAAGAAGGCGCTGGAAACGGCTTTGGATCTGGCGGAACAGGGGAGCAAGGCGAAGGACACGTTCCTGGCGAACATCTCCCACGATTTCCGCACGCCCATGAATGCCATCTCCGGCTTTGCGGGACTGGCGTTGGAATGCTTGGAGGACAGCGCGTGCGTGCGCGAATGCTTGGAGAAGATCCTCGTCTCGTGCGACCATCTGCTGGAGCTGGTGAATGAGATCTTGGACGCCAGTCGCATCCAAAGCGGCAAGCTGGCTATCACGTGTCGGCCCATGTCCATCGGGCGGCTCTCGCAAGAGGTAGCCTCCATGTTCTCTGATCAGGCCGTCAAGCGCGGGCTGGAATTCGTCGTGGACACCACAGGCGTGCGCCATGACGAGGTGGTGGCTGACAAGATGCGCCTTTCGCAGGTGCTGATGAATGTGATCGGCAACGCATTCAAGTTCACCCCTGATGACGGGCGCGTCACCTTCACCATAGAAGAGCGCATGCGCGCTGCGAAGGGCTTCGGTGCCTTCGTGTTCACCATCGAAGACACGGGCTGCGGCATGTCGGAAGACTTCTTGGAGCGCATCTTCGAACCATTCGAGCGCAGCTCTTCGCCCTTCGTCGCGCAGACCGAAGGGACAGGTTTGGGCATGACCATCACGAAGAGCCTGGTCGATCTCATGGGCGGCACCATCACCGTGAAGAGCGCGGTGGGGCAGGGCAGCACGTTCACCATATCCATCCCGCTGGAGTTGGATGATGAGCATCTGCCTCAGGATATGAGGCCATCTGCTCAAAGCATGCGCCGACCGGATCTGCCCAGCATGATGGAAGCATGCGATTTCTCAGGATGCCGTGCGCTCATCGCTGACGATGACGAGCTTTCGCGCGAAGTGCTCATGCGAACGTTGGAGCGCTATGGATTCGCTGTCGAAGGCGTTCGCGACGGCGACGAAGCGGTCAACACCTTGAAAACGGCGGAACCAGGACATTTCGACGTGGTCATGTTGGACATGCGCATGCCCAGGATGAATGGTGACGAGGCAGCGCGCATCATCCGGAGCATGGATCGCTCGGATACGCGCAGCATACCCATCTTGGCTGTGACCGCTGATGCGTTCGACGATGCGCTCTTGAAGGTGAAGGATGCGGGCATGACGGGTCGCATCACCAAGCCGCTGGACGTGCAGTCGCTCATGGGCACCTTGAAGGAATACCTCTCCTGATCCTGTAGATGCCGCCACCTGGCCGCGTATCAAGGGGACGGAGGAGTGAGATGTCCGTAGGACATCTCACTCCTCCGTCCCCTTGATACGCTCTGTTGCTGCCTGGAAAATGATGCGGCGCAGGAGGTCATCTGATCTGAAAGGCAATTTCGCCGCACAAACCAACAGCGCAGTGCAAGCACTGCGCAAAAGGTTGGATTCGCTTCGCTCATCCAACCAAAGCCTTCACAGGATGTGTGTCATGCCCTTTGCATGTCCATGCAAAGGGCACCGTTTTCAAATGTGCTGGCAGTTGCCAGTACCCACAACAATCTGACACAGATTCTCGTGGGTGCCGCCAACTGGCGGCACGGATAAAAACAATGGGTCTGCACAAAGCGCAGACCCATCACATCCTTTACATGCTGCAGCTCAGAGAGGGCTATCAGTTCTCAGCACATATACGGGGCAGAACTAAAGTTCTGCACTACGAAGGTCTGTACGGAATAAGCAGCAAGCACAGAAGAGCAACAGGTTCCTGCCAGGCGCCCGCAGATCCTGTGTGCGGCCCTTGTAGGTGCCGGCAACTGCCGGCACTGCGAAGCAGGGTTGCCACAGGATCTGCGGCCTATCACCAATGAATCAGAGGAGCGCATGGGGGCATGTGTACGTTGAGCCGAGGTCAAGCCAAAGGAGCCGAGAAATCCACTTCGGCTGGGTTTGCCGAAGTTAGTTCGAGGCGACGACGCGTCGAGGCGATGAGCGTACCATGCCCCCATGAGAGCAACCAGCGGACGATAAGCGTACCATGCCCCCATGAGAGCAACCAGCGGACGATAAGCGTATCGTGCCCCCATGAAGCGGTCAGTCAATACGGTGCCCCACGATGCCTTACAGCCACTTCTTCCATTTGAAGAGAGCCAAGAGCGCGGCTGTGCAGACGACGGCGGCAAGGATCAAGGTGATCCACATGAAGGGCCAGTCAAGCCCAGGGATGACCGACAGATTCATGCCGAACCATCCGGTTATCAAGGTGAGCGGCGCGAAGAGGACCGTCACGATGGTGAAGATCTGCATGATGGAGTTCTGCTTCAAGTCGATGCGGGTCTGCTGCAGCTCATGCAGTTGCAAGCTGTATTCCTTGAGCGTCTCAGCCCTGCGCGCCAAGCGGTCTGCCAGGTTCTCGATATGGTCGAAGGCACGCGAAGCCTGCGCGTTCATCAGCTTGTTCTCGTTGTCGGACAGGATGCTGGCCATGGTGGCTATCTCTTGGTAGTACACGCCGAAGCGCATGGACTGGCGCCGATACTCCATGATGGCATTCGACTGCACGGCTGCATGGGAGCCCAGCATGTGCTCTTCGATGGATTCCATCCGGTCTTCGAAATCAGCCAGGAACGTGAGGTCATCCACCAAGAGCTCCTTGAAGAAGACGTACAGGCAGTGTCCGGTGGTGGTGTCTGACAGCACGCCGATGTTGATGACGTGCTTGAGCACCGTTTCGGCCGTATGGTCATCGTCCACGAAGACAAGCATATGCTCATCCATGTAGAACGCGAACAGAAGCGGCGGCTCGGTCAAGCTGGTCTTGCTGGGCACCGCCAGCGATCCCACGATGTATGAGGGGTAGATGTCCACGTAGTTGCTGTCCGAAGCCGCCAGCTCTGCCAAGGATTCATGAGCGTTCGGGTTCTCAAGACCAAGATCTTGAAACTCCTGCTTGGTGACCACGGCCACGACGGGCGCCGTGCTTCGCTCAGCCTCGCTCTCATTCACTTGGATGAGGCTGGACATATGGTCTTCCACGGGCTTCAGCTGCAGCTCTTCCAGTTCATAGCAAATGGCCATGTGCTTCCTCTTCCCCTTGACGTCTCTCCGTCGGCGTTGGACTAGAATAATCCGATTCAGGCCTTGTGCCTGACAATGCGACCAAAACGATACCGAACGGATGGAGGCGAAGGCGCGCATCATGCGCAATGTCCTCAAGATATTGCGAAGAGACCTCGTGCGGCTGTTGCGCGCACCGGCGGCGCTCGTCGTCGTCATCGTGCTGGCCATCCTGCCTTCCGTCTATACCTGGTACAACGTGTTGGGCTTTTGGGACCCCTATGAGAACACGGGCAACCTCAAGGTCTGCGTCGTCAACGAGGATCGGGGCGGCAGCTCAGATATCACGGGCAAGCTGGACCTCGGGGAGCAGATCACCGCTGCGTTGCGCCAGAACGATCAGCTGGACTGGGAGTTCGCTTCCAAGGATGAATCCATGGCCATGCTCTCAGCGGGGCAGGCCTATGCGGTGTTCGTGATCCCGCCGGATTTCACCGAGCGCTTGCTGACGCTCACAGAAGGGGAGTTGGATAAGCCCGAGATAGCCTATTACGTGAACGAGAAGGCGGGTCCGGTGAGCCCCAAGATCACCGACGCAGGTGCTACCACGCTGGATGAGACGGTCAACTCCACATTCGTGGCCACCGTGAGCGATGCGGTGGTCAAGGCGGTGGATGGCGTCGTCCATGCGTCTGAGGAGGATGCAGCGCGCTTGAAGTCGGTGGCCGCTCAGAAGCTCGGGGAGGTTTCCTCCGCGTTGGAGGAGGCTCAAGCGAAGCTTGCAGAGGTGGGCGCTGAGGTGGATGCGGCACGTGACCAGGTTCCCGCAGCACGTTCAGCGCTCGCCAGCGCGCAGACAGCCCTCGGGGATGCTTCCTCGGCGCTTGATGACATCTCCTGCGTGGCGCGCCAGGCCCAAGAAGGGCTCACGGACATCATCGGCCAGGCTACGCCTGCCGTGAGCAACGCCATCTTGGCGGTGGGGAACGCGGCAGCCGCGGGCACGGGCGCCATCGGCGAAGCCGCTGGTGCCATAGAGGGCGCTCAAGGGACAGCGGATGCTTCCATCCAGCAAGCTCAGATCATGCTGGAGCAGAGCCGCCAGCTTGCTGCCAGCCTCCGATCCACTGCCGACGGGCTTCCTGACACCGATGCTGCGAAGCAGCCGCTCTTGGCCTTGGCAGACACGCTGGATGCGCGCAACGAGGAGCTTGCCCAGAGCCTGGAGGGCCTGCAGTCCATAAGCGGCGCCTTGGCCACCTCTGCGTCTTCGGTGAAGGACGCAGCAGATGCCTTCGGGCAGGCGTCGAAGGCGGTGACGGATCTCTCCCAGAGCTCTTGGAAGGTGACCACGGAGAGCCTCTTGCCCCAGGCTGCAGCTCTTTTGGGAGAGGTCTCCGCAACGGCATCTTCGCTGTCTTCGGCCATCACGGGTGCTGTGGGCGTGGCCGATGAGTCAGCGCTCATGCTCGGTCAGCTGGATGGTGCGCTCGCAAGCGCTCACGATGCTGTGGACCAGACCCAACCGCTCCTTGCCAGCCTCTCTACGCAGATGGCGGACCTGTCCGTGGATATCACCGCTTTGGATGCCTCGACGAGCCTCGCCAGCTACTTTGGCATCGAGGATCTGGATGCAGCCAAGATCGCGGACTTCATGGGCTCTCCCACCGAGCTAGTGACCGAGGATCTCTACCCCTTGAATGCCTATGGGTCTGCCATGGCGCCGCTGTTCATGAACCTCACATTCTGGATCGGGGCGTTCATGCTCTTAGTCATCATGCGCCAAGAGGTGGACGGCAAGGGGATCCATGACATGAAGGTGTGGCAGAGCTATCTGGCGCGCTTCCTGCTGCTGGCTCTCATCGCATGCGCGCAAGCCGTCATCTGCTGTGCAGGCGTGCTGGCCTTAGGCGTGCAGGCTGTGAGCGCCCCGGCGCTCTTCGTGGCCGCGGTGGTGGCATCTCTGTCCTATCTCTCCATCATCTATGCGCTCTCCGTCACGCTCCAGCACATCGGCAAGGGCATCTGCATCGTGTTGGTGTTCGCACAGATACCTGGCGCCACCGGGCTCTATCCCATCGAGATGACCTCCGGCTTCTTCCAGACCATCTACCCGGCATTCCCCTTCACCTACGGCATCGGTGCCATGCGCGAAGCCATCTGCGGCTTCTACGGATCGCTCTACGGGCGCGATCTGGCCATCCTCGGCGTCTTCTTCGCCGTCTTCATGGCGCTCGGGCTCATCGTGCGCCCCTACATGGCGAATGTGAATCGGATGGTGGCC
This sequence comes from uncultured Eggerthellaceae bacterium, assembly GCA_947565185.1. Taxonomy (GTDB): domain Bacteria; phylum Actinomycetota; class Coriobacteriia; order Coriobacteriales; family Eggerthellaceae; genus MGBC163016. The sequence continues at coordinate 16,305 of CANODU010000004.1, read as the reverse complement.
AGCCAGATCCGCGTGAGCGGCATCTACAACGGCGAACGCGTGGAAGTGCCTGCCCGCCGCTATCGCATCTCCCAGATCCTGCGAGCGCTGGCCGACAAGCAGGAATACCGCGAAGCCATCGCGCGCCGCTCAGAGCGCTACGCCCGCCTCTATCCGAAGCTCGTGCGCGGCATCGTCTTGGGAGGCGTCCTCATCCCCGTGGCCATCTCGGTGGTGTTCGCGCTCACGCCCTCTGAGAAGGTGTGGGTGCTCACGTTCTGGCTCATCTGGATCATCGTCGTGATCATCGCGCTGGTGGTGGTGGAAGCCGTGCGCTACAGCATCCTGCGCCAAGCGCGTTTGGAGGATATGACCGAAGAGGGGCTCTTCGACCTATTCGCTGCGCGCGGGAAGATGGCGCCTGCGGCAGACGAAGGCGCAACGGATGCGCGCGAAGACCGTGCGAAGGAGGGCCACCATGGCTAACGTGGCTCTCATCTTCCGTGACGAGATGCGCCGGATGGCGTCGAACGTGGTCTCGGTGGTCATCGCGCTCGGGCTCGTCGTGATGCCTTCCATCTTCGCGTGGTACAACATCATCGCCTGCTGGAACGTCTTCGACCACACGGGCAACCTCACCGTGGCTGTGGCCAATGATGATGAGGGATATGAGTCCGACCTCTTCCCCTTGCGCGTGAACGTGGGCGAGCAGGTGGTCTCTGCTCTGCGTGCCAACACGCAGATAGATTGGGTGTTCACGCAAGGCGAAGATGCCGTGGATGGCGCGCGCTCAGGGCGCTACTACGCTGCCGTGGTCATACCTCAAGAGTTCAGCCGCGACATGCTCACGTTCTACGCTGATGACGCCCAGCATGCCAGCATCATCTACTACAGCAACGAGAAGGTCAGCGCCATTGCGCCGAAGATCACCGATCGCGGTGCGGATACGGTCTCCTATGAGGTGAATCAGGTCTTCGCGAAGACCCTGTCTGAGGTGGCGCTCTCCATTGCGAAGAGCGTGGCGCACTATGCGGACTCCCAAGACGCGGGTGCGCGCATCGCTCAGATGGCGCAGCATATCTCAGAGGTGGCTCTCCAGATAGACCAGGCATCCAGCGTGCTCCGGGCGTATGGTGGCCTGGCGGATTCTGCGGCAACGCTCGTGGATGCTGCCGATGATCTTGCCTCTTCGGCGCGCACGCGCACAGGTGCGCTCGCTGACGCAGCTGCGTCAGGGGCTGGTGCGCTCGTGCCGGCAGCTGAGGGGCTGAGCGCAACGCTGGATCAGATCGCCTCGCCTCTCACAGGCGAAGACGATGCATTCGGTGCGGTAGGCGATGCGTCAAAGCAGATGTTCGATGACGCCCAAGCGCTCTTCGCGCAGTCTTCTTCGCAGATGCGGGACGCGGCTGACGGCCTTGACCGGCGCATCGCATCCTACGGACAGATCGCAGATGATCTGGCCTCTCTTGAGGGCACCATCGCGCCGGAATATGCGGATGTGCTGGCGTCTGCGGTGCGCATGCTGCGCTTCCAGGCGGAGACGCTCACACAGGTGCAGGCGAATCTGCGCAGCGCTGCGGACAAGCTGGATGCGGGCAATGAGGACATCTCAGCCGAACGCAGCGAGGTGCAGCGCTTGCTTTCGGAGGCTCATGCGGATGTGAGCGGCCTGTCCGCTTCGTTCGACGCTTTGAAGCCCCAGCTGGAGAGCATCGTCGGCCAGGCACAGGATCTGGCGCGCAACGTCACCGCTTCCCTTGAGACCCTGGGTTCGGTGGGGGACGCTCTCGATGCCGCTTCGGGGGACGCAACGGGGGCGCTCCGAGATGCCGCTTCGGGCATCTATCAGACAGCGGAGGATCTCACGCATGCCGCAGCTGTGGTGCAGAGCTTGGCCGACGACCTCTCTTCGGCCTTGGCTTCGGGGGATGGTGAAGCGATAAGCGCCATCTTGACGACAGATGTGGCGGCCTTCTCCAGCGCTCTGGCGGCGCCCATCGGGGTGGATCGCATCGCGGTGTATCCGGCTGAGAACTTCGGTTCGCAGATGGCACCGCTCTATTCCACGCTGGGGCTCTTCATCGGATCCCTGCTGATCCTCGTCGTCTTGAAGCCTGCGCCATGCAGGCAGACCCGTGCTCTCTTAACCGATGCGAAGCCGCGCCAGATCTTCCTCGGCCACTTCGCCATCATGGCGCTCCTCTCCCTAGCGCAGACCACGCTCATGGCGCTCGGCAACCTCTTCTTCCTGCAGGTGCAGGTGGCGCATCCGTGGCTCTATCTGCTGGTGTTCTGGCTGGCGGGGCTCGTGTTCACGTTCCTCATCTATGCGCTGGTGGTGTCCTTTGCGAATCTGGGCAAGGCTTTGGCCGTGCTCTTGCTGATCATTCAGGTGACGGGCTGTGGCGGTTCGTTCCCGCTGCAGATCCTGCCGCCTTTCGTGCAGGCTTTGAGTCCCTATCTGCCCGCAACCTATGTGGTGAATGCCATGCGCGAAGCCATGATGGGCACCTATGGGGACGTCTTCTGGCAGCAGATCGCGGGTCTGCTGGCGTTCTTGATCCCGGCAGCTCTGTTGGGCCTTGCCTTGCGCAAGCCTCTAGAGCGCCTCATGCAGTGGTACCTGAAGCAGGTGGACAAGTCAGACCTCATGGCCTGATCCTGAGGTCTCGTGGTGCGGCCAATTGGCGGCACCATGCAAAGTGTATCGGCATTGCTTTGCAATGCCTCTCTTCATGGAACGGCCTTACATCTTTCGCTTCGCTCAAGATGAACGGCCTAACCGGGATTACGCCCGGTTGAAAGACATCGTGGGTGCGGCCAACTGGCCGCACGTTTCCAAAACAATAGGTTCGTGCTTGCACGAACCTATAGCACTCATCCTGTTGCTGCCTGGAAGATGATGCGGCGCATAAGATCTTTTGACCTGATAGGTTCGTTCGCCGCACAAACTAACAGCGCAGTGCAAGCACTGCGCAAAAGGTTGGATTCGCTTCGCTCATCCAACCGAAGCTCTCTCAGGATGTGTGTTATGCCCTTTGCATATCCATTCAAAGGGCACTGTTTTCATTTGTGCTGGCAGTTGCCAGCACCCACATCAACCTGACACAGATCTCGTGGGTGCGGCCAACTGGCCGCGTATCAAGGGGACGGAGGAGTGAGATGCGCGACGCGCGTCTCACTCCTCCGTCCCCTTGATACGCTCACAACAACCAAAGGCGGCCCTCTGCAGGTGCCAAAACGGCGGCAGGATATGTCTGGTTTTCCTCGGGATTCGTTGCCTTGGTGACAGGAAACCGTTACCTATTCGTATATAATCCCCCGCATCTTTGTAGAGGCGTTCGCAAGGAGCATGCATATGGAACGGACGGCCATGAAAAAGAGGCACATGACCTGGGCTCAATGCGCGCGCAAGGTGGTCTGCACCTTCGCGTCCTTTGCGCTGGCAGTCTCCCTCTTCGGGATTCCTGCATTCGCAGACACCATGGATGAGGGCGAAGGCGTGCCTGATGCGCAGGCGCAGGGTGATGTCCAACCTGCTGATCTCCCTTCATCTGATGATCAAGCAGATGATGCTCAGCCAGGCCAGGATGGAGATGCGGCCTCGGAAGGCTCACAGCCAGAGGAGGGCGCTGAGGACCCTGAACCATCTGCACGCGAGGATGGTGGCTTCAAGGAGGATGTGCCACCGGATCCGACGGCGCCAGCTCAGGACGACCAGCCCGTCATCCAGAGCATCATCCACGTGGACGTCACCGATGCGAAGCCTTTCGAAGCGGCCAGCGCGCCTGTCTTCTCGGTCTCGCTCTCCCATCGCGGCCACAACGTCATCGCCACCTCTCCTGATGGAGCTGGGTACCATGGCTCCTATACTTACGTGAACGTCCAGCCGGGCGATTATCAGATCACTATCACTGCTGACAAGTTCGCCACCTATGTCCAAGACATCACCGTGGCAGATGATGTTCCCCGCTCCTATACGGTGAAGATCAGCGCATGGGATCAATTGGACGCCGACGGCTCATCCCGCGCGGGCATCATCTATTACGGCGATGTGAACGGTGATGATGCCATCGACGCGAACGATGTGGACAAGATGGTGAACGTGCTGGATGCCGGCATGGGGTCGGATGCTGAATCCCTCGACTGCGACCTCACGGGCTCGGGCGATGTCAGCCTGGCGGATCTGCAAGTGCTGGCTGAGGGCTATGGGCGTGACGCGGTCACCTCCAGCGTGGCACCCAAGCCGCTCATCACCGGCGTCACCGTGAGCGAGAACGTGGTCATCCCTGAGGACAGCCAGATCGTGGATGTGAGCGAGGTCGTGGGGAATCCCGATGAGCGCACGTCGCTCAAGCTGGCCACTGACCAAGATGCGGGCATCAGCGCTGAGAATCCCATCACCATGGTCTTGGATAACCTCCAAGACCAGCTCAAGGGCGAGGAGATCGGCTGCATCACCATCAAGCCGCCCCTGAACGTGAGCGATGCCGGCGAGGTCACGCCGCATCCGCATAGCGTCACTGGTGGCACCGTGGAGGTGCTCTACGACGATGAGAATGGCGAAGAGCAGACCATAGAGGTTCAGATCGCAGAGCCGGCCGCTGCAAGCGCGCTGGAGCAGATGGCTTCCTTCGTGGGGCTCTTGCCCCAAAAGGCGTATGCGGCTGAGCAGATGCAGGCGCACTTCGACGCCGCAGGCAACATCATCATCGATTTCGGCAAGAAGATAGCCATCAAGAAGGTCACGCTCACGGTGACCAAGACCCGCGCCTCTGACGGCAACCTGAACTTGGCAGAGATCTCTTCGGTGGAGTTCTTGAACGGGACGGAGGACCTCATCGCGCCTCCGGAGCTCAACATCCCGAAGGGCCTTGCCGCCACGCCGGGCAGCAAGCAGTTCACGGTCTCTTGGGGACTAGAGCCGAACGTGACGGGCTATGAGGTCTCCATCGCCTTGGATGGCAACGAGCAGATCCTTCCCACCAAGAACACTTCCCTTGAGGTGACATCATTCAAATTCGGCCCGAAGGGCAAGGTGGAGAATGGCAAGACCTATACGGTGAAGGTCCAGTCCACCAACGGTGCGTGGCGAAGCGGATGGAGCGATCCCATCACGGTGACGCCCAAGGCTACGAAGGTGCCTGACAAGCCAGAGACCGTGCGCGCCTTCGGTGGCTATAAGCTGGTGAACGTCAGCTGGAAGGCCATGGAGGACACGGATTTCTATGTGGTCCATTGGCGTAAGGAAGGCGAATCCGCTTGGCAGATGACGCCGCGTGGAGCCAACGATGCCGGTCGCATCACCGGGAGCAGCTATCAGATCTCTGGTTTGGAGGATAGGACCTCCTATGAGATCTATGTCACCGGCGTGAATGAGATCGGCGAGAGCGGTCCGTCGAACACGGTGGGTGCGGAGACCACTACCATCGCGCCTGCCGAGCTTCCCACCTACAAGCTGGTGAACAGCAAGGATGCGAACGGCCGCTACCTCACGGGCATCATGTCAGCCCGGGCCATCAGTGCAGGGATGGTCGACAGCAAGCTTGATGCGAATGCGAGCACCGCGCTCGGCCTCTTCGACGATGATTACACCTCCTACGCCAAGAAGGCCGACTGGGATCTGGGGTGCACCTACAATGCGGGCAGCCACGGGATCGAGGTCACCTTCGATGGCGTGAAGGAGATCGGCTTCATCTCCTATGCGGCATCTTCTCAGAACATCGACTACAGCGGCGTGGTGGTCCATGCCTCTACGGGTGGTTCTGCATGGCAGCGCGTGCCAGGCGTGTCCTTCACGCAGCAGAAATGCGCGAATGGGCGCACCTACACGCTCATCAAGATCGCCGGTGGCCTGCATGCGGACAAGGTGCTCATCGGCATGTGCCGCTATCCGCGCCTGATCGACATCGCTGAGATGCGCTTCCATGGGTATGACAGCATCGAAGACGATGTGAACGCGCTGTTCACTGACGAGATGCACATCCAGTTGGCCGATGGGGTGGATGAGGCGAAGCTCCAAGAGCTGGATCGTCGCCTGAACACGCCCGATGCGGATGGCAATTACTATCCTTACAAGACCATCGTGCAGCTCGACCTCGATTTCGCCAAGCAGCTTCTGGCTGATGAGAACGCGGGTCTGTCGGAGATCATCAAGATCCATACGGACATATCGCCTGCTGCTGACAATGGCAAGAACTTGGGCATCACCGGCTTGAACTCGTGGCAACCGCTCGGGAAGGTGGCTGCTGCGGGAGATCAGATCATCATGTATGCGTCTTCGCGCAACGTGAGGTCGAATTCCAAGGTGCAGCTCTATGTGGGGCAGCAGTATGCGGAATCTTCGTTCGCACCTAGCTATGGCGGCACGTTCCCCGCAGGCCAGCGCATCGTCTATTCGGTCCCCGACAAGATCTCTGATAAGGGCAAGGAGCACGGCGGTCCGCTCTATGCTCAATACACGGGCAACAATCCTAATGAGGAATGGTACGTCCGTATCATGGGCGCGCATGATATCCCCACGCTCGATCTGCATAACGTCTCTGACCATGAGCAGCGCGTGGCGAAGGCTGAGAGCTATATCTCTGATCTGGATGAAACGCTCGCGCTCCTTCAGAGCTCCAAGGACAGCGCTGAGGCGCACAGGCAGGCGCATCTGCAGGAGAGCAAGCTGGTGGTGGATGGAGCCACGCAGGACACCATCAATCCCAGCGTGGATTGCGCCTACGATGAGCGCAACTGCATCCACAATGCGACAGAGCTGGTCACCGACACCATGATGTATTCAGTGCCCGCTACGCAAGCGGCCAGGGCATGCACGGGCAGCACGACGCGCGAGAGGGCAGAGTCGCTCATCAAGCACATGGATGGCTCTGAGCAGATGATGAAGCTCTTCTATCAGCATAAGGGCCTCATGGAGCCGGGCGAGGGCGTTGCGAAGACCAATGAGATATCTGCGCAGCATCTCAACATCCGCTGCATGGTGATGTTCGCCGGTGCCTTCATGTACGCAGCGGGCAATCACATCGGCGTCGATTTCCCGCAATCGGGCAACTTCGCCATCCTGAGCCCCATCTCCGATGCGGCCACCGCACCCGGCGGTACGAGGCAAGCAGGGGATGGCTATTACTTCGGTTGGGGCAGCGCTCATGAGATCGGCCACAACATCAACAACAACCGCTACGCCTACGCTGAGGTCACCAACAACTACTTCGCGCAGCTGTGCAAGATGATCAATGAGGGCACGACGCGCTTCAACTACCAAACGGTCTACGACCGCGTCACCTCTGGTGATATGGGCAGGACGGGCAGCGTGTTCACCCAGCTGGCCATGTACTGGCAGCTCATGCTGTCGCATGATGCGAACGAGGTCTATACGCTCTACGCGAACTACGATGATCTGAAGGCCAATCGCTTCTTCGCGCGGGTGGATGGATATGCCCGCAATCCCGAAGCGGCTCCCCAGCCAGGTCTTGTGGTCAATGCGGGCGAGAGCCAGAACATCATCCGCCTTGCCAGCGCTGCGGCGAACAAGGATCTGACCGATTTCTTCAAGAGCTGGGGCTTTGAGCCGAATGCTGAGACGCAGCGCTACGTCAGCCAATATGAAAAGGAGACGCGAGCGCTCCAATACGTGAACGACGATGCGGTCAAATGGACGCGTGCTCATCCGGATGCTCCTCAGGTGACGGACCGCACCATGACCAGCGTTGCCCTTGCTCAGGATGGGAGCAAGGTCACGCTCGCCTTGAACACAACGGACGCCTCCCTTGCTGACTCGCTCATTGGTTATGAGATCACCCGCATCACCTATGCTTCCGGCAAGCGCCAAGAAGAGGTCATCGGGTTCACCCAGGCCGGGCAAGGCGGGAGCGCCACCTTCACCGACGATGCGTCGTATCTGGGCAACCGGGCTGTTTCCTATCAGGTCAAAGCGGTGGATAAGTTCCTGAACTATTCGCTGCCCACGGAGACCGAGCAGAAGAAGCTGGATGGCAACGGCCGCTTCACCCCAAGCGAGTGGACGGTGGAGACCAATATGGTGGCTGTGGGAGAGAATGCCGAAGAGCCCGTGGATTCATCGGTCGATGTGACCGAAGGCGCTGAGCCTGAGTGCCCCGGCGAGGCTGAAGCGGATGCGCCGAAGGCCATCGATTCCATCCTTACAAGCGATGAGAGCTATATGGGCCATACCGTGCGCGATGGCAACACGCCTGCAGCAGCGCCGTATGTGCTCATCGACATGAAGCAGGTCAAGGATGTGGCCTCCATTCGCTACAAGCCTGGTGCAAGCGACGCCATGGGAGCGTATGTCATCGAGACCAGCGTGAATGGCCTGAACTTCACGAAGGTCGCTGAAGGCACGTTCGCCATGAAGGATGAGGGCTATGCGGACGTCTTCTTCACGGGCAGGAACGAAGAAGGCAGCTCGAATGGCTGGATCTGCTCTGAAAGGGCTCGGTTCATCCGCATCGTCGCTCCGGATAAGGCGGGAGCGAATGTGAGCATCGATGAGATCGGCATCTTCGGACCGTCTGGTGACAACATCGATTTCACCAGCGTGCAAGGTCAAGAGGACATCAAGGCTATCGGCACGCTCACCGCTGACTTCCAGTTGGATGCCAGCAGGCCGGACCAGAAGATCCCGGCAGGCAGCATCCTGTTCACAGGCGCCGTCAAGGGCAACCCGGCCTACAACGTGGTGGTGCTCTATGACGAAAGCGGCACCATCGTGGGCGGCTCTACCACGACCGAAGGCGGCGAGGAGATCTTGAACGCTGAGCAGGTGCTCCTGGCCGAAGTGCCCGATGGCTCTCTCATCGGCGATACCGCCGACGGGCGCTGGGTCTACTGGATCGCGCCTGATGCGCAACTGCCCGCCAAAGTGCGCGCGGAGCTCTATCGCGTGAACGATGCATTCACCAATGAAGGCCAGCGCCTGGTCGCTGACACGGTGTTCGTGGATGTCCCCGAAACGCTTCCAGGCATCACGCTTCGAAGCGATGCGCAAGGCCAGTAGGCATATGCAGCTGATGGATAAGGAGATGCAGACGATGATCATGAAGAGAATGATGCCCGCGCTCTGCGCGCTCATAGCTGCAGTGACCCTCTGCCTGGGCATGGCAAGCACGGCATGGGCGGCTGGTGGGGAGAGCGAGATCCGCTTCTCCCAGAATGGAAGCGATGTGGGCGTCACCCTCGATGGCAAGGGAGCGGATGTGAGCGCGTTCTCCTTGGTCATGGATGTGGATGTGAACGCAGATGCGGAAGACGCCGTAGGTGTCGGTTTCGATTTCAGCAGCTACATCAATGAGAATACCAAGATCCATGAGGCCACGTTCAACCCAGTGGGAGACAAGACGCGCATCACGCTGTATGTGGCTGGCGGTCATGATCTCTTCGCGCAAGGGCTGTCCGTGGGCCAGATCGTCCTCTCTCTGGATGAGGCGAAGAGCTCTGGGGCAGAGGTCATCGTGGAGGTGCCCTATATGGATGAATCCGCATCAGCCGATGAGGGGCGCGCTGATGTCTATGCGCTGCGCACGGTGACGGCCTCTCGCACACAGACATCCGATCCGGTCTATCAGGAGGAGCCGTTCACAGCATATCTGGGCGACAGGCAGAGCGAAGAGCCCACTAATCCCAATGATCCGAACAACCCGAATAACCCTAACGATCCCAACAACCCGAACAATCCCACCAATCCGAACAACCCGAATGACCCGAGTGATCCTGCGAACCCAGGCGCGGGTGATGATCAGCCTCAGATGGGTCCCGATGATGGCTATGGCCCGCAAGATGATCCGCAGAAGCGCAACATCCGCGTCACCGGTCAGCCGAACGATCTCTCTCAGACGGGGGACACGCTGATGCCCATCGTCGTCACGCTCTTGTGCGTGGCAGCGCTTGCGCTCTGCGCCATCGCGTTCTTGGTCATCTCGCGGCGCAAGAAGTCTCGCTAGCGTACGGGGATCTGCTCCGCATCGAAGTTTTGGGAGGGCGCGGCCAGAGCGGCTGCGCCCTCTTTTCGTCACGGCCTCACGGGCTGTGGGCAAGCCTCTGAATGCTATCATGGCGGACGTCAGACAAATCACCTTCTAAGGGGGCATATCCTATGGCGATGATCATCGACGTTCTGGGCAGGGAGATCCTCGATTCGCGCGGCAACCCAACCGTTGAGGTGGAGGTCGTGTGCGCGGATGGGTCCATGGGCCGAGCGGCGGTGCCGTCCGGCGCATCCACCGGCGCCTTCGAAGCCGTGGAGCTGCGCGACGACGACATCCATCGCTACATGGGCAAGGGCGTTCAGGATGCCGTGGAGCATGTGAACGGGGAACTGGCCAGTGCGCTGGTGGGCATGGATGCTGAGAACCAGCGTGAGATCGACCAGATCATGCTGGACGTGGATGAGACGGACAACAAGGGTGCCATGGGCGCGAATGCCATCTTGGGCGTGTCTTTGGCATGCGCTCGCGCGGCGGCGGAGTCCTCCATGCTCCCGCTCTATAAGTATGTGGGCGGCGCGAATGCGCATATCCTTCCCACGCCCATGATGAACATCCTGAACGGCGGCGTGCATGCGGACAACAACGTGGACTTCCAGGAGTACATGATCATGCCCGTGGGTGCGGAGACGTTCGCCGAGGCGCTGCGCTGGTGCGCTGAGATCTATCACACGCTGAAGAAGGTTCTCCATGATGCTGGTCTGGGCGGCGGCGTGGGTGACGAAGGTGGCTTCGCTCCCAATCTGAAGTCCAATGAGGAGCCGCTGCAGTTCATCACGCAAGCGTGCGAGAAAGCAGGCTACAAGCCCGGCCGCGACATCATGTTCGCCATGGATCCGGCATCCACGGAGTTCTACGACGAGAAGTCGGGCAAGTACATCTTGGCCGGCGAGGGGCGTGAGCTCACCTCCAGCGAGATGGTTGATTATTGGGCTGCGCTCGTGGAGAAGTACCCCATCATCTCCATCGAAGATGGCATGGCCGAAGAGGATTGGGACGGCTGGAAGGCGCTGACGGAGCGCATCGGGGATAAGGTGCAGCTGGTGGGCGATGACCTGTTCGTCACCAATTCCAAGCGGTTGGCGAAGGGTATCCAGCTGGGATGCGCGAATGCCATCCTCATCAAGGTGAATCAGATCGGCTCGCTCACCGAAACGCTGGAGGCCATTGAGCTGGCGAAGACCCATGGCTATGCATGCGTGATGAGCCATCGCTCCGGTGAGACGGAGGATACCACCATCGCGGATCTGGCCGTGGCCACCAATGTGGGCCAGATCAAGACAGGAGCACCGGCGCGCTCTGATCGCGTGGCGAAGTACAACCAGCTGCTGCGCATCGAAGAGCAGCTGGATGAGTCGGCAACATATGCCGGCATGGATGCGTTCTATAACGTGGATCGCAGCTAGGGGGCGGCGCGGGTCATGACAGAGGCCAATCCCACGGACAAGATGATATCGGTCGAAGAGGCGCGCCAGTTGGTGTTCTCGCATGTGGATGCGCTTCCTCAAGAGCGCGTGCCGCTGCTGGAGGCGCTCGGACGCGTAGCGGCGGAGCCCGCATCCAGCGACATAGATGTGGCGCCCTTCGCCCATTCGGCCATGGATGGCTTTGCGCTCTGCGCTACCCAGATCAGGGCCGCTAGCGAAGAGGAGCCGGTGAACCTCAAGGTCATCGCTGAGGTGGGCGCTGGCAGCGTCTATGAGGGGCCCATCGGCGAAGACGAATGCGTGCGCATCATGACGGGCGCCGAGCTGCCGGCTGCGGCTGATGCGGTGGTGAAGTATGAGATCGTGGGCGTGGTGTCAGGGGATGGCAAGCCCGGTTCGGTCGTGTCCTTCACGGCCCCGTGTGACCCCGGCTCCAACGTGCGTGCCGCGGGCGAAGAGGCACATGCAGGAGATACGGTCTTGCACGTTGGGGATGTCATCGGGGCGGCAGGGCTCGGATGCCTTGCCAGCTGCGGTATCACCGAGGTGGCCGTGCACCGGCGGCCGAAAGTGGCCATCATGGCCACGGGCTCAGAGCTGGTCCCGCCCACTCAGGTGCCCGGACCGGGGCACATCCGCGAATCCAATTCGCAGGCCATGGCTGCGTGCATCAAGGATGCAGGCGGCATTCCCAGCGTGCTTCCCATCGTGCCAGATACCTATGAGGATCTTCGACATGCTGTGACCCAAGCGGTGAAGGATCACGATTTCGTGATCACCACGGGTGGTGCTGCGAATGGGGATTTCGACTTCATCAAATCCGTGGTGGCTGATGCCGGGCAGGTCTTCATGACGCTCGTGAACATGCGCCCCGGCAAAGCGCAGACATTCGGCAACGTAGAGGGCACACCCGTCTTTGGTCTGCCGGGCAATCCTGCTGCGGCTTACTGCGGATTCCAGATGCTCATCCGCCCGGCGCTTCGCAAGATGCAGGGCTTCAGCGCTCTTGATTTCCCGCGCATCCATGCGCGCCTCACGCAAGACGTCAAGAAGAAGGATCCACGGCGCATCCTCTTGCGCTCGGTCTATGGAAAAGCGGCGGATGGAACCTATGAGGTCACGCCTGCGAAGAATCAGAGCTCGGGGTTGTTCGGCGTCATTCAGCGTTCGAACTGCATGGCGGTCATGCCGGAGGGGCTGACGCCAGCGCGGGCCGGGGATATGGTGGAGTGCATCCTCATGGGTGTGCCTGAAGAGACCGTGCTCTAAGGAGGACAGAAGGTGGGAAGCGCAACGGATAGGGTAGTGCGCATCGGCATCGTCACGTGCTCTGACACGCGCGCCCTCACGCAAGATGACGCTGGCTACGCGCTGGAAGAGCGCGTGAAGGCCAAGGGTTGGGAAGTGGCCAGCCATGTCATCGTGAAGGATGATGTGGACCAGATCGCTCGTGCTATCGTAGCGGCAGCGGATGAGCAGGGCGTAGACGTCGTGCTCACGTGTGGCGGCAGCGGCTTGTCTCCGCGTGATGTCACGCCTGAAGCTACGCGCAAGGTATGCGATCGTGACGTGCCGGGCATCGCTGAGGGCATGCGCGCCCATTCCATGACCATCACGCCATTCGCCATGCTCTCGCGCGCTGTGTGCATGCAGCGAGGCACATGCATCGTCGTCAATCTGCCCGGATCCACCAAGGCGGCCACAGAGAATTGGGAGGCTATCGAAGGTGTGCTCCCCCATGCGGTCTCCATGATGGCCAGGGAGGGGCACTGAAGCCATGGCATCTGAGGATCTCCCGAACGGATTCACGGGCTTTTCGCAGCGCCGCCCCGGCTTCGTCTCGGCCGGAGATGCCATGCGTCGCTCGCGGGCAACGCGTGATGCTGGTCCCGTGGATAGAGACGCGCGCGGCTTTCGCAATACCGAATCGCAGGCAGCACGCAGTGGCTGGCAGGTGCCGAATACGGTGAAGCCCGAACAGAAGCCGGGCCCTGAGAAGAGCCTGTGGGGCAAGTCAAACGACTTCTTCCCGGCGGATATGCACAAGTACATGCGCGTGCCGAACGCTGACGAATCCGGTGCCCAGTTCGACTACGCCGAACTGGATCAGATCCCTCCCGTGGATCAGCGCTGGTCATGGGTGGAGGTGGATCTCTCTGCTATCCATCACAATACGTTGGCCATCAAGCAGCTGTTGGAACCAGGCGTCAAGCTCATGGCCGTGGTCAAGGCTGATGCGTATGGGCACGGAGCGGTGCGCTGCGCAAAGAGCTCCTTGAGCGCAGGGGCGGACTATTTGGGCGTGGCCACGGTAGAGGAAGCGGTTGAGTTGCGTAACGCCGGCATCGGCGCGCCCATCTTGGTCTTGGCGGAACCACCGGCGGCCACCATCCCACTGCTTCTAGCCTATCGCATCATGCCCAGCGTCTATACAGCAGAGTTCGCCGTGCAGTACGCTGAGGCGGCGGATTCCATCGGATTGCGCGCACCGTTCCATCTGAAGGTGAACACGGGCATGAATCGCATCGGCGTGCGCTTCGACGAGGTCATCGAGTTCATGCGGCGCATCTCGTTCCATCGGGCGCTGGATCTGGTGGGCACGTTCACGCATTTCGCTACGGCGGATGCGGCGGATACCATGGAGTTCAACATCCAGGCGTCGCACTTCGTGGATACCATCGCTGAGATGCGCGCATTCGGCATCGATCCGGGCATCGTCCATGCGGCGAATTCCGCAGCCATCATCCGCTATCCTGAGGTGCACTTCGACATGGTGCGCCTGGGTATCTCGCTTTACGGTTACTATCCGTGCCCCGAGACGTACGGCATCGTGGATCTCATCCCGGCCATGAGCGTGCATGCGCGCATCACGCAGGTGAAGACGGTGCCGGTGGGGGAGGGCGTGAGCTACGGCCTTCTGCATCGCTCGGGCGGCTTCTCGAAGGTATGCACCATACCCATCGGCTACGCTGACGGCTATCGGCGGGGCCTGTCTGATCGCATCGATGTCATCATGGACGGCATGAAGCACCCGCAGGTGGGCGCCATCTGCATGGACCAGTCCATGTTCGAGGTGGATCTGCGCACGCGCCGCAGCGCCGGCAAGCTGGAGCCGCAGATAGGAGATGAGGTGCTCGTCGTGGGCGAAGCGGGCAACGCCGTGGTCACCATCGACGAGATGGCTGATCTTCTGGGCACGGTGCCGCATGAGGTCTGCATCGGATTCGGCTCTTCGCGCATGCCGCGCATCTACATCGCTACACGGTGACCCATCATGGATCTTGCAGAGCTTGCAGCCACCGCGAATGAGTGCCATGCCTGCCCGCTTTGGGAAGGTCGCACGAACGTCGTCTTCGGTGACGGATCGCCCACGGCGCGCGTGATGATCGTCGGGGAAGCACCCGGCAAGAACGAAGACCTGCAGGGATGCCCCTTCGTGGGCGCTGCAGGCAAGAATCTGGATGCGCTCTTGGGGCTGGCTGGCCTTCGTCGAGAAGATGTGTATATCGCGAATGTGCTCAAGTGCCGACCGCCAGGCAATCGGGATCCGCAGGTGGAGGAGATACAAGCCTGCGCGCATTTCCTGCATGACCAGGCGAAGCTGGTGGATCCGGAGGTCATCGTCACGCTAGGCAACTTCGCTACGCGCCATATCATCAAGACGGATCAGGGCATCACGCGCTTGCATGGCAAAGTGCATCAGGTGGGCAAGTTCAAGGTGCTGCCCGTATATCATCCGGCAGCGGCGCTCTACGATCGAAGCAAGCAAGAGGCCCTCGAAGCGGATTTCCGCACCCTTACCCAGCTCCTTTCGTAGGTGCCGGCAACTGCCGGCACGAATGCAAAACAATAGGTTTGTGCTTTGCGCAAACCTATAACACCCTTTTACCTTCATGGGGTGAAGGGGTGTTCAGCTGCTTCGCAGTGCCGGCAGAAGCCGGCACCTACGAGGCTTCGGCCTGCGAAATCCATGATGATGTATATCATGGATTTCTTGGCCTGCAGAATCGGCTTCAACCCCTTTACCCCATTCAGCTTTGCAACAACAACTATGATCGGCCACAGATCCTGCGGCAACCTTTCAGGCTGCACACAGGATCTGTGAGGTCCGGCAGGTACCTGCATCTCTTTTGTGCTTGTTACCTGAAAAATGTGTCGGCCCTGCCTTAAGGCAGGGCCTCCTGATATGGAACGGCCTTACGGATGCTTCGCATCCGAACGGCCTAACCGGGCTTATCGCCCGGTTGAGGGGATCGTGGGTGCCGCCAACTGGCGGCACGAATGCAAAACAATAGACCTGTGCTTGCACAGGTCTATTGCATCCTTCCCGGCAACCCAACCCTGGACGAAAACAGTGGCGCGCCTCACGGCGCGCATTCAAAGGTGCCGGCTGTTGCCGGCACCCACGACAACGATCACTCTTGCTTCTTTTGATGATGGCCTACGATGGCTGTGCCTCAACCCTTGTGGGATAGCATCCAGAGAAGAACCTCAGTCATCTTCCTCAAGGATGCTCAATGACACCTTCTGCAGCGCAGATAGGCAACAATCCTTCTCCTTTTTGGTCAGAAGGTCATCCCAGCATTCTGCTTCCCATTGGTCTATGCGCGCTTCGATCTCCTTTGCTATCTTCATTCCAGAGTTCGTTATCGAGACGAGGTTGCTGGAGAGCTTCTCCGTATTGGCGCGGATCCTCACATAGCCCTGTTCGGAAAGCTTCTTCAGGCTTCGGGAAATGAGACCAGGGTCTTGTCCGCTTTCCTTGCAGAGGTGGGTCTGGGTGAACTCAAGGCCTTGGCTCCCAGATGCGTAGTAGAGGTAGATGAGAACCGGGTAAGAGCTCAGGCTGATGCCGAGCTCCCTCAAGCGCGATGACATGAAGCGCTGAATGG